>DAHWUD010000010.1 GCA_027331445.1 Candidatus Amesbacteria bacterium
GCCATTCTTTTGTGCCCGTAAGCCGGATTGATTTCCAGGACCTTGAGGATCTGCACTTTTAGTGCTTCATCCCGGTCTTGCAGCCGGGTGTTTTGATAATAAAGGTTCCTCTTCCCGATCCCCAGGGAGCGGGAGATAAGGGACTTACTTACCTGGGGCAGTTTAGCCTGGACAGTTTTACCGACCTGTCTTTTTTTTTGACTTCTCCACCTCCAGGGATAACACCCCGATGATTTCTTTGAGTTGTGAGTTCTCCTTTTTGAGCTTGGCGTATTCTAGCCAGCTGACTTTCCGGGTGGTACTTCCTTCTAGCCAATTGTAAATACTCTTGTCTGACACTCCATAGCTTTTAGCCCGTGCCAGGACCGGCTCTCCGGCCTTGACCTGGGCCAGGATCTCTTGTTTGACTTCTGTGGCAATAACAGGTTTTGGCGAAATAATCACCCCCTAAATGCGGTTTCTAATTATATAGAAACTTAGTGCATTTTAAGGGGTACCCGTCCTCAGAGACAAAAGAAGAGACCATGGAAACTATTAGGATGGCTCAAAATTTAACGGAAAAAAGTGGGGCATTGTTTAGAGCAAGTATTTTTATATTTAGGCCTTATCCAGCTACTCAAGAATGGACTACTTTGGTAAGTAATGGTTATTCTGAGGAGGAACTAATGTCTATGCATGCTGCTGGAATAGGTAATAGAGCAAAACATGAAATTACAACTTCACAACAATTTGGGGAAAATTCTCCAGTGGAATTATCAAAGTTGTTAACTTATTATAATAATTGGCAGAATGATTATTACCAGGCGTACACTTATGAGCACAATTAATCAAAAACAGAATATAGAAAAGGAATTGAAGTTTATTATCAGCCCAAAAGTTTCTAAAGAAGATATTAAAGTTTTTTTAGAAAATTTAGGTTTGGTTTTTAACCATCAAGATCTGCAAACCGATATTTATTGGGATACTAATAACTTTGATATTATAAATTTGAAAAGAGGACTAAGGGTTCGTTATGTTTCAAACGTACTAAAAAATATCGAGTTCAAATCTTTGTTCCAGGATGATAGCGGTAAATATGTTGTCGAGGAGATTAAGTTATTAAAAGATAATGTGCTGGATAAAGCTGTTTTGGAGGATATTTTAGTAAATCGTCTAAATATTTGTAAAGATTGTGAATTTAAGCAGAATTTACCCATTGAACAATATTTTTCAAATTTAGGTTTGAAATCAAGTGTAACTCTAAAAAAAGAAAGAAGCATTTTTATGGATTTGCAAAAGAGTGTTGAAGTGTGTGTAGATACAGTAGAGAACCTAGGTATATTCTTAGAGGTTGAATCAGTAGGTGACACAGTAGGCTTGTTTGAAAAGATTGTTGAGGAGCTGAATAATTCTGGTTTTGCCATTTTAGACAACACTCATGCAGGGTACTTGGACTTAATTTTGAGTAAAAATCCTAAAATTCTTACAAAAGGTGATTTTGAAAAGAGGTTTGCTGAAAATCATGAATGGAATGTAAAAAACGGTGAGCGAAATGTATTTTTAGCTTTAACTCAACTTCACGAGTAGATATTTATGAATCGTATTGAACAATACTCTCAGCGTTATGGTGTGGAATTTGCAAGAAAGAAAAAGCCAAGTGGGAGAAAAGATGCAGAAAGAAAGGGAAAATTACCCAACCAAATAAGACACGACCAAAATGCTGCCATATCTGTAGGGACTTGGAAAAAGAGAAAAGATAGACAAGATAAAAGCAAGCAATAACTCTTTTTGAGGGTGTAAAATAAATAGGTGGAAATTGGGATTGTGGGACTGCCGAATGTGGGGAAATCCACATTATTTAATGCGCTTTTGAAGCGGCAAGTGGCTTATGTGGCGAATTTTCCGTTTGCTACCATTGAACCTAATATAGGGGTTGTTCCCGTTCCTGACGAAAGGCTGGAAAAGCTGGCTGAAGTAGTGCATACCGATAAGATTGTTCCGGCGACGGTGAAGTTTGTGGATATTGCGGGGCTGGTAAAAGGCGCAAGCGAAGGGGCGGGCTTAGGAAATAAGTTTTTGTCGCATATCCGGGAGGTGGATGCAATTTGCCATGTGGTAAGGGCATTTGATGATGAGAATGTAATCCGGGAGGGGTCAACGGATCCGAAATCGGACTATGAAATAGTGAAAATGGAATTGGAACTGGCAGATTTACAAACTAAGGAAAAACGCGATCAGAAGAAAAAAGGGGAGGTGGAACAGCCTTTGGCGTTGTTGTCGGAGAAGCCGGAGATTGTGGTATATAACGTGAGTGAAAAAGAGGTTAGAAACTCATCCGATGACGATAAAATTTATATTTGTGCCAAGGTGGAGGCGGAACTGGCGGAATTGTCGGAGGCCGACCAGAAGCAGTATTTGGCGGATTTGGGAATTAGTGAAAGCGGTTTGGAGAAACTGATCAGGAAGGCATTCGATATTCTGGGCCTGCAGACGTTTCTGACGGCCGGGGAGATTGAGGTCCGGGCGTGGACCATCAAGAAGGGGACGAAGGCCCCGCAGGCGGCCGGGGTGATCCATACGGATTTCGAGAAGCACTTTATTAAAGCCGACGTCATAAATTGGGAAGAGTTCGTAAAATCGGGCGGGTGGGCGAAAGCCCGGGAAGAAGGCAAAGTGCGGATGGAGGGCCGGGATTATGTGATGGCTGAAGGGGACGTGGTGGAATTTAAGGTGGGAGTGTGATAAGACTGAAATGTGGGGTGTAAGTTTGAAAAAGGGAACATGGGAATTTGCGGGGCTTTTGAGGGAGTGCCGACTAACAGCAGTGAATATCCGGATTTGGATATTAACGGAGTCGGAGAGGTAAAACGATTTTGTCCGGGCAGGCTTTCGGCTGAGTTGCAGCAGGGTTGTCCGGGAAATAACGGCAGTGAAGTATTTAAGGCGATCATGAAAGCTAGCCAAGGCAAGCCGTTTTTGGTATAATCTCCCAGTTATGACGAAATACGATTTAACGCTGATGGTGGCGGCGGATACGGATGCCGAGGCCCGGAAAAAACTGGAAGACAAGATGGAAAAGCTGGTGAAGGCTTTGGACGGCAAAGTAGGAAAGACGGTGGAAATGGGTAAGAAGCAATTGGCTTATAAGATTAAAGGGGTCCGCGAAGCGGCTTTTTTTAACTGGTCGCTTGAACTGCCGGCCGCGGCTGTAGTACAATTGGACAAGAAATTAACCGTCGACAGGGAAGTGCTGCGCCACTTGTTGGTGCTAGAGGACTAAAACATGGCAACCAGATCGTTAAATAAGGTAATGTTGATCGGAAATTTGACCCGGGATCCGGAATTGCGGTATACCCCGCAGGGAACCGCGGTCTGTACCATGGGATTGGCTACCAACCGGACATGGGTGACCGAGAACGGGGATAAAAAAGAGGAAACTGAGTTTCACCGCATTGTGGCCTGGAATAAACTGGCGGAATTGTGTTCGCAATTGCTATTTAAGGGCCGGAGGGTTTATGTCGAGGGCCGGCTGCAGACACGGCAGTGGACGGGGCAGGACGGCAACCAGCGCCAGGCGACCGAAATTGTGATCGAAGACATGCTGGTTTTGGATTCCCGGCGCCAGGGAGAAGAAACGGGAAATTATGAAGAAGCGGCTCCGGCGGCGGCACCGGAGGAAGCGGCGGCAGCCAGCGAAGCCCCGGCAGTCCAACCGGTGGCGGCACCGGCGGTAACGGCGAAGCCGAAGGCCAAAGCGAAAAAAGATGAAAATAAGGCGGAGACGGCTGAGGAAGTGGCGGAAGACATTCCGTTTTAAGGAGAAGTATGTTGATGAAAAAACGCAAAATCAGGGTACCGCGAAACTGCAGCTATTGCAAAGAGGGGACAAACCCGTCATTTAAAGATGTGGCTTCGATGTCTAAATACATGAGTGAGCGGGGACGGATTTTGGGCAAAGACCGGACGGGAGTGTGCGCCAAACATCAGAGAAAACTGGCGCGGGAAGTAAAACGGGCGAGGCATATGGCGCTGCTGCCATTTGTGGCGGGATTATAGACTTCAGGATTTCAAAAAAGATTTTTCCGAAATACCCTGAGGGGTGTTTTTAAGGGCGAGAATTTTGGACAATTGTGATAGTATATTAAGATCATGAGTCCGCGGAAGCTGCTCATTATCGGGTTACTGATGATTTTTTCGGGGTGGGTGGGTTTTTGGTTCGGGGAGCAGAAGCTGAAGGTGGCGTTTGCCAATTGGAAGCCCGCAGTGGTGATTAATCAAAATCCGGTACTGGAGGGAAAACAGCAGACGGTGGACTTCTCGCATTTCTGGGAAGTGTGGGATAAAGTCAGTTCCCTGTATGTGGATAAAGCGGCGCTCGACCCGCAAAAGATGGAGGATGGGGCGATTTCGGGGATGGTGGCGGCGCTGGGTGACCCTTATACCATGTACCTGCCGGCGCAGCAAAATGCGGCTGCCAAGGAGGATTTGGGGGGAGAATTTGATGGGGTGGGGATTGAACTGGGTTTTGACAAAAATAATAATCTGGCTGTGATTTCGCCGCTGGACGGGTCGCCGGCGGCCAAAGCCGGGATTAAAGCGGGGGACGTGATCGCGCATATCAAGGATACGGCGGCCGGAGTGAATGAAAATACGGACGGAATGTCTCTGGCCGACGCGGTGAAAGTCATCCGGGGCAAGAAAGGCACACATGTGGAATTAACACTGGTCCGGGAAGGGGTGGACAAGCCAATCGTGGTGGATTTGGTGCGGGATACGATAGTGGTTAAAAGCGTGACGGTGACATTCAAGCAGGTGAACGGGAAAAACATTGCCTGGATTAAACTGACGCGGTTCGGTGATCTGACCCAGAGCGAATGGGATGACGTGGTGACCCAGGTGCTGGCGAATAAGACCAACGGTGTCGTGCTGGACTTGCGGAATAACCCGGGCGGGTATCTGGAAGGGGCGGTATATATAGCGGGGGAGTTCCTGCCGGCCGGCCGACTGGTAGTGACCCAGCAATACGGCGACGGGAGTAAAGTGGAAAATAACGTCACCCGCAACGGGCGATTGCTTACTATGCCGGTGGTGGTGATTGTTAACAAAGGCAGCGCGTCGGCGGCGGAGATTCTGGCGGGGGCGCTGCAGGATTACCGGCGGGCGAAGGTGGTGGGGGAGCAGTCTTTCGGCAAGGGCAGCGTGCAGCAGCCGGAGGATTTCCCGGACGGGTCGGGGATTCATGTGACGGTGGCCAAGTGGCTGCGGCCGTCGGGAAACTGGATCGACAAGATCGGAATTACCCCGGATATTAAAGTCGCGGCTGCGGATGATCCCACCAAGGATCCGCAGCTGGATAAGGCCATGAGTTTGTTCTAAGCCTTATCTCAGGAAAAAGGGTTATTTATTAAATCAAATAAATATGAAGAAAGTTTTGATTGGGGTTGCGATTGTCCTGGTGGTAGCGGGAGCGATCACTTCGGGGGCGGTTTCGGAGCGGTTGGGGAGATTCCCTCTGCTGGATAAGCTGCTACCGGGGGCCAAAACGGTAGTGGAGCAGAATACTCAGATTAAACTTTTGAACGAGGAGTCGGATGTAATTGATGTGGCTCGGAAAGTGAGCCCGTCGGTAGTGACGGTGCATATCCAGACGACGCAGCAGGTTCCGGACATGTCGCAGTTTAATTTCGGGCCGTTCGGGTATTTCCAGCCGAATTTACAACCGCAGACACAAAAGGTGGAGCAGGATATTGGATCGGGATTTATTATCAGTGCCGACGGATTGATTGTGACCAACAAGCACGTGGTAGCGGGCGCCTCGGCGACATACCAGGTAATTACCGAAAACAGCAAGACGTATGACGTGCAGAAAATTTACCGGGATCCGGCCAACGACCTGGCCATATTGAAGATTAATGCGACCGGGCTGAAGCCGGTAGTCATGGGAGATTCGTCCAAGCTCCAAGTGGGACAGTTTGCGATTGCCATCGGGACGGCTCTGGGACAGTTTAGGGATACGGTGACCACCGGGGTGGTGTCCGGCCTGGGGCGGGGGATTTCCGCCGGCAGCCCGCTTCAGGGGGCGGTAGAACAGCTGGACAATGTGATTCAGACGGA
Source organism: Candidatus Amesbacteria bacterium (assembly GCA_027331445.1). GTDB lineage: Bacteria > Patescibacteriota > Microgenomatia > CAZETR01 > Amesbacteraceae > DAHWUD01. The sequence continues at coordinate 6,094 of DAHWUD010000010.1, forward strand.
CGCGGCCATCAATCCGGGTAATTCGGGCGGACCGCTTCTGAATTCGGCCGGTGAAGTCATCGGGGTGAATACGGCGGTATCTTCCCAGGGCCAAAACATCGGCTTTGCCATCCCCATAAACGTCGTCAAGGACGCCATTGATACTTTCAACCAGACGGGGCAGTTCAACCGGCCCTTCCTGGGCGTGCAGTATCGGATGTTGAGTCAAAACCTGGCTCTCGCTAACGGCGTGCCCCAGGGGGCGTACGTGCAGTCGGTAGTGGCGGGATCGGGAGCTGAACAGGGCGGAGTTTTGACCGGAGATATTATTACCAAGATTGACGGGCAGCAGGTCGATGGCAGCGATGCCGCGGGGTTGTCGAAGCTGATTTCCGGGCACAAAGTCGGGGATAAGATCCAGGTGGAGGTGTGGCGGAATAACGGGATCAAGACGTTGACGGTGACTCTCCAGGAAGCGCAGTAGGCCGGTTTATGATAAAATGATGGCTATGAAGGCGGTCGGACACCCGAAATACTATCCTGACGCGGTGGTCAAATGTGCGTGCGGGAACACCTTTACCGTAGGCTCGACGAAGCCGGTAATTTCTGTGGAAATCTGCGCGGCCTGCCACCCGTTTTTTACCGGTGAAATGAAGTTTGTGGATACCATGGGCCGGGTGGAGAGATTTCAGCAGAAGATGGCCCAACACCCCAGCGGTACGGCTATGGCTTTGTCCAAGAGAGCCAGAAAACAATTGAAAAGGAAGCAGGAAGAGGAGGCGGAAGCGGCCAGGCCAAAAAGCCTCAAGGAAATGTTTGACAAGATCAAAGCCGCAGCTTAGATGGACGACAGCCGCAGATATTTAGAGCAGGAGTTGGCGGGCATTGAAAACCGGCTGGTAGGGGTCAGGGGAATGTTGGCGGATGCGGATATGGGGGAGATGGCGCAAAAAGAGGTAGAGGATTTAGAGCGGCAGAAAGAAGCGATACAAAAGGCCATGGCCGGTCTGGAAATGTCAGAGTCTACGCCGGATGAATCAGGGGAAGATTTCAAGCGGGTGATCCTGGAGGCGAGACCCGGGGTGGGGGGAGAGGAAGCCAAAATCTGGGCCAATGATTTGCTGCGGATGTATACCAGGTACGCGGGGAAAAGGGGATGGAAAGTAGAGAGCCTGGACGAAGGAGTGATAAAAATTATCGGGAAAGGAGTATTTAAGTCATTAAGATATGAGACAGGGGTGCACCGGGTGCAGCGGGTGCCGGAGACGGAAGCGGCGGGAAGAATCCACACTTCGACGGCGTCGATCGTGGTCCTGCCGGAAGTGCCGGAGACGCAGATAGAAATAAGAGAGGATGACTTGGTGTGGGAATTTACGCGCGGGGGTGGGCACGGGGGGCAGAATGTGAATAAGGTGGCCACGGCGGTGCGGCTTCTGCACAAACCGACGGGAATTGTGGTCCAGGCGCGGGAGGAAAGGTTTCAGGAGCAGAACCGGAAGATCGCTCTGGCACTTTTACGGTCCCGGTTGTGGGAAATTCGGGAAGAAGAGAAAAAATCCAAAATTCAAGATTCAAGATCCAAGATCGGCAGGAGCATGCGGGCGGAAAAGGTGCGGACATACAACTACCCGCAAAACCGGGTGACAGATCACCGGATCGGCAAAAGCTGGCACAAGCTGGAGACGATTATGGAGGGGGATTTGGAGGACGTGGTGGAAGAATTAGCGATGCAGATAGGTCAGGGACACACCGGCGGCAATAATGAGGCTGCTGATAATGAAGGGGAGAGTTAAGGGCTCATGCAGCCAGAGGTAAGCCAGAGGGACGGTAAATAAGGGAGACAGATACATGAAGATGTTGGCTTCGGAAACGGGGATGGTTTTTTGGGCTTTTTGGTAAGCCCAGTAGCCGAAGGCGCCGGCCAGGACGGCCATGTACAAAACGGTCAGGTGGCTGCCCAGGGAGGCGTGCTGCAGGAGATAGAGGATATTTTGGGGGCGGTAGAGGAAAAAAGCGACGGCGGTCATAGAGATAAAGCCGGTGAAAAACATGTTGGTGGTGAGAAGCAAGGGGGAGATTTTGTGCCGCAGCTGGCGCTTGGTAAGGATGACATAGACGACCCAGATGAGGGTGCCCAAAAGGGTGAGAAAATTGCCGGCGAAACTGCCGGAGAAGAGGTGCTGGCCGTCAAATACGGGCTGGACAATTAAAATCACGGTGCCCAGAAAAGCGATGGCCAGGCCCCGGCGTTCGCGGTCGGGGACATGTTCTTTGAGGAAGTAATGACCGGCCAGAGCGACCAGGATGGGGGAAGTGGCGCTGATGAAAGAGGAATCCAGGGCGGTGGTGAGGTTGAGGCCCCAAAAAAGTAAACCCAGCTGCAGGGTGGAGCCGGCCAGGCCGCCGAGGATAAACAGCATCCAGTCTTTGGGGGACAGGGCTTCCAGGCTGGTCCGGGTATGCGGCTCGAGGATAAACTGGAGCGGCAGCAGAAAAATACAGGTGATCAGGAAGCGGTAGGTGAGAAAAATGACGGGCGGCAGGTAAGCGTAGGAGTATTTGATCATGGGGGGAGCAAAACCCCAGATGGCGGCGACTAAAAGCAGCAGGAAATAAGCACGACGGCGGGGGGACATAGGATTATTATCAGGTAACAACTGGCAATTTACAATTGTCCGGCGGATCGGTATAAATGCGGCATGGGGAAGGAGTGTGGCCCGATCCGAAGAGTGGTATTTACCGGTCCCAGCGGAGCCGGGAAAGACGAGGTGATGAAGATTTTGCTTGACCGGCTGGGGGAGAAAGCGGAGAAAGTAGTGACTTATACTACGAGGAAGCCCCGGGCCGGAGAGGTTGACGGATGGGATTACCATTTTGTCCCGACGGAGGAATTTTTGCGGATGCAGGACGAAGGGAGATTCGGTGATGTAGTGCAATACCGGATCGATGCGGAGACGGATGAAATTGACTGGAAAGGTACGCTGAAGGAAGATATGGAGTTTAAAGAAGGGAAAATTTTGTTCTGGCGGATTGATCCCGGGCGGGCAGCGGAAGAAGCGGCTAAAGCCAATCCGGAGACGGTAGTAGTTTATGTTGGAGTGGAGAGGTTGGCGGTGTTGCGGGACCGGGCAAAAAAGAGGGGCGATTTTGACAAAAAGAAGTTTGCTAAGACCTTGAAAAAAGATTGGGAGACCTGGAAGGCAAACGAAGAGGTATTTAAAAGCCACGCCAAGATAGTGGTGAACCGGGAGGGGAAGTTAGACGAGGCGGTGGAGGAAGTCTGGGACTTGATCCGCCGGTAAGGTGTGCTGGTCGCCGGTAGCAAGGTGTTTGAGGGTGACTTGATGTGCGGCTACCTCGGCCGGGCCGAGGATGGCGACGTAGGGAACGGCTTTGGCGGAGGCATATTTGAGCTGTTTGTCGAGTCTGGTGTCCGGGTCGGGGTAAAGCTCGACGTTGAGGCCGGATTTTCTCAGGTCCAGGGCGAGGGCCAGGGAAGAGGAAAGTAAATCGGGGGAAAAAACGGTGACCAGAAGACCGGTGGAGGTGAGGACAAGGTCGGGGAGGAGGCGGTTTTCACTGATTACGTCGCAGATCCGATCCAGGCCCAAAGTGGAACCGACCGCCGGCAGATCGGGGCCACCTAAAGCGGAAATCAGGTGGTCGTAGCGGCCGCCGCCGGAGACGGAGCCAATCCGAGGTGAAGTGACGATGGTTTCGAAGATGGCGCCGGTGTAGTAATCCAGACCGCGAACCAAGGCCGGATCAAATTTCAGGTGAGTGACGCCCAATTTGGCGGCTGAATCCATAATCTGAGTCAGGGCGGAATCCGGTTGGGCCCCTTTGAGAAGGTCAAAGAGCCGGGAAATTTGGGCGGGGGACAATTGTTTGGCGGCCAGTTCGGCTTCGACTTCGGCGCGGGATTTTTTGTCCAGTTTGTCGATGGTCTGGAGGACGGTCAGGGATTGGGCGGAGGAGATGCCGGCTTGGATTACCAGATCAAATAAGATCTGCCGGGAATTGATGCGGAGAGTGAAATCGGAAAATTTGAGGGCGGTAAGGGCGTCGGAAATGACGGCTAAGATCTCGGCGTCGGCGAGAGGTGAGACGGTCCCTACGGTGTCAAAATCACATTGGGTGATTTCCCGGTAGCGGCCTTTTTGGGTATTTTCGGCGCGAAAGACTGGCTGGATGGCGAAACGCTTGAAGGGCTTGGGCAGATCAGGGTAATTCGCCATGACCCGGGCTAGCGGCACGGTGAGGTCGTATTTGAGACCAACTTCACGGCCACCGTGGTCTTTGAACAGGTACATCAACTTTTCGGCTTCGGGGCCGTATTTACCCAGGAGGACATCGGAATATTCCAGGGTGGGAGTCTGCAGTTCGGCAAAACCGTAAGATTCGAAAACGGATTTTACGGTTTTGATGACGTGGTTTCTGACGGCCATCTGGGCGGGCAGGAAATCACGGAAGCCTTTTAAGGTTTGGGCCATATGAAGCTATTGTAGCAGAATCGGAGTTACGGTTGGGCGGCGGAGGAGGAGGCGGCGGGGGTGTTGGTGGCGGAGGGAGCGGGGGTAACCAGCTGGACGCGGACGGCGGTGGTGCCGTCGACGATGGCCATGACCTTAGCTCCGGCGACCACATCGGCGTTTTTGGTAGAGTTGGTGAATTTGGTGGTGGAGGTGACTTTGTAAGTCGTATCGCCCACAGTAAAAGAGGTAGCGGAGGCTTTGACGACGGCTCCGAAAATTACCGTCCGGGTATCGGCGACCGGGGCTGCGACTATCAGCAGGCGGCTGGCGGTCATGGTGTCGGTACTGTCCACGTTACCCATGACTAATATATATTGACCGGGTTTGAGGTCGGCGGGCGTGCCGTCGGCGCCGTTCGCCAGCTTGATGGTGCTGGCGGCGGAGATGAAGACCTTGCGGGTTTGGCCGTAAAGATTGGTGAGGCTGAGGCTGGCATCGGAGATGGAAGCAATGGTACCAATGAAGCCTTTTTTGGCCACGCCCTGTTTGATCTGGGATAACTCCTGGTCTACCTGCTGCTTGACCGAATTGCGGATGGCGGTGGCGCTGTCCGTGGCGGTGGGAGTCTGAGCATAGACGGGGAGCAGGAGAGTAGAAGAGTAGATGAGTGTAATCAGAGCCAGAACTTTTTTAATCATATTTTTTGGGTGGTGTAGGTAACGGTGAGTTTTTGGGTGGCGGTGTTGCCGTTTTGGTCATAGGCGGTGACGGTGATGCGGTTGTAACCTCCGTCCAGGGGAACGTCAAAGGAGAATTTACCGTTTTGGTCGGCCTGGATGATGGTCTGGCCGATTTCATAGAGGACGGCGATGTCGGCGTTGGGCGCCGTCGTCCCGGTGAGAGTGATAGTGGCGGAATTGGTCAGAGTTTCATCGTCCGGGGCGGTAATGTTTAGCGACAAGGTCGAGGGGGCGGCGGAAGGAGTGGGAGAGGTGGCCATGGCTTCCGGGGTAGGGGTGGGTTTAGCGGCTTGTTTAAGGCTTTTATTGGCGGTCCAGATGCCGAAAGTAATAATAAGGCCCAAAATAAATCCGATAGAGATGGCCAAAAAAACTTCCTTCTTCATATGCAGTTTCACCGAGTGAAATTCTGGTTGTGAGATTAACCCACGGGGTGTATATTGTCAAGTTATGGAAATCATTTATTTGGGGCATGCGGCTTTTAAAATCAGAGGCAAACAGGCCTCGGTGGTGATGGACCCGTATGACGCGAAGGTAAGTAAATTTCCCAAAGATGTGGAGGCAGACATCGTGACAGTGTCGCACCAGCACCCGGATCATAATGCGGTGGATCAAGTCATGGGTCCTTCGGCGGGTTCAGGACCATTTGTGATTAACGGGCCGGGTGAATATGAAGTGGGAGGGGTATCGGTAATCGGGGTCGCTACCTATCACGATAACCAGGAGGGGAAGGAGCGGGGAGCAAATACGGTGTATGTCGTCGAGATGGACGGACTGAGGCTGGCACACCTGGGAGACTTGGGGCACAAGCTGACGGAAAAGCAACTGGAAGAAATGGGGGCGATCGATATAGTGTTTGTGCCGGTGGGAGGCTTTTATACCATAGACGCCAAGACGGCGGCGGAAGTGGTCAAGCAGGTGGAAGCACAGATAGCGATCCCCATGCATTACGCGCAGCTGTCGACAGACCCGGGGATTGCCAGCAAGCTAGCCGGGGTGGAGGGCTTTTTGAAAGAAATGGGCAAGACGGAGGTAGCGGCGCAGCCAAAACTGGTGGTGACAGCGGACAAACTGCCGACAGAGCCGGAGGTAGTAGTTTTAGAACGGAAGTAATGTGCTATATTTGGGGCAATGGCAGAAGCGAAAGTGCCTCCGCATTCGACGGTAGCCGAGCAATCAATTTTGGGGGCCGTGCTGCTGGATCGGGACGCGGTGGTGGCAGTGGTGGAGTTTTTGCAACCCCGGCATTTTTACGACGAAAAACACCAAAAAATATTTGAGTGCATAGTGGAACTGTACCAGGAGCGGGAACCGGTGGATGTGGTGACAGTGACCGAGAAACTGAAAAAGAAAAAGGCGCTGACGGATGTTGGCGGATCCGCTTATCTGACGGAGTTGGTAAGCAGGGTGCCGACGGCGGCGCACGCTGAACATTACGGGCACCTGGTCAAGGACATGTTTACCAAAAGGGAGCTGATTTCGGCGGCGGCGCAGATTACCACGATGGCTTTCGATGAAGCGGGGGACGTGCGCCAGATTCTGGATAACGCCGAATCATCGGTATTTTCGCTGGCGCAGCAACACCTCAAGCAGGTGTTCGTCCCGGTAAAGAATATTTTGGCCGAGTCGTTTGACCGGCTGGATGAGCTGCACAAGACGGCGGGGAGCATGCGGGGTGTGCCGACGGGATTTGCCGACCTGGATGAAGCCCTAGCCGGAATGCAGGATTCAAATCTGTTGATCATGGCGGCGAGGCCGGGGGTGGGTAAGACGGCGCTCGCTTTGAATATTGCCCAAAACGCCGCCTTCAGGTTTAGGCAGCCGGTGGGGTTTTTCTCTCTGGAGATGAGCAAGGAGGAACTGATGGACCGGCTTTTAGTGTCCCAGGCGGAAATTGACGCCTGGAAGATGAAAACCGGCCGGCTGGACGAGGATGAGTTTACCCGGCTGTCCGACGCCATGGGAGAGCTGTACGAGACGCCGCTTTTTATCGACGACACACCGGGGATGTCGATTCTGGAGATGCGGACTAAAGCGAGAAGGCTGCAGGCGGAACACGGGTTGAGGCTCATAATTGTGGACTACCTGCAGCTGGCCCGGTCCACGCGAGTGATGGATAACCGGGTGCAGGAAGTATCGGAAATCTCCCAGGGGCTCAAGAACCTGGCCCGGGAGTTGAAGATTCCGGTTTTAGCACTGTCACAACTGTCGCGGCAGGTGGAGAGCCGGGGAGTGAAAAAGCCACAGCTGTCGGATCTGCGGGAGTCGGGGGCGATCGAGCAGGATGCGGACGTGGTGATGTTTTTGTGGCGGGAAAACGACGAGGACCTCGAGAATATGAACTTGGAAATAGCCAAGCACCGAAACGGACCGCTGAGGTCCATTAAGTTGCGTTTCCGGGGGGAAAGGATTAAATTTTATTCAGTGGAAGGGAAAAGAAAAGGTTAAAAATAATGAAAGAAGGTGAGTGGAATGAGTGTAGAAGGTAAGGTGTGGGGTATTTTCCATCGGAGACCGGTTCGGGTGGAGAAGAGAGTGGCAGGGCTGGGCTTGGCAGACGCCAGAGATCAGCAGATGATAGCCAGGGTACGGAAGATATTTGTAGATGACCCGATCGGGGGGCAGGATGTAATGACCAGAGCAGAAGCTCTGAAGGAGGCAGACAGCGTTAAAAAGGTTAACCAGGTTTGAGAAAAATTAAATCCAAGTCGGGCTTTCCGGCACGATTTTGGTTTAGGGAGAGGTAAGAGGAGCAGCAGTGCCGGAGACCTGGCTGCCGCAGCCGTGGCAGTAATAGGCAAAGGTGATCGGTCTTCCTGCGGCCCAGGCGGCCAAGGCAGCATTGAAGATGGCACAGCCTTCAGCGTGGGGGTTCTGGGGAGTTTGGGGGACAGAGCCGGTGATGGTGACCCTAGAAGGCCCTTCGTCGGTGGCAACGACGCCATTACTGAAGAGATTTAGTTGATTGCAAAAATGTTCTTTCATGCGGGTGTAAACATTATAGGTTTTCGGGTGAGTTAAGTAAAGTGTGCCGGGTGTGAGGAGGTATCAGGGTTGAACTGAGAGATTCTTTGTACCCTCACTCTGGCCCCCCTAGTCTAGGGGGAGGGGACGTTAGAAGTAAATGAGCCCAGGAGTTGACGTTTTTTGGTGCCGGCGTCAAAAATATAGTACGAAAAGAGGTGGGTGTTGTATAAGTGTTCGGAAATTATGACCTGGTGAGAGTTGATCCATTCCAGGCAGGCAGAGTATTCTTGGCCATAGGCTATGGGTTGACCTGCGAGCAAGTTGAAAATGAAGTAGGCAATGGTGCCTGAAGTCTGAACCGTGGCGCAGCCGTATTTTTCTTCGGGGGCAATCTGAACATCGAAGATGGCGTCATAGGGGTCGGAGTGGATGGTGAACGTCTGCTCGGGTTGGTTTTGAAATTTGAGCTTGAGGGTGAAGTATTTATTTGTATACCATTGATTTTGGTCCAGGATTTGGATCTGGGGGCTAATGAAGTTGGAGGGTTTGAACGGGGCCGGAATAGGGGTGGGGAGGGCCGGGGCAGGGATGGAGGAGGGGGCAGGGAGAGGGACGACTCGAACCGGGCGGAGCAAACTTATGGTGTAGCGGCCCAAAATCAGCAGACAGACGATGAGGGCTAAAGTCAGGATTTGGTAATGGCGAAGCTTCAAAGGCATTATTAATAATAAATGGAGGGTTGGCTCAATACTGGGTCCCAGCGCCAGAAACAGACGTCCCGCTGGCCGGTGCGCTCGTCGAATTTGCAGACGCGCAGCAGGCTGGAACTATTATTGCCTATCAGAAGCTGGGAGAGGAGAACGAATAGGATCAGGCCCAGAAGAATGGCGATGACAATAAGCGCCGGGGAGGAACTTTTCGCTGCCATCAAGAGTAGCATAGCAGGTCGGATAAAAAAATGCAACGAAGGAATTTGTGTGCCGGGAGAGGGACTCGAACCCTCACGGGCGTTTCGGCCCATTAGTTTTTGAGACTAACCTGTATACCATTTCAGCACCCCGGCTTGACCTTTATTTTATCAAATATGAGTGAGGATGAGCAAAGTACAGGCAAAGAGGATGAAAAGCTGGGTAAAAATTCCAGTGGGTGCCGGCAGGCGGGACTGGTGGGAGGATTCCCATTTGGAGAAGCGCCTAAGCCAGACCCACTTGCGGTGAAAGAGGATGAGGGGGATCTCGATGACGTCGGGGAGAACGGCGGCGAAGGAACAGGCGAGGATGTTGAAAGATTCGGTAATATGAGGCAGGACACGGAAGGCAAGGGCAAAACCCAAGTACAGCGACAGCGAGGAGTCGAAAACCAGAAGGAGAGTGGTTGAAGGGGCGATATGCCCGTAACGGCGGATTTCCCGGCCGATGTGGGGGTTCCAATGGGGAAACAGATCCATGACGAAGTGGGAGGCAAAAGCCAGGGGGACGGCGAGGAGGGGGTTGGGGATCAAAACCGCAATAGTCGCTCCGACCGCAGCGTGGGGCAGTTCCAGCATGATAAGATTTATCATATCATGTGGCCGGGACTCGTGATTTCCAGGAGTGGCAGCGTAAGTGCTTTTGAGGCGGCGGTGGTCCTGGCGGTAGTGGGAGTCAGTTTTTGGTGGTGGCGGGAGATGCGGCTGGACTGCGACGAAGAGAAGATGCTGGCGGGGATGTGGCGGTTGGGGCTGTTTTTGGCGGTGGCCCTCTGGCTGGTGCGGAAAATTCCCGGGGTGCAGACGGGGATTATGTGGCTGGTGACTGTGGGCTGGTGGTGGAGGTGGTGCCGATATAACAAGTGGGATATTTGGGAATGGCTGGATGTGATGGTGCCCTCGCTGCTCCTGGCCGGCAGCGGAGTGAATTTTGCCTGGGGACCGAAGCGGTTGGAGTACGGGGCAGGGTACCTGGCAGTGTGGGTGGCTGACCTGGTAATTGCCCGGGTATATCGGAATTTTAAATGGTACAAAAGCGGCCGGGTGGGGTTTGTGGGGTTGGCGGGATTGGGGTTGTGGGCGCTGGTGGAATTAGTGGTTGAAATCCGGCGGGGGAATGGGATATACTGGGTCGGCTTAACAATTGAGCAATGGCTGGCGGTATGGATTTTCACCGCGGCCTTAGTGACAATTTATCTGAGGAGCGGAAGAAAAATTACCAGAGATCTACCCATACTGGCCAGAAGGACGAAAACATGAACAAAGCCAAAAATAATAAGTCCAGGAAAATTCAAATTGAATACCCGTCAGAGGTATTAAAACCGGTGCGGGAGCATCTGCTGTCCCGGCTGTTCGGGTTGGAAAGGCGGAAGAAGGAATTGGCAGAGGATGATCCGTTTAATGACAAGTCGCGGCTGAACGACAACGCGGCAATCGACGCGGATGCTGCGGAAAAGGTGGGGCATATGGAGGCTTCGGCCCTGCGGCAGACGGTAGACAGAAGCATTATCCAGGTGCGCAAGGCGCTGTCGCGGCTGAAAATCGGCAAATACGGGCTGTGTGAGCGGTGCGGTCGGATGATTGATACGGACAGACTGATGGTGATGCCGGAAACCACGCTGTGTCTGGATTGCGAGAAGAAAAAGGAGAAGTAAGGCTATGGAGCCCGGGATTGTGTATGAGGATGCCGGTCTGGCAGTGATAAACAAGCCGTGCGGGATGGTAGTCAATAAAGCCCAAACGGTGAAAGGGATGACAGTTCAGGAGTGGTTCGTCGATAAATTCAAAATTCAAAGCACAAATTCACAAGATGAAGGTACGGAATTTGGGCAAAAAGGGGGGGTCGTGCACCGACTGGATAAGGATACGAGTGGCCTGATGGTACTGGCAAAAACGCCGGAGGCTTACGAAAAACTGAAACAGCAGTTTTTAGAACGCAAGACCGAAAAAAGATACCTGGCATTGGTGCACGGAGAATTCAGTGAAGAGGAGGGGGAAATTGTTAAACCGGTGGAGAGGCACCCGGTGGAGCGGAAAAAATTTACCGTGGGTGAGGATTTGTCCCGGACGGCGATTACCCAGTGGCGGGTGGTAAAAAAATACCAAAAGGAGGGGGAAAAATTCTGCCTGGTGGAGCTGGCGCCACATACGGGCAGAACGCACCAGCTGCGGGTGCACATGCAATACCTGCATCATCCGATAGTGGCGGATCCGCTATACGGATTTGCCAAAAAGATCAAGACAGATGCCGCCTGGTGCCCCCGCTTGTTTTTGCATGCCGGGTATCTGGAGTTTACCCATCCCGCGACGGGAAAAAGGGTGAGTTTTTCGGCGGAGTTGCCGGGGGAATTGCGGGAGGTTTTGGCCGGAATGCAGACTGATTGACCCGGAGGTTTCTGGTACACTGGAAGGATGGGAGTGTTTTCGGCGATAGCAGTGATTTTGGGGCTGGCGGCGGCGGGGGGGGTTGCGGCCAGGGCGCTTAAGCAACCGGTAATTTTGGGCTACATTGCCGCGGGGATGCTGGTCGCGGCCTGGAGATGGAGCGCGGGGCAGACCGGGAATTTTGTGGAGATCATGGGCCAGGTGGGGGTGACGCTGCTACTTTTTTTGGCGGGTATGGAGCTGCCGGTAGCCGAGCTAAAAAAATTGGGCCGGGTGGCGGTCATCACCGGGCTGGGCCAGTCGGCAGTGACGTCGGCGGCGGGATATTTTTTGGCGCTGGCGCTGGGGTGGGGGAGCAATCTCGCGGTATTTATCGGGTTGGGGCTGGCTAACGGGAGCACTATTTTGATGGTGAAATTACTGACGGAGCGGGGGGATTTGCAAAGTTTGTCCGGAAAAATCGCGGTGGGGTATCTGCTGGTACAGGATTTTCTGGCGGTCGGGGTGCTGGTAATGCTGTCGGCGGTGACGGCAGGCAGACCGGACGTACTAAGCGTGGGGTGGGTAGTTGTAAAGGCGGTGATATTGGTGATGGGATCGCTGTGGCTGGCACAAAAGGGGATCGGCCGGATTACGGGTTTTCTGGCCAAATCTACAGAGCTGCTGTTTATTGTGGCTTTGGGGTGGTGCATGATAGTGGCGGCCGCCGTAGCCTCGCCCTGGATCGGTTTTTCGGTAGAGATAGGGGGATTTTTGGCCGGGCTGGTGCTGGCAAATACGATTGAACAGACACAGATTGCGGCCCGGGTGCGGCCGGTGCGGGACTTTTTTTTAACCTGGTTTTTTGTGGCTTTGGGGGCGGGAGTGCAGTGGGCCGGGGGCGGACATTTATGGGCGACGGCGGTAGTGTTGGCCGGGTTTGTGATGTTGGTAAACCCGGTCATTGTCATGTTGTGGCTCGGTATTCAGGGCTATAAAAAACGGGTGGCGTTTCTGGCAGCGCTGGCTTCCACCAGCGTGTCGGAATTTTCTCTCATTGTGGCGGCGACGGCGGTAAGTTTGGGAGCGGCGGCCGGGGAGCTGGTGACGGTGCTGACCTTGGTGGCGATTATGACGATGGTGGGTGAGACTTATATCATGGCGCACGCCGATGAGATTTACCGGAAGCTGGCGCCCTGGCTGAAATTTGCGGAGCTGAGAAAAATAAAAAACGGGGAGACGGAGGAGCCGGAATGGAAAGACCACATAGTGCTGTTCGGGCACAACCGGATCGGAAAGGTGCTCCGGCCCGTTTTGGAAAAACTGGGATTAGTGGTGGTGGTAGATTTCAATCCGGATGTGGTGGATGAATTGCGGGAGAAGGGGGTAAAAGCAATCTTCGGGGATATTTCCGATCCGGAATTGTACGAGGAGCTGGCTCTGCCGCGGTCAAGAATGATCATTTCGACCGTGCCCGATGTGAATGACAGCCTGCGCCTCTTGGGTGCGGCCAGACGCTGGAAGGACAAACCGACCTTAATTCTCACTGCTGTGGATGATGCCGACGCAGTCAGGCTGTACGAAGCCGGGGCCAGCTATGTACTGCTGCCGCACAGCGTCGGCGGAGAATACATGGGGGAGATGTTGTCACAGGCAGCAGAAAAGGTGGCGGAGCGGGTGGTAAGATACGGGAAAAAGCATTGGGAAAGGATAAAAAAGAAATGAAGATCGGCATAGTTTTGATTCTGGCGGCAGTGGCGGCGGGGGTGGGGTGGGGGATATGGCGGGGGCGGCAATGGGACGGACGGACTCAATTTACCGTGATAAGTATTTCCAGCCCGGTGACCGTGGCCAGTTTTGACCCGGTGACGGGAACGGGTATAAGACTGGTGCTGCCGGATAATCTGAAAATTGATGCCGTGGGCGGGAAAGGAACCTGGCAGGCGGGAATACTGGAGAAAGCCGGCCGGCAATGGGGCGACAAATGGGCAGCGGATTCGTTGGCTGATTATTTGGGAATAAGCTATGTGGGGAGAACGGAAAATCTCGAGTTGTGGGATCGGATAATGTGGTGGTGGTGGAGCCGGCAGGTAAAGTGGCAGGAGGTCGATCTGGTAAATACGGTATATCTGACTTCCGTCCGGGATCCGGACGGAGTGGAATTTGAGCGGCTGGGGCCGACCTGGCCGGAAAAGGCTCAGGACTGGTTTACCTCAGCCAGCCTGGCTAAAGAGACGGTGAATGTGAGCATTATCAATTCCACGGATGTGCCGGGGCTGGGAGCGCATGCGGCCACAGTTGCAGAAAATGCCGGGGTGAGGGTAGTGGCGGTAAACAATACCGCGGTGGAAGTGGGCAAGTGTGTCCTGGCGGGAAATGCGGACATGGAAGCCGGGCTAACCGGGTCATGGCTCACCCGGGTATTCGGGTGCCGATGGCAGGTAAATAGTGACCCGAACCCGGAAATCAGTCTGACAGTGGGCAGTGAATACAAAAAATGGTGGACGGGGAACTAGTCTTCGGGCGGGGGCAGGTGTTCGGGAGGGGAATCGGAGTCGTCCGAGTTATCCGAGTCGTCATCGGAAGGATTATCCTCTTCGGGAGTGGAGACAATGGGTTTGTCGGTGTAAACCAGATTAGGGGGAGTAAAAGCGGCGTAGGACAGCTTTTCGGTGGGGGGAAAAGATGGGGTATTGCGAAATTTATGGGCCCGGAAGATTTCTTTGATAAAGACTTTGAGATTGGGCCGGGAGCTGCCGCTTCCGGGGTTGATTTCCACAGCCCGGATCCAGATTTCGTAACGGTTGCCGGCTCTGAGAAAAGACCGCATGCGCATGGCTAAGTCGTCGGGCAGGCGGCCGAGGTATTCGTTATCCGGGGTGGTAACGACGACGCAGTGCTCCCGGGCGGCCAGCAATACGGGGTCGCCGGCATGCAGGCGGGTGATGATTTTGACGTCTCCGGGCCGGGTCAGATTGACGGTTTTGGTGACTCCGGGCTCTTCCAAAAAGATGGGGGCAGAAGTCAGAGGCGGGGTGACGGCCGGGCGGTGGATGCGCATGGTTTTGAGCAATTCCAGGCTTTTGGTGGCGATGGAATTAAACTTATCCAGGCGGAGAACTTTGGTGTAGATCTGGCTCGATTTGGTTTTCTGGCCGGTTTCCAGGTAGGCCCGACCCAGACGGTTAAGGGCGTCGAGGTCTTTCGGGTTTTGTTTGAGCAGCTGCTGGTTGAGGGCGATGGCTTGTTTCCAGTCACGATTCAAGGCAGCCGTTATAGCTTGGTTGGCGGGGTCCATACCTTGTGAAAGTATAAAGATTAGGGTCGGGATGTCAACGGTCAAGTTTTTTTGGTAAAATGGGGCCATGTCCGGGCACTCGAAGTGGGCCACTACACATCGGCAGAAGGAAGCTAACGACGCGAAAAAAGGGGCGGCATTTACGAAGCTGGCGGGAGCGATTACGATTGCCGTGCGGGCCGGGGGCGGGATCGGCGATCCGGATAAGAATTTCAGGTTGCGGCTCGCCGTGGATAAAGCCCGGCAGCTGAACATGCCCAAGGAAAATATTGCCCGGGCAATTGAGAAGGGGATGGGCGGGGCAGGCGGAGTCCAGCTGCAGGAGGCGATGTTTGAGGGGTTTTTACCCGGCGGAGTGGCGGTAATGGTGGAAGCCCAGACGGATAACCACGTGCGGACACAGCAGCAGGTGAGGCTGATTGTGGACAAGGCCGGGGGCAGCCTGGGAAGTACGGGTGCGGTAGCCTATTTGTTCGCCGCGAAAGGCGAAGTGGTGGCGGACGCGGGGGAGAAGGGTATCCAGGAGGCGGAGCTAGCTGCCATTGACGCCGGGGCGGATGACGTGGAGACGGAAGGGAATAAATTAATTATTGACTGCCATCGGGACAAGACGTACGAGGTAAAGGAAGAGATGGAGAGAAGGGGGTACAAAGTGGAGTCGGCGGAATTGGTGATGAAGCCGCTCGCTCTCATGGAAGTGGAGAATATCGAGCAGCGGCAAAAAATAGAGCGGATTTTAGCGGACCTGGAAGATCTGGACGACGTGTCCCGGGTTTGGACTAATTATGCGTAAGCGACAAAAAATGGTGTTAACGGCGGCAGTATTGGCGGTACTGCTGTGGGCGGTGGCTGCGGCCTCGCTCAATTGGCGGTATGCCCTGACGGCAGTGCTGGCGCTGTTAACCTGGGCGGGGGTGGCCTGGTCGCTTTCAGACGGATTGTCGGGGGTGGAGTGGCTGATGGTCCCGCTGCCTTCAGCCTTGTTTACGACCGGAGTGGAACTGTTTTATATTTTGCTGCCCCAATCCCTGGTGGTGCGGCTCCTAATTATGATCACTTTCGGCATCGGCCAGTATGCTCTGATGCTGTCGGGAAATATTTTTTCGGTCGCGGCAATCAGGACGATCGCGCTGGTGCGGGCGGCGGCGGCGGTAGGGTTTGTGATGAACTTGCTGACCGGTTATTTTTTGTATAACACGATTTTGTCTTTCCGGTTGTCTTTCTGGTCGGTTGGCCTGTGGGTGACGCTGGTGAGTTTTTTGCTGCTTTTGCCCGGTCTATGGTCGGTGCAATTGTCACCGCGGTTATCCCGGTCAATTGTAAAATTTGCGGTGGTGCTGGCGGGTCTGTTAGGTTTTTGCGCCGTAGCCATCAGCTTCTGGCCGATCAGCCTGTCGGTAAGCTCGCTGTTTTTATGCACGATGCTGTATGTTTATTTGGGTATTTCCCAACACCATTTCTCGCAACGGTTATTCAAGAGGACGGTGGGGGAATACGTGACCGTGGGTGCGGCAGTTCTCGTTACCATGTTGCTTACGGCGGGGTGGGGAGTCTGATTATTGTTTGATTTTGGCTGAGGAAGAAGCAGAGACTTTAGCCTGCGAAGACGTATCCGCTCGTGAAGGAGTTGCTTCGGAAATTACGATGGCCGTATCTAGGGAGGCATTTAATTCCTTTGCAGTTTCAACGATGCTTTCAGGGGTGGTAGGCTGGATATAGATGCCCGCAGGAACTTTTTCTCCCCGCTGGACTTTCGGGGGATCCTCTAAGATAATATCTTGGGATGGTTTTTCGGCCATGGACTAATTTTAATATATTTTCGATCAGTAAGAAAGTGTGTGTGGGGAAAAGGGGAGAGGGGAGGTAAAGGGGGTTTTCAGCAGGAATATTATAGGGTACATTTTCACGCGGGGAGGGGGGATTTTTCACGAATCGAGTGCTAATTATAGGACTATATATCGGCATTTCCTGACTGCCGACAGGTTGGTCAGCTTCAAATGATATAGTTTGATATATGTATCTGAGTACAAATTTACCGGTGTCTGTGGATAAGTGCCAGTCGCCTACGGGGAGAGACGGGCCGGGAGTGGATTCGAGCTTAGGAGAAGGCTGAAGAGAGGGCGGACAGCTGTAGGGAAAACGTAAGTATGGGCGAGGGCTGAGAGAGAGGGGTGCTTCTCTCCCCCTAACGAGGCTTGACAGTGAAAACCGGCCTTGGTATAACTGAGTATAATGTCTCAACTGCTCGGTTTCGAATATACAGAGAAGTGGTTGTTTGCGTCCAACTCATTTGACAGATGGCTTTCCAATTTGGTGTACTGGATGGACAATTCCAGAAATGAGTATTCCCTCTTATTTGCTGTGTAAGTAAAAATGCCCTTTCCCAAATTAACCCGAAGCCAGCAGTCGGATACCTGGCAGTATCATCCCTGGGTCATTCAGGACTTGTTTCTAGTCGTCTCGATAGGAAAAAAGGTCCTACAGAGGCGTACAGGGGTTTATAAGGATGCGTATCAGCTAAAAATTACAAACCACAACGATAAGGAAAATAATTAATGGACAACAATCATGACTTTCAATTGCCGGAAAAAGATGAATTTTTGTTGTATTTGAAAGTTCAAAATTACAGTTTGGAAACTCTTTATAACTACGAACACGATTTAAAACAATTTGAGGTTTTTATGACAGAAATGGGCTTTGGAAAAATCGACAAACAGGTGATTAATGAATTTAAGGGTTACTTAGTAAGCAGGGACCGGAAACAGCCGATTACGGGCCTTACAGCGCCTAATAAGCTTGGTCCGGGTAGTGTAAATCGCTGTCTTTCCTGTCTGAGAACGTATTTTAAGTATTTGATAGAAATGGACAAGCCGGTGCCTTTGCCGCCTGACGCCATAAAGATGGTTAAGGCAGATAAAAAACATGGTCAGGTGGCGGAACTATCGGAGCTCGTAAAATTAATTGAATCTCCGACCTCCTTGGAAAAAAATGAACTCGTGGGCCTTCGAAACCGGGCGATGCTGGAAGTGCTTTTAGCATCAGGGATGCGGATTTCCGAACTGGTGTCACTTAATAAAAACCAGATAGACGAAACGGGGCGGATTTTTATTAAGGGCAAAGGGCGCAAGGAAAGGTTTGTCTATTTGACGCCGCGGGCCCTCTCTTGGGTCAACCAATACTTGACCCGAAGGCCGGAAGCGGTGCCGGCCTTGTGGGTGCCGTATCGGGGATCGCGGGCCGGGAAGTCTATCCGCCGGGTGTCGCCAAATTATCTACAGGCAAAAATCAAAGAGTACCGCGAAAAATTGCGGATCAATGTGCCCACGTCTGCGCATTCACTACGGCACGGGTTTGCGACATACCTGGCCGAATCCGGAGCCAATCCGGCGGCGATCCAGGTACTTTTAGGCCATGAGTCACTCGATACCACGACCAGATATGTACATGCATCGGACAAATTTGCCGAGGAGACACACCATAAATATCATCCGGTTAAGTAGAAGATGTGGGTGGGCGGTTATGATTTGCCCTAGCACTGGAATTGCGGACTACGACCCGTTTGGTAGAATAGAAAATTTCATTGTGCCCCTCCATTGTGGTTGGCAGATGAGTAAGATCCCATTCATACGGTACTGAGGTTTTTACTTTTTGGGTTTCGATGCCAAGAAATCCACCAGAAATGATCTGAACTAATGAATCTAAACATCCCCCGCGCTCGGTTTTGATAATTTCAGCCATGTTTTGGTTATAAGATATTGAGGGCCGGGAGTCAATTTGTGGGTCCCCTACTCCCCCACCGGCGGGGGATGTGAAAATTGGGTAGTGAAAAATAGTTCGAAATATGGTAGTAAATATGTATGGCGCTTAAAAAAATTGCGGTGATTTATAACATTGTGGAAGAAAAATCGGATGCAGCTGAAGCCGACACGGTGGTCTCGGCGCAATGGGTAAAAGAAGTTTTGGACAAATTGGGGTATGAAACCGAACTTTGGGGTATCGGAAAAAATGAAGTGCGGAAAGTGGCAGAAATAACCAGTGACTTAATCTTTAATTTAATTGAATGGACCGGGAAGGAGACTGATTATGCGCTGGCGGCAATCAAAATCATGGACGACCGGAAAATCCCCTATACCGGGTCTGATATTTTTGGGTATAAGTTGGTGAACGATAAAATAGATATGAAGAAAAAATTGGTGGAAGAGAAAATTCCCACGCCGGTGTACCAGATATTTGAGACGGGTGAAGAAAAAATTGAGGCACTCCCCTATCCGGTGATTGTTAAACCGGCAAAAGAACATTGCGGAGTGGGTTTGGATCAAATGAGTGTGGCAGAAAACGACGAGGAATTAAAAAAATTGGTGTCAGTAAAAATCAGGCAATTCAGACAGCTGGTGTTGGCAGAACAATTTATTGAAGGCCGGGAATTTCATGTCTCAATTCTGGAAAAAAACGGTCGACCCTGGGTGTTACCGGCGGCGGAAGTGGTGTTTGAAAATCATCCGGGATACCGGCACGTGCTGACTTATGTCGGCAAGTGGGTAGATAAGGAAGAAGAATATAAATACACGTCAATGCGGGTGGCCGAGATTTCACCCGAGGTGAAGGAAATGATAAATAGCATAGCTACTACGGCCTATATTCATTTGGGAGGAAGAGATTACCCGCGACTGGATATGCGATATGACGGAAAAAATTTGTGGGTGCTGGAAATTAATAATAATCCAGGGATAGATTATGACAATGACAGCGGAATCGGAGTTTCGGCCAGGGCGGCAAAACTAACCGCCCCGCAATTAATTGATCATATTGTGAGGAATTGTTGGTGGAGATTTAATAATTTGAAAAATAAATAATATTTTGAATGTAAATTGAAAAGAATATTGCGATAAATGGACTAAAAAAAATTTGCATTTTGATATACAATTCCGCAAACTGATTTTGATACTAATAGTTATTGTTTTATACAAAGAAGTAAGCTATGTCTCCGTTAAAATTTGATTACCCAATTTCGGTGGCGATTTTATATTTCGCCGGGGATCGTGAGGACGACGTGGATACTCTGGAAGCAGTCAAGGGAATTGAAGAATCATTGGAGCGCCGAGGACATATGGTACGGAAAATGGCGGTGACAAAAAAGAATTGGCGGAAAGCGGTGCAGATTCCCGGCCAAGTGGTTTTTAATTTGGTGGAAGATGATAAGTGGGATTTGTACATGAAGGTGGGCCAAAGATTGGAAGAGATGGGGCGGGCACAAGTGGGTCATGACAGAAAGTCGTTTCGGTATGTAGTGCACAAAGTGATGATTAAGAAACGATTGCAGAATGAAGGTATAAGTACTCCTGATTTTCGGATATTTAATCGCAGATCGAAAATTTCGCAAGTCCGGGGTTTGGAATTTCCTTTGATAGTCAAGCCGGCCCGGCAGCATGCCGGAATCGGTATTTCTCAGGATTCGGTGGTGATTGACCAGCAAGAACTGGAAGAAAGGGTGAAATATCTATTTGCAAATTTTCCAGGGAAAGTAATTGCGGAGGAATTTATTGAGGGAAGGGAAATTCATGTGACACTGATGGGGAATGGGAGGCATGTGGTAGCACTGCCCTATTGCGAAATCGGGTTTGGGGGGGAGTTTGCCAACAACTGGGCGGTGTATACGTATGATGCGAAGTGGAACAAGGGATCGTGGGAGTATTGGGACGCGCGGGTGAAAGCTCCACCTAAAGTGTCAAGAAAGTTGGATGCCAAGCTGGAGAAAATAGCTGTGGCAGCATACAAGGCATTTGAGTGCCGGGATGTGGCCAGGATGGATATTAGAGTAGATGATAAAGAAAGGGCCTATGTGGTGGATGTAAATATGAATCCGAGTTTGAACTATTACGATGAGGAAGACGCGACTATTGCGTCGGTGTATGCACTGGGGTGGTCATATGATCAATTTTTGGAGACGATAGTGGCGATTACTTATAAGAGAAAATTCGGCAGACTGCCAGACCGAATCCGGGAGAGGCAGTTTTTGCTGGCAAATTGATATGATCTATGACGACGGGCGAACGAATGATGAACAATTTGGTCAGGAATTGACCGTGGATTTGTATGAATGTGATCCGAAGAAAATCTCTGATGGAGCATACATTAAGGAATTCGTGGTCAAACTGTGTGATGAAGTAATATTTATGAAGCGGTACGGAGAGACGCTAATCCCCCACTTCGGTCATGACAACCCGGTAACCAGCGGGTACTCGATGGTGCAACTGATTGAAACTTCTGCAGTATCGGCGCACTTCTCGGAATATAAAAGGGCAGTGTATCTGAATATTTTTTCCTGTAAGTGGTTTGATGCCAACCGGGCGGCCAGGTTTTCCAAGATGTGGTTTGGGGCGAAGAGAATGAAAAAACGGCTGGTGCAGAGAATTTAAGACCCAATATTTAAGAAATTATTGCCTGGGGAATGAGTTAGACAGCTGTTCTTTTGGAGATAGGATGGAAAATTTCATATAAAAAGCTTTGATACCACGATAGTTGGGAATGTGATTTTCGGAAATGAAGTGAAGGGCGGGGTTGTGTTTTAACATTTGTCTGGTATAGGGAAAGGCACTTTTTTGAGCTGAGGGCGGAATGCTTTCTGGATCTACGGCGAAAGTGAATAAATTAACCGGCTTGGCATCCGGCTTTTTGGCTAAAGCCTGGCTGATGAACAGATGCATCAGGGAGGTACCAATTTGTTGGCCGGGTTGGGATGTGGCAAAAGTATCAAAAACGAGGTCCCCTACTGCCGGTTCCGGGCCGAAATTCCCGTTGATGTCTAATCGTTCGGCCTTTGCAATTTCCCCGGTTTGGTAAGGGTAACCGATGATATATCCTACTAATTCCGGGTTTGAAGTGACAGGTTTTGGGTGGCCTTTTCTCCAGGCGAGGATAACGGTGGCGTCTTTTTTACTTAATAAATCTTCAAAATTTTCAATGGGATAAGGCATCTCGTGACTTTGTTGGCTAAAGACGGGGTGCTCGATTGAGTTGTAAATCTTTTCAGCTAGGCTATTTATTAATCTCTGACTGTCTAAGGTTGAGAGGTCGACGAGTTGATATTCCACTTCATTTCCACGCTTAAATTCCTGATCGGGTGACGGGGTCAGTCTATTTGAGTAGCTGGCAATTTGGGTGTAGATGCTATCGCCCGGAAATTGTCGGTCTTTGGGGGTGAGGACTGGATCGTGCCGGGGTTCGGTTGACATGGTCAGGGTCGGTTCAGGAAGAAAATTCCCAGGGAAATAGCTAACACACTAATAACTGCTGTGGGGTTGAAGAGATCTCTGAGTGAGGTGTGGGTGGCCAAACCACCGGCGAAATATCCGAAAACTGCCGATCCTGCGGCCCAGACGGGAATGAATACACGGAGGGTCTCCGCTCCCCGGGCTTGAAGTTTGAAAATAAATAACCAGACAAAAAAGGCCGAGACAATGGCGGCAAGGACGGCGGCGGTATTCGTTTTTTTACTATCAAGGAATTCCTGATAAAAGATATAGGCCAGGGCATCGCCGGCGAAGGAAACCAAAAAATAAAACAAATTGAGTGCCATAGGACCGGCTAACGGGTTTCGTAAGACAGAGTTAGGGAAGAGGTGATATCGGTGGAACCGGGCTGAACCTGAGTTCCCCCTCCCGCAGAGGCATTGACGGCGGCGCCCAGTCCCATCATGGGCAAGGGACGGATTTCGGGAGTGGAGGTTTCTTCGACATTGACCAGCCGGCCAAGGTTGAGGCCTGCGGCCTGGGCCAGGCTTTGGGCCTTGGCTTTGGCGTCCGCCACGGCCAGGTCCCGGGCTTGCTGGGTCAGCTGTTTTTTGCGGTCATCGTTGACCGTAAACTGAATGCCGCCCACGGTGTTGGCACCCAGACTGGTGGCGGAATCAATGACGTCATTGACCCGGTCAAGCTGGCGCACGGTGACAGTCAAATTGACGGAGACGGAATAGCCGGTGATGCGGTTGGTGGGGGTCTGATAATTGTATTGGGGGTAGAGGGAATAGTTGTTGGTCACGATATCCTTATCGGCTACACCCAAAGATTTAATTTTGGCCGTGATGCTATTGATGATCTGATTGGCCTGAGTTTGGGTATTTTTGACGGTCGGGCCGGTGGCATTGACGCCCAGGGTGACGATGGCAATGTCGGGGACGACGGTGACTTTGCCGTCACCGGAAACCGTGAACAAAGAGGCTTTTTGAGTGACGACGGAGGAAACGGGAAAGCCGGGAGTGTGACCGAAGAAGTACATGGCTGCAGCCCCGATGACGACGACGGAGATGATCAACTTGGCCGCAAACCGGAACATAACGCTAGTTTAACGGATTTTTGGTTTCCAGTCTAGTCAGGCGAATTTCCTGGGCGGCTTGTTCCTGCCGAAGATCCCTGACTGGTTTCGCAAATGATTTATCTATTTTGGTGAAAAGTTGACTTTTCCACTGGTCAAATTTTTTATCTTGTTTGTCAAACCGTTTATTTATTTCTTTAACCTCAATTCTTAGCAGCTTGAGTTGATCATCTTGAGAACTTAGGTGTGTCTTGATAGAGAAGATATTCCATTCGATTTTTTCTAACTTGTCATCAATTAGCTTTAGCCTGTCGATAACGGGTAGAGAAGAAGAATCTTTATGAGGGGGCATGAGCAGATGTTAACACTGCATAACGGTTTGCTGTCAACCGGAACTTTCAGCATCCTCGTCCAGAAGGTGAACTATGCGTCGATGCATCGATGCATGATACAGAGGTTGGGGTTAGCGAGTGCAGGTGCCACTGCCAAATTCCTGTCTCTCGACTTTAGGGGTAAGGCCGAAAACACTGGCTTTGCAGTGGAAAATGGTTGTCGGAGCGGATTTGCGGAATTTCGCTATGAGGGCAATCAGGTTGCTTTCGGTCCCTTGCGATGTTTCATCTTTGGAATAGAAGGAACATGCGGTCGTCTTGCACCTGATTCGTTCCTTTTGGTCTAAGCTAGAGAAGAGTCCACTAAATTGAATTGTTTCGGCCACGTATCTTACGTGTAGGCTTCTGGAACAAAAGATGCAAGTTGGGTCTACTTGGCCTCGTCTGAATCTTTGTCCAGGAAGGTGACGGCGGAGACGGCGTCACCTTTTTTAGAAAAGCGCATGAGGATGACGCCCTGGGTATCGCGGCCCAGCTCCGGAATATTTTTGAGAGGTAGCTTAATGATTTGGGCGGATTTGCTGGTTAAAACGATCTGGTCCACGGCTTCGTCAACGCCGACGCAGGAGACCAGATTTCCGGTCTTGGGGGTAAGCTGGGCGGCTTTGACGCCCTGGCCGCCGCGCTTTTGCAACGGCCACTGACGCACGCCGGTCCTCTTGCCCAGGCCGTTTTCGGTAACTATTAAAACGTCTTCAAACACTTTACGGCGCCGGTCGGCGGGGGCTGCCTTGGCGCTGGGAAAAACTTCCATGCCGACGACAAAATCGCCGGATTTGAGTTCGATGCCTCTTACTCCCATGGTATCTCTGGCGGTGGGGCGGACATCCTCTTCTTTGAAGCGCAGGGATTTGCCGTTGTGGGAGACTAATAAAATGTGGTCGGTGCCGGTCGTCGGCCTGACCCATTTGAGGGAGTCCCCCGTCTCCAGCTTGATGGCGATAATGCCGGATTGGCGGATGTTGGCAAAATCAGTGAGTTTACTCTTTTTGACGGTGCCGTTTTGGGTGGCCATGAGGAGAAACTTGACGGGATCGTCCTTACCCAGAGCCAGGACGGACTGCAATTTTTCGTCGGGGGAAATATTGATAAGATTGACGACGGCCTGGCCTTTGGCCTGGCGGCTGCCTTCGGGCAGGTCGTAGACTTTGATCTTGAAGACTTTGCCGATCGTCGTAAAGAAATACATATCGTCATGGGTGTTGGCGGAGAGAATATGGGAAATTTCGTCCTCTTCTTTAGTAGTCATGCCGGTGACGCCTTTGCCGCCCCGGTGCTGGGTGCGAAAGGCGCTGGGGTGCTGGCGCTTGATATAACCGGTGGTAGTAATGGTGATGACGGTGTCTTCGGCAGGGATGAGGTCTTCCTCGGAAAATTCACCGATCTTGTTTTTGAAGACTTTGGTGCGGCGGTCGTCGCCGTATTTGTCTTTAAGATCAGCAATTTCAGTTTTGATGACGGAGAGGATTTTGGCGGGGTGGGCAAGCAAATCTTCCAGGTGGCGGATGAGGTCCATGACGGCTTTGTATTCATCCTCGATTTTTTGGCGTTCCAGGGCGGCCAGACGCCGCAGCTGCATATCCAGGATGGCGACGGACTGGAGTTCGGACAGACCAAAACGGCTCATGAGGTTGGTTTTGGCAGTATCGGCATCGGGAGATTCGCGGATCGTTTTGATGACGGCATCCAGATGGTCCAGGGCGATTTTTAAGCCTTCCAAAATGTGGGCCCGGGCTTTGGCCTGGTTGAGGTCGAATTGGGTGCGGCGGGTGATGATCGACTGGCGGTGCTTAATGTATTCGGACAAAATTTGTTTGAGGCCGAGGGTCTGAGGGGTGCCGTCAACCAGGGCGACAAAATTGGCCGGAAAAGTAGTCTGCAGCGCCGTGTGTTTATAAATGTTGTTGAGAATAGATTTGGGTTTGGCGTCGCGTTTGAGCTCGACGACGACCCGGATGCCTTCTCGGTCGGATTCGTCACGCAGATCGGAGATACCCTCAATTTTTTTGGTGTGTACCAGATCGGCGATGCGGGTGACCAGCTCGGATTTGTTGACCTGGTAGGGAATTTCAGAAATGACGATCTGGGATTTGCCCGATTTGGTGTCTTCAATTTCGGCTTTCCCGCGGACGACAATGCGGCCGCGGCCGGTGGTATAGACTTCGGCTATGGCCTTGGCGTCGTAAATGGCGCCGGCTGTGGGAAAGTCCGGGCCTTTAACAAACTGCATCAGATCTTCGACCGTGGCTTCGGGATGGTCGATGAGGTAGGAAATAGCATCGACGACTTCGGAGAGATTGTGCGGAGGAATTTTGGTGGCCATGCCGACGGCGATACCGTCGCTGCCCATCAAAAGCAGGTTGGGAAGTTTGGCGGGCAGATAAACGGGCTCATCGTGAGTGCCGTCGAAATTGGGAACCATATCCACGGTCTGCTTTTCGATATCAAAAAGCATTTCCTCGGAAATTTTGGAGAGCTTGGCTTCGGTGTAACGCATGGCGGCTGGAGAATCGCCGTCGATGGATCCGAAATTGCCCTGGCCGTCTACAAGCGGGTAACGCATGGAAAAATCCTGGGCCAGACGGACGAGGGCATCATAGACGGGCATGTCGCCGTGGGGATGGTACTTACCGAGGACTTCTCCGACGACGGTAGCCGATTTTTTGTGTTTGCCGGAGGCTTTTAATCCCACGTCCCACATGGCATAGAGGATGCGGCGATGGACGGGTTTCAAGCCGTCTTTAACATCCGGCAGGGCCCGGGAAACGATGACGGACATGGCGTAATCCAGGAAGTTTTTTTGCATTTCCTGGGTGATCTCCACGGGTTGGACTTTGCCTATTTCCTGAAAGGGTTGGTCGCTCATTTGACCTTGATATCTTACCTTTTTTTATAATTCAAAGCAAGAGAAAAGTGGCATTTCCGGCGATTCTGGAGAGGGGAACCAATCCCCTCTCCTACACGAAGATTATTTAGAAGTTTTGGGGGTGGTGCCTCCGGTAGCTCCGGGTCCATTGACGCGGCGGTCTAAATCCGCTGGCCCCGAAGGGTTTTTGGCAAGGTTTTTTTCTTTTGGTAGTGTGCCTCCGGTAGCTCCGGGTCCATTGACGCGGCGGTCTAAATCCTGTTCAATATATACCATTTCATTCACCTTCTTTCAGCAGAGAGAAAGAATTAAAAGGAGTTGGTGGGGGCATACGTTTAACGGGTGAGGAGCTGTAACATCAGGGGAGCGATGAGCAGGGCTACGATATTGACGATTTTGATCATGGGATTGATAGCCGGACCGGCCGTGTCCTTGTAGGGATCGCCTACGGTATCCCCGGTGACGGCCGCCTGATGGGCAAAGGATTTCTTGCCGCCGAAATTCCCGGCCTCGATGAATTTTTTGGCATTATCCCAGGCGGCTCCGCCGGTGGTCATGGAAATGGCCAAAAATACACCGCTGACGATGACGCCCATGAGCATGCCGCCGACGGCGATCGGGCCGAAGATCAGACCGACGACGATGGGAGCAATGACGGGGATGAGGGCCGGAGCGACCATTTGTTTGAGGGCGGCCTGGGTAACCAGGTCGACGCATTGGCGATAATCTGGTTTAGCCTTGCCGGTCATAATGCCTTTGATGGTCTTAAACTGGCGGCGGACTTCAATAACTACGGCCTGGCTGGCTATACCCACCGATTTCATGGCCATGGAGGCAAACAGGTAAGGCAGGGCGGCGCCGATCAAAAGGCCGGTCAAGACTTTGGGATCTGAAAGATCAAACTGGAGGGTATGGCCAGCTAATTGAAATTCGGCGGTGTAGGCGGCAAACAGGACCAGGGCGGCCAGGGTGGCGGAACCCACGGCATAAGCTTTGGTGACGGCTTTGGTGGTGTTGCCGACGCTGTCCAGGGCATCGGTAATCTCCCGAACAGACTCGGGAAGCTGGCTCATTTCGGCGATGCCGCCGGCGTTATCGGTGATGGGGCCGAAAGCGTCAATGGCAATGATGATGCCGGTTGTCGAAAGCATGGAAATGGCGGCCAGGGCGACGCCGTAGAGGCCGGCCAGGGAATAAGCGGCCAGGGAGGCCAGGGCCAAAAAGATGACGGGGGCGAAAGTGGATTCCTGGGATAAAGCCAGACCGGCAATAATATTGGAGCCGTGGCCGGTTTCGGATGATTTGGCCAGGTTGTAAACGGCCTTACTGGTTTTTGAGGTATAAAATTCGGTGAAGGCGACCATGACCAATGTGACTACGGCGCCGATGACTACAGACAGATAAAGATGAGAAAAAGCGATGGGAGCGCCGGCCAAATAATCTTTCATCAAAGGATAAAAAGCCACCAGGGACAGAACCAGAGTGACTCCCAGACCGGTATAGAGGGACTTCATGATATCCTTGATAGCCTCGGTTTTGACAAAATAAATGCCGATGATTGAGGCAAAAACGGCAATCGAAGCCAGCATCAGGGGGAAGGTAATGGCGGCGGCAAAGGTAGTGCCAAAAATGATCTTGGCCATGAGCATGCCGGAGATGAGGGTGACGACGTAGGTTTCAAACAGATCGGCGGCCATCCCGGCACAATCACCGACGTTGTCCCCTACCAGGTCAGCAATGACTCCGGGATTTCGGGGATCGTCTTCCGGAATGCCGGCTTCGACTTTACCGACCATGTCGGTCCCCACGTCGGCGGATTTGGTGTAAATCCCCCCGCCCAGCCGGGCGAAGACGGAAATGAGCGAGCCGCCGAAGCCCAGGCCGATCATGGCCCGGGGATCTTTGGTGATGAGGTACAAAACTGTAGTGGTCAAAAGACCCAAACCTACGACCATCAGGCCGGTAACGCTGCCGCCGCGGAAAGCCAAGGTTAATGCCGATCCCAAGCCCTTTTTAGCGGCTTCAGCCGTGCGGACGTTGGCCCTAATACTGGTATTCATGCCGATGAAACCGGCGGCGGCGGAAGCGGCGGCGCCGATAATAAAGCCGATGGCCGTGATGTGGCCCAAAAAGATCCACAGAAGGAGGGCCAGGATTACGGCAATCACGCCTAAGCTGGCCGCCTGGCGGGAGAGATAGGCTTGGGCGCCTTCAGCAATGGCGGCGGCTACGGCTTTCATTTTGTCATCGCCGTCGGGTGACTGAGTAATGCGCCAGAAGAGATAAATGCCGTAAAGGAGAGCGGCGGCGGAAGCAATTAGCGGAAGCTGTGCAGAAAACATAGCTATAGCGGAATTATAAGACGGGGGTGGTTAGATGTCCAGAGTAGCGGTTTTAGCGTGAGTGGTGATGAACTTTTTTCTCGGGGGCACTTCGTCGCCCATGAGCATGGCAAAGACGTGGTCGGCATTGGCCGCGTCGGCAATTTCTACTTTTTTGAGAGTGCGGTGGTCGGGGTTCATGGTAGTGTCCCACAGCTGTTCGGGGTTCATTTCCCCGAGACCCTTATAGCGCTGGAGGGTATATTTTTGGCCGGGATATTTGGCCAGTATGGCATCCCTTTCCGTATCGGTGTAGACATAAAATATCTGTTTGCCCATTTCGATCTTGTATAGGGGGGGCATAGCGATGTATAAGTGGCCGTTCTGGATGACATATGGGAGATGGCGGAAGAAGAAGGTCATGAGTAAAGTGGCGATATGAGCACCGTCAACGTCGGCGTCGGTCATGATAATGATGCGGTGGTAACGGAGTTTTTCGGGGGTGGTGGTATCTCCGATGCCCATGCCCAAGGCAATAGTCAGGGCTTTGAGTTCTTCAAAGGAAATAATTTTGTCCAGCTGGGCCCGCTCGGTATTTAAAACCTTGCCCCGCAAAGGCAGGATGGCCTGAAAACGGCGGTTTCGGCCCTGCTTGGCGCTGCCGCCGGCGCTGTCGCCCTCTACTATATATAATTCAGACTCGGCCGGGTCCCGGGATTGGCAATCGGCCAGCTTACCCGGAAGAGTCATCCCCTCCAAAGCGCCCTTTCTTAACACGGCGTCTTTGGCGGCCCGGGCGGCCAGTCGGGCGCGAGCGGCAAGCATGACTTTGCCGACAATTTGCTTGGCGTCGGCGGGGTTTTCTTCAAAATAGGTATCCAGGGCCTCTTTGACGGCGGTTGTCACATAACCCTGGACTTCAGGATTGTTGAGCTTGGCTTTGGTCTGAGATTCAAACTGGATGGCTTGGGTGGGCATTTTGATGTAGACGATGCCGGTGAGACCTTCACGCATATCCTCTCCGGTCAAGGCATTTTCCCCGTCTTTAACGGCTCCGATCTTTTTGGCGTAGTCATTGATGGCGCGGGTGAGGGCAATGCGGAATCCGGTGACGTGGGTGCCGCCGTCTACGGTATTAATGACGTTGACGAAGGACTCGATGTTTTCGGTGAAGCCGTCGTTGTATTGAATGGCGACTTCGATCTGAGTGTGGTCGGCTTCCCTATTGATATAGATAGGCGGATGGAGAGGTTTTTTGTCCCGATTCATGTGGGCGACCAGGGATTTGATTCCGCTTTCAAAATAAAATTGCTTGGTGACGCCCGTAAATTCGTTGGTGAAATAAAAGTGCAAGCCGGCGATCAGGTAGGCCCGGTTTCTGATGGAATTTTCGATGGCCGAGGGGTCGAACTCGGTAGAGGTAAACATCTGGGGATCGGGTAAAAAGTGAGTGTAAGTGCCGGTGCCGACGGACATGCGGGATTCGGAGTCGGTGGTAGTGGTGACCCGGGCTTTGGGAATGCCCCGGACGTAGTCCTGGAAATAAATTTTGCCGTCGCGGCGGACTTCGACGCGCATGTGTTCGGATAAGGCATTGGTGACCGAAGCTCCGACCCCGTGCAGCCCTCCGGAGACTTTGTAAATCTTTTCGTCGAATTTGCCGCCGGCATGGAGTTTGGTCATGGTCAGTTCAAGGGCGGAAATTTTGGCGGTGGGGTGAATGTCCACGGGGATGCCGCGGCCGTCATCCTGGACGGAGATGGAATTGTCTTGGTGCAGGGTGACCCAAATGTGCTTGGCATATCCGGCTAAGGCCTCGTCGACGGAGTTATCGGCGATTTCCCAAATCAGGTGGTGAAGGCCTTTGGCATCGGTGGAGCCAATGTACATGCCGGGGCGTTTTCTTACGGGTTCCAGCCCTTCCAGAACCTGAATGGAGGCGGCGGTATAGTCTGATTTAGCAGCCATATGGACCCAAACATATTATCAATTTAAGGCTCGAGGTTCAAGGTTCAAAGTTATAAGTTTATGGCGAAGTGGTCGAGGGCGAGGCGGATATTAACGTTGGCCTGGAGGTAAGTGCGGGCCTGAAATATAAGATCCGAAATTTTTTCATAACTCACCCCTATCCCCTCCTTTACCTTAAGGGAGGGGGAAAGTTTGATGATGTCTGAGTGAAGGATTTGCTCCAGATCGGCGAGAAACTGCAGGGCGGATTCCCGGTCGAAGTTGGCCCGGTCAAAAAGGGCCAGCCGCTCCCCTACTCCCGCGGGAAGCAGTTGATCAAATAGTTCCTGCGACGCTTTTAGCGATGGGGAGATGGTTTGTTGATCCATCGATGCATCGATGCGCGATACACGGGAGAGAATGGTGGGGAGAAGCTGGTTCGGGAAGGCGGTGACCAGATAAATTTCTGAGGCAGCCGGTGGTTCCTCCAGGGTTTTCAAAAAAGCCTGCTGGGCGGGCAGGGTTAGAAGTTGGGCGTCATGAACGATGACGGTATTGTGCGGTGACTGCAGGGGCTTTCGGGATAAAAAGGTCTGAACGGCCCGGATTTCGGTAATGCCGATGGAAGCCTCCGGATAAATATGGAAAACATCGGGATTTGGGGGCAGGTCCGGGGCAATGGGGGTTAGAAACGAATGCATTGGCTACAGTATAAACCAGGACACTCAAAGATGATGTAGAATGTATAGGATGCCTACTTTTCGGAATGGAGCTGGTTTAGGTATTGGGTTGGGCTCATGTAGTTGAGTGAGTAACGTGGTCTTCGTGTATTGTACCAGGTTAAATAATGAATAAGTTTTTGGTTTAACTTGTCCCAATCTTGGATATACAAT
>DAHWUD010000011.1 GCA_027331445.1 Candidatus Amesbacteria bacterium
GGGGCAGAAACTCGATATCGACGGTACCGACGGAGTAGCCCATACGGACCGCGGTGTGTAAAAGGGGCATGTCGATAGCCCAGGGATCAACGTCGGCCGGATCGAGGTAATCCAGAAGATCGCGGCGGAAAACTTTCAACCCCGACTGGACATCCATGGGTAAACCCAGAAGCAGGCGGCCAAAGAACTGCCGGTTTAATCCGGAAATGGTAGTGCGCAGGGGGGAGGTGTGCCGGATTTTGCGATTGGCCACGACGACGCCGTTTTGGGGAGTCAGGGCCAGCATCCCGGGTAAAGCTTCGGGCGGATATTGCAGATCCCCGTCGATCATGGCGATATACTCTGTCTGAGCCAGTTTGGCTCCCTCCAGAATGGAGAAGGCCTTTCCGGGCCGGCCGGCCTTGGTTTGCATAATTATGGGATAGCGATTGGCCAGCCTTTTAAGCAGGGAAGCCGTGGCATCAGTAGAGTGATCGTCAATAAAAATCAGCCGGTAGGTAATAGCGGCTGAAGTGAGGGCGGCATCCAGCCGGCGGACCAGCTTTTCGACGTTATCCGCCTCGTTTCTGACCGGGATGACAACATCCAATTGTAATTTCATAAGATGGAAAGAGGATGGTGGGCCGGAAAAAGAAAAAATATCCTTATAGGATATTATCCCATATTATACAGTATCCGACGAAGAATGAAAACAGGTTAAACGCGGCCCGGAGCGGAGAAGATACGATAAAAAATAAGGCCCATACATCCACCAAAAGTGTCTATGAGTACGTCTGTTACCCGGCCGTCCCGGGTGAGGATAAATAATTGATGAAACTCGTCCGACGAGGCGTAGATGATAATAAATAGTATTGTGAAAATCAGCTGTTTTGCCCGTGAAAAGTGGGTAGTGTGACGCAGAGAGTAGCCAAACAGGAGAGCCAGGACAAAATATTCGGTGACATGGGCAGTCTTTTTGATCAACAAATCCTGCCAGCCAACAGGGCTGGCATGCAGAGCGGGCTGGGAAGAAAAAGAGAAGATGAGCGACATCCACAGCAGTGTGGGCAGCCAATAGACAAATTTCTTAAGCAGCGCGGACATGGGAGAGATTATAGCTTAAAAATGAAGGCGGCGGCAAAAATGAGGCTGCCAACGCCGATGAGAGTATAGGCCGGCCAGGGAGGAGACGGAGGCGGGCTGGCGGCGGTCGGGGAGAGCGAAACGGGGACGGCCGAAGGCCCGGGAATAAGAGAGGGACCGGGAACGGAACTGGCGGAAGCGGAGAGAACTACCGGAGTCGGGATAAAGGTCGGGGTGACGGAAGGCGGAAGACGGGTGGGTGAAGGCAGCGGGGTGGGCTTGAGAGGAGAAGTTGGTTTAGGAGTGGGATCCGGTTTGGAGGTGGGGGCCGGGGTGGGTGTGGGCGAGGGGCCGGTAATAGCGATGGGAACGGCGGCGGCCCAGGTAGCATTATCACCACCGGAGGTATAGCGGCCGACTTTAAAAAAATAGTTTCCGGGACCGGTGTAGGCCGATGCTTCAGGATCGGGACGGACGACCAAGCGGCCGCTCCAACTCCCCTGCTCTAAATCCGTTTGGGCCACCAAAAAATATTGGTCGGCCTGGGAACCGGGAAGATTGACCCAGGCGCCGGAATTGTTTTGGGTAAAACCAAAATAATTAGTTCCGGAAAGGAAAAATACGCCACGTAAATAGGAATCGCTTTTGCAACCGGGACAGGACAAAGTGACATCGACAGAAAATTCCTGGTGGGGATCGACGGAAGAAGGCAGGTTGCTGAAATCGAGAGACAGAGCCGCCACCGGAGTAGCGGCCAAAAGGAAGAGGAGAGGCCAAACCCCCCACCAATGCATACTCAAAATATACCATTAATTGAACGTCAATATCCCGGTATAAGTGATGCTGCTTAAGGGATAATGGTCAGTGAAATTGATGTCGTGGCCATTTTCCACGTAGGGATCATCCATCACATAATGGCCGTTGGAACCGCTTTTGAGAACGACGAAATGGGCGGGTCCGTTATAAACGCCGACGATCACGGGGTTGCCGGCCGCCAGCTGCTGATCAATATTGGCTGAATAGGAACGGCTGATATTGACACCGTTGACGGTGATATTGTAGTTGAGGTCGCCGGTATTGAGAAAGAAAGCGCTCGGGGTCAGGGCGATGTCGCTGGGCTTGATGTTTTTATGATTGTGGCTGGCGATCATGGCCACGGAGGTGACCAGACAACCATAGCGGGAAACAGGGTAAGAAGAGCTGCCCAGAGGCAGGTTACCCCAAAGACTATCCCTTTGGTTGTAATAACAACCCCAGTCATCGCAAAAGGTCTGATTGGTGAGGATGGAAGCTCCACCCTGAGCCGTGATAAAGGAGTTGATAGCCTCGCGCTGGGCAATGGCCTGGGCTAAAAGTTTTTGATAGGTGGCTTCGTCGTTTTTGGTTTGCTGCAGCAGGGTATCCTTGGCAGAGCGGAGAGAGGTGAGGGCGGCTTTTTGGCTTTCAATTTTGGTCTGGGCATCCTGAACCAATTGTTTCTGCTGGGCATAATCACTTTGGACGACCTGGTTTTGGTAGAGGGACTGGCGATTGAGCTCCTGAGTCAGCTGGGCATACTTAAACTTAACAATAAACTGGGAAAAGCCGGATGAGGAAAAAAACAACTGCAGGCCGTCGACGGGGCCTTGCTTGTAAGACTGGGCGATCTGTTCAGCCAACAGGCGGGAGCGGTCTTTGAGGCTGGTTTCCAGAAGATTTATTTTGGCGGTAATCGAGGCCAGGTTCTCCTCTGATTGAGTGATTTTTAAGGTGGCCAGGGCAATCTGGTCATCGTAATAAGCAATTTGACCGGCCAGGGTTTTTTGCTGGGTTTGGGAGGCGGCGATTTTGGCGGTTAAATCCTGGATCTGTTTGGTGCAGTCGTCCTGGCGGGAGGGATCGGCACAGGGGTTATCGTCGGCAATTGCGAGATGGAAAGAGAAGAAGAGTAAAAGGGCAGAAGTAAGGAGAAAAAGAAAAGTTTTCTTCATGTTTTGAGATAACGCTTTGTGGCCATTAAGCCCCCCATGCCACCCACCAGCGCTCCCAAAAGCATTTCCCCGCCTAAAACTTCCAACATAAACAGGATGGGCGGAGGGAGAATGGGTATGCCGGCCAAAAAAGTGACCAAAAAGGGCATGGAATAAAGCAGGATCAGGTACATAATGCCCCAGGCGATAAAGCCGCCCAGCAGACCATAAAGAACGCCTTCATATATAAACGGGGCACTGATATAGCTTCTGGTGGCGCCGACGAGCTGCAGGACAACAATTTCTTCCCGGCGGCCGGCGACTTTGACTCCGATGATAAGCAGGATGATGAGAAAAGTAATAAGAATATTGGTACCGACAAGGGTCAAGCCGACGACCCTCACAGAATTGGTCCATTTGGTCAGGGCGCCCAAAATATCCTGGGCATACCTGACGTCATCGATATTGGGCTCGGTCTTAAGTTTATCGGCCAAGACTGACAGGTCATTGGGCTG
This sequence comes from Candidatus Amesbacteria bacterium, assembly GCA_027331445.1. GTDB lineage: Bacteria > Patescibacteriota > Microgenomatia > CAZETR01 > Amesbacteraceae > DAHWUD01. The sequence continues at coordinate 3,527 of DAHWUD010000011.1, forward strand.
GTAAGCTGAAACCTCAACCGAGGCCGGCAGCATGCTGGCGGTGACGGCATCCAGAAGCAAAGGGTCGGACTTATTCAGGTCTTTGTAAATAGTGAGGGCCTCGTCCTTGGACACAAAATGGAAGGACTTGACCAGGCCGGTGGCGTCCAATTCAGAGTGGATGCGGTCGATTTCCGACTGGGGGGGCACATAATCGACTTTAAAGAAGGCGTTGATTTGGGGCCGGGTTTCAAAATAATTGAGGACCGCCTGCGAGCCGGCAGAAAGCAGAAAAAGCGCCCCGGCTAAAAACAGGGTCATAGTCATAATGGAGATAGCGGCAATGGCCTGGTAGGGCGAACGGCGGATGCGGTTTAAGGCGGTCTTAAGATGCTTGGTCATACTTGCCTTTGGGCGTGTCATTAATCAACTTACCGGAATCCAGAGTGATAACCCGCAGGGTGAACTGATCGACAATTTCGGCGTTGTGAGTGGCCATAATGACGGTGGTTTTCAATTCGGAATGGAGGTCTTTTAAAAGTTTGGCGATATCTTTGGCGGTTTTGGGGTCAAGATTGCCGGTCGGCTCATCGGCCAGGATGAGTTTGGGTTTGCCGACAATGGCCCGGGCGATGGCGACACGCTGCAGTTCCCCCCCCGAGAGCTGGCCGGGAAACATGTCAATTTTTTTGGCCAGACCGACTAAATCCAAGGCCATACGGACGGCGGAATGGATATCGGCGGGTTTGACGCCGCGGACTTCCAGCGGCAGGGCGACGTTTTCCCAGATATTGCGGTCCAAAAGAAGTTTGTAGTCCTGAAAAACCGGGCCAATGGCTCGGCGAAAAGCCGGCAGGTCTTTGACTTTGAGCTGGGAGGTGTCTTTGCCGTCGACGGTCAGCTTGCCGGTGTCGGGGCGCAGTTCGCGCAAAATCAACCGGAGGAGGGTGGTTTTGCCGGAACCTGAATGGCCGGTCAAGAAGACAAATTCGCCGGGATCGATAGAAAAAGAGACGCCGTTGACAGCGATAAGGTCACCGAATTTTTTGGTAAGAGTATGGGCAGAAACCATGTTTTTTAAAACTACTGCAAGATCTTGACCCGACCGACATCCATGAGCCACCCGGCGTAACGGCCTTTGAGCGTTTGACCGTAGACCTGGACCTGTTTGCCCACAAATTGGTCCAGATCCAAAACAGAAGAAATTAAATAAACCGTTTGACTATCGCCGCCGGGCCGGACCAGATGGTGGGTGCCCTCGCCTTTGATGCCCCCGGCTTGCAGCTGGCCGGTAGCGGTATCGGAAAAAGTCTTGGTGTCAGTGGAACCAAATTCGGTGGCGGTTTGAATCATATCGGGCGCCGTGGCCGACGGAGATGAAGATTTGGAAACGGATTTGCGGGAGAGAAGAAAACCTGTGGCGATGCCGGCGGCAACAACAATCACGACGACGGCCACCAGGGCGACGGAAAACCGCGGTGCAGATGAAATTTCAGGATGCACAATGGGCGCAGGAGAGGGGCTATCCATGGCTGACTTTAGTATAGCACACGATCCAATCCCCGCACTTCGGCTTCGATGAATTCATCCAAGTTGCCGTCGAGAACAGAATCGGCCTGACTGGTTTCGACGTCGGTGCGCAGATCTTTAACCAACTTGTAGGGGTGAAGAACATAGGAACGGATCTGATTGCCCCAGGAAGCGGCTTTGTAGGAGCCTTTAATGGCAGCGGCGGTCTGTGACAACTCGGCCTGCTGCTTTTCCCACAGCTTGGCTTTGAGCAGAGAAAGAGCAATCTTACGGTTTTGCTCCTGATAGCGCTGGGTCTGGCAAACGACCTGAATGCCGGTCGGTTTGTGGGTCAGCCGGACGGCGGTCGAGACTTTGTTCACATTCTGGCCGCCGTGGCCGGTGGCCCGGAAAGCCTCAAACTGAATGTCATCTTCGGGGATAGCGATGGGGGCGGAAGACTCGGGTAGTTCGGGCAAAATTTCGACCAGGGCAAAAGAGGTCTGGCGCAGATTGTCCGCGTTGAAGGGAGATTGGCGGACCAGGCGGTGGGTTCCCTTCTCGCCTTTGAGATAACCGTAAGCGTAAGGGCCGGTGACAGTAAAGGTCACGGTTTTTAAGCCGGCTTCCTCACCCGGAGCTTCGTCGATAATTTCGGTGGCCCAACCACGGTTTTCACAAAAATGCAGGTACATCCTTAGGAGCATGGAAACCCAATCCATGGCTTCGGTCCCCCCCTGGCCGGCTTTGATGCTGACGATGGCATTGGAGCCATCGTAAGGGACATTTAGAAACGTGGCCAACTCTAATTTGGAAATTTTCTTCGTCAGCTGGGCGACTATTTTTTCGATCTGGGGATCGTCGGGCATGATTTCGATTAAACCCACGGCGTCGTCAAGATCGTGGGCGAGAGCAGCCAATTCCTGGCTTTCTTCGCGGAGGGCAGACAGGAGTTTGAGTGCAGATTGGGCAGAAGCGGGATCGGACCAAAAATCCGGATGCATAGAGGCGGCCTCCAATTCCCGGATTTGGCGGGTCCGATGTTCGGGGTCAAATTTGGTGCGGATGTTTTTCAGGCGGCCTGAAAGCTCCGCGAGCTGACTTTTGAGATCGACCATGGGCTAATTATAACCTGAGCTGCAGACTATTTTTGGGCTGAGGACGTGGCGGGGGAACAAATGGTCTGTTTAAGTTCGTTTATCTGATCCGGGGGCAGGCGCTGAATCACATCCACGATAGAGTTTAAACTGGTATTGGTCACCTGGAGGCCGAGAACCACGGGAGAGGTCCGGTTGTGAGTCACTAATCCATCCAGGGCGGAGCTGAGCTGTGATCCCAGACCGGAAAGTTGGGTTTGAGTCAGATGCTGCAGCGCCTGCGGGTCGGCCAGTTTTTGAACCGATGAAGGCAGACGGATTTTTTTTGAGGAAATCACGAGGAAAACGGCGACGACCAGGGCGGCAAAAAAGACTACCTTGAGCAGGAATTTCATCTGTATTGAGTATACTACGGGGGGCCGAGTTCAGGATAGACACGGGCGATGGTGTCCAGAAGAAATTTCTTGGCCTGATCATACGGCAGATTAAGTGTGCCTCCGGCAGCTGCCGGATGGCCACCACCATATCCGGTAGCAAATGCAATTTTGGCTACGTTGTATTTTTTTTCATCCCGGGTTCTAAGGCTGAGATTGACTACTCCGGGTTCGGTCTCGGTAAAACCTATGCCGATGTCCCAGCCCACTACTGACTTAAGGATGTTGGAAATATCCGTCTTTTCCGTGTGGGTTTTTTTAATTCCCAGTCTTTTCAGCTCAGAGAAGGGCACTGCAGATATAGCGACATGGCCTGAAAAATAATGCTCTATGGATGTGAGGGCGAGACCAAGATAGGAAATGTGCTGAGGAGCAAAACTATTTTCGAGTAAGAAGATGTCGGCAGGAAAATTGGGATTTATTTTCGCTAAATCTGCACCAATGAGTAGTGTATCTGATGTGGTTGGCGGATATTTGAATCCGCCGGTGTCTGTGTAGATACCAATATAAAGGCAGGCGGCTATGGCTTCGGAAATATTGACTCCCCAAATTTTAAATAAATCATAAAGAATCTGGCAAACGGCTGGATAAGCGGTATCAATTAAATTGATCTGGGCAAATTGGGTGTTGGTGGAGTGATGGTCTATGACTACGGTCTCTAAAGAGTCGGGAAATTTTATGGGCCTCAGCTTGGAGATTTGGTCCGGTGATCCGCTGTCTTGAATGATAAAAAGGTCATAGTCAGGAATATTTATTTCAAAAAAATTATTCAACTTAATCTGATCAAAACCCGGAAGGTGGGAGAGCGTTGTGGGTGGTTCGGAGTCGCCGATGATCACCGTGACTGGTTTTCCGAGAGACCGCAGTGCATGCATCATGGCCAGAGCGCCACCAATGCTGTCCCCGTCAGGACTGGGGTGGCAATGAAGAAGAATATTATGAGATTTTTGGATTTGATTCCAAATAAGAGGAGCAAATTGTCTGACCCGGTCTGTCACAAGTGGATTGTACGGGGGTTAGGGACGGTTATCAAGCGAGGCCCAGAGGTACCAACAGGCAATAGTCCGATACGGCCGCCATTTCTCCCCAATTTTCTGCATTTTTGCCGAAAGAGTTTTGTGGGAGCGGTTCAGGCCGTAATGACGGACAAAAGCGTTTTGGATGCCGACGTCATCCAGCGGCAGAATATCCGGGCGGCCCAGGGAAAACATCAGGCGCATTTCAGCCGACCAGCGGCCGATACCTTTGACCTGAACCAGGTGAGAGATGACTTCCGCGTCGGACATGGCCGACAGACGGTCGAGCTGCAAAGTACCGTCGAGAACTTTGCGGGACAGATCGTGAAGGGAACGGGCTTTGGCCCAGGAGGTACCGACGGAGCGGATGCGGGCGGGTTCCTGTTTCAGAATCAATTCCGGAGTAAATTTGGCGTCGGGAAAAAGGGCGAGGAAGCGGTTATAAATAGTCCGTGCAGCCCGGCCGGAGAGCTGCTGTCCAATAATGGAGTAGACGAGGCTGGTGAACAGGTCTTTGTCCGGACGATAATCGAGGACGCCAAATTGGGAAATCAGCCGGGCCATGACCGGATCGGCGGCCCGGAGATGAGAAATAGCCGGTTTGAGGGAGCGCATCAGGATTTGAGATGAGGATAAAGGCGGGAGACGAGCGTGGCTAAGGATTTACGGGCCCGATAGAGCCGGCCTTCCACTTCCCGGGGGCCCAGATGCAGCTGCAGGCTGATTTCCTGAGAGGAGAGCCGTTCGTAGTATTTAAGCTGCAGCAAACGGCGGTATTCGGAAGGCAGCAAGTCCAGACAACGGGAAAGGGAAGTCCGCAGCTCATCGAGAGCCAATTTTTCCTCGGGAGCCAAGTCGGGAGAAAAAAGCCTGTCCAGGTTGGCGGCGGCGGGAAGAACCAAACGGGATTTCCGGTTGACTTGGCTTCGATAATAATCGGCCATCTTATTGAGGGCAATCTTACACAACCAGGTAAAATATGTACTCTTGTTGTGAAAGGTGTGAAAAGAGGTAAAAGCGGCCACAAAGGTGTCCTGGAGCACGGTTTCGGCGGCTTCCAGGTCGCCCCCGTTGCGTTTAAGGATAAATTTAAGAATGGGTTGGCCGAGGGTCTTATACAGAGAATCCAAGACGTGGGGTTTTTGGGACATATGCGTCTAATTATATATGAGAACTGTCAAAATAAATTACTATCCGGAAGGCCTCTCGGTAAGCAAGGAGGTCTCGCAGGCGATTTTGAATCCGATATACGAGAGCATGGAATCGGGAAAGTCCGAGATCCGGAACCAAGCGGGGACTGCCAAGGAACAGATCAAAAACGGCTTTATGACTATGGTGCAGGGAATTCTGAGTTTGTGGGCTTAGGCCATCCGGGTGTAAAATAGACAAGCGCTTATAGGAAGCGCTTTTTGTATGAGGCAGGATATTCGAAATATAGCCATTATTGCCCATGTGGACCATGGAAAAACCACCCTCGTCGACGGGATGCTGAAACAGACCCATACTTTTCGGGCCAACCAGGCAGAGATGAGCCAAACCACCATCCTGGACAGTAATGACTTGGAACGGGAACGGGGAATCACTATTTTAGCCAAAAACACCGAGGTGGAATACAAAGGGGTCAAGATAAATATCATAGATACGCCGGGGCATGCGGATTTCGGCGGAGAGGTCGAACGGGTACTGAACATGGCTGACGCCGCCTTGCTGGTGGTAGACGCAGCGGAGGGTCCCCTGCCCCAAACCCGGTTTGTGCTGCAAAAGGCGCTTCAGGCAGGGCTGAAGATAATCGTGGTCATCAACAAAGTGGATAAAAAAGACGCCCGGCCGGCCGAAGTCCTAAGGGATACGGAAGAGCTGTTTTTGAAGCTGGCCACGGCGGCCAAACACCTGGACTTTCCGGTAATTTACGCCGTGGGCAGAGAGGGTAAGGCGGGGCTGGCTCCCGACCAACTGGCCGAAGACCTGGCGCCCCTATTCGAGCTGATACTGAAGGAGGTACCAAATGCGGTAGTGAACGTGGACCAACCGGCTCAAATGCTGGTGTCGACTCTGGATTTTGACAACCATTTAGGAAAACTGGGCATCGGGCGGGTGAGGCGGGGGGTGATCAAGGTGGGACAAAGGGTGAAACAGGTGACGCCGGAGGGGGAAATGGGCTCCTTTACGGTGGGGAAGCTATACACCAGTAAGGGCATCGGGCGGGAAGAAATCGGCGCCGCGGTCAGCGGAGACATTGTGGCGGTGGCCGGGGTGCCGGACATCGAGATCGGACAAACTTTAACCGACGTGGATACGCCGGAAGCACTGCCGGTAATTAAAGTCGAAGAACCGACGATAAAGATCACTATCGGACCAAATACGTCCCCATTTGCCGGGCGGGAGGGCAAATACGTCACCAGCAGACAAATCGGGGAAAGACTGATGCGGGAACGCGAAGTAAACCTGGGAATGAGGTTTACGGATTTGACCGGGGGAAAATTCGAGGTGGCGGGCCGGGGCGAATTACATCTGGCAGTGTTGATCGAAACCATGCGCCGGGAAGGCTATGAGCTGGAAGTTTCCCGACCGCAGGTAATTTTCAAGGAGGGAGAAGAACCTTACGACGAAGTGGTGATCGATGTACCCGACCAGTATGTGGGGATTATTACCACGGAAATGGGCAGCCGGAAGGGTGAAATGCAGAATATGGAGACGGATGACCGGGGGAACACCCGCATGACTTACGTTATTTCCCAGAGAAATATGATCGGAGCCCGAAACATAATTCTTACGGATACCAGGGGAACCGCAATATTTAATACTCTGTTTGCCGGATATAAACCGGTGGGGGCGGTAACGGAAAGAACCAGAAACGGCGTGTTGGTGGCGTTTGAGACGGGAAAAGTGCTGAGCTATTCGCTGGAAAACGCCCAGGCAAGAGGCATTACTTTTGTAGATCCGGGAGAAGAGGTGTATGAAGGCATGATTGTAGGGCTAACCACCCGGGAAAAGGATATTGATATCAATGTGACCAAAGGCAAGCACCTGACCAATACCCGGGCGGCTTCGGCTGATATCAAAACCGTGCTGACTCCGGCGACAAAATTATCACTGGAGCAGGCGCTGGATTTTATTGAAGACGACGAATTACTGGAGGTCACGCCCACATCTCTGAGGCTGCGGAAAAAATATCTGGGCAAACTGGAGCGGGTGCGGTTTGAGCGAAAAAACCGGAATACAAATTAATTAAAGGCGGGCGAAAAGTTCGGAAACGGGGGGCCAATTGACGACGTTTTATCCTTCGGCTCGCAGAGTTCGCTCAGGACAAGCCAGCAAAAATCTCCGATACCCGCATCCAATTAACTACATGCCACCATGCAGTAATGTATTCGGCGCGCCGGTTCTGATATTTGAGATAGTAGGCATGCTCCCAGACGTCGACCGCTAAAAGCGGGGTTTGATTCTGGGACAGGGGGGAATCCTGATTCCCGGTAGAGGTGATGACCAGCCGGCCATGATCGGCGACCAGCCAAGCCCAACCGCTGCCGAATTGACCGACGGCCGCGGCAGTAAACTTTTCCTTAAAAGTGTCCAGAGTGCCAAAGGCTGAATTCAAGGCGGACAAAAGTTTACTGTCCGGGGGCGGGGCCTGCGAAGCCATGATTTCCCAAAAGAAGCTGTGGTTGACGTAGCCGCCGCCGTTATTTTTGACTTTGGTGCGGATATCTTCAGGAACGGAGACCAAATCGATAAGGAGGTCTTCAGCGGATTTGGGGGTGAATTCTGGATGAGTAGCCAGGGCGTCGTTTAAATTTTTGGTGTAGGCGGCGTGGTGCTTATCGTGGTGCAGGTGCATCGTCTCTGCATCGATGTACGGTTCCAGAGCGGCATAGTCATACGGGAGAGCAGGTAAGGTGAACATGACGTTTGTTTATAACACATTTGTAAAACCGGGTAAAGCTTTTGATTAGAAAAAGACGATTCAGTGGGATTTGGCGACGGTGAAATCCTCGGGTCCGGAGCCGGGAATAATTTCAATCGTATCCCCCGGTCTGACGGTTTCGCCCAGGATAGCCTTGCCCAGGATGTCACCCAGAGTAATGTCAACAATGCGACGCATGGGCCGGGCCCCGAATTCCGGCTGATAGCCGTCGGTGGCCAGCTTCTGACAGAGGGCGTCGGTAATTCGCAGATGAATATCCTGTTTTTCCAGCTGGACTTGCAAATCGGCGAGCATGAGCGAGGCAATTTTCACCAGATGGTCATGGGTCAGTGATTCAAAAACGACGACGCCGTCAAAACGGTTGAGAAACTCGGGAGAAAAGATACGCTGCTTTTGGATATGATCGATAACACTTTTTTGCAGATCGGCACCGGTAACGCCGGCGGCCATCTGTTCGCGGATAAATTCGGCTCCGGCGTTGGAGGTGGCGATGACGAACAGATGGCGGCACATCACCTGGCGGTTGAAAACATCGACAATGTAGCCTTCGTCCAGCAAGGTAAGAAAAAGGTTGAAAATTTCCGGAGATGATTTCTCGATTTCATCGAGGAGAAGAATGCTGGCGGGATGGTTTTTGATTGAGGTGGTCAAGAGACCGGGGCGGTCTAAACGCACGGAGCCGATGAGACGGCTGATACCTTCTTCACCGGAAAATTCGGCCATATCAAAGCGGATAATACTTGATTCACTGCCGTAATAGATCTTGCCCAGAGACTTGGCGGTTTGGGTTTTGCCTACACCAGTGGGGCCAAGAAACAGGAATGAGCCCACGGGGCGTTTTTCGTTTTTAACCCCGACGCTTCTGGCCCGCAGACTTTTGGAAATAAGACTGATCGCTGTATTCTGGTTGATCAGCCCGGCGTGCAGGGCGCCCTCCAAATTGACCAGGGTTTTTTTGGTCGATTCGGTTAGGCGGTTGATAGGCATACCGGTGCGTTCGGAAACAATAACATCCACATCAGCCAGAGTGGCCACGGGGTGGTTAACCTTTCCGCTGTAAGTAGACAGGTCATCTAACAGGTCCATGACCTTGCCGGGGAAGGGCACCTCGGTGATGTAGCGGTCGCCGGCTTCCAAAAGAGCATTGAGGACCTGAACGGTGAAAATAATATGAGTTTGCCTTTCCAGGGCGTCCGCCTCCTGGGATATAATCTGGAAGGCGTGTTCGCGGGAAACGGAAGTCACTTCAATGGGGACAAAGAATTTGCGCAGGCGGGAATTGGGGTAAATAAAACGCTCATAGTCGCCCTGAGAGGAAATGGCAATAATTTTGAGGGATTTTTTCTCCAGCGAATGCTCGAAAACATCGGTAAAATCCACACCCTCAACTGAGCGATTAGTCAGACGCTGAAGATCTTTAATGACTAGAATGACATTGCCGGCCTGGCTAGCTTCACTGAAAATCCGGCTTAAATTGGATTTTTTCTGATTAATATCCCCGGATTCCGAGAGGAGAAAATTGTAGTCAAATTCCAGAACCCGATGATAAATAAGGTGCGGGTCCAGCTCGCCTAGGCTACTTCGCCTGGCAAATTCAAGAACCACGGTTTTTTTGCCGACATTGGGTTCGCCTTCCAGCATAACGCTTTCGCCGCCCAAAAGAGTGCGTTCGATCCGACTGACCAGTTCTTCCCGGCCGATGAGATGATGAGAAAAATTTTGGGGAGCGGACAGATCGGTGGAGTACTGGTCCAGGTTGCGGGTATAACCGAAGAGTAGTTCCAAGCCGATGCCGGGGCGGCTGTAATGCAGGGCAAAGTCTCCCAGGTCGGCCTGGGAGTGACGTTCATCCCACCACTGAGCGGCGGCCCGCAAGTCCAGAAAACCGGCCCCTTTATGGCGCAGAGAGTTTTCAGGCCAGGTGCCGGAGGAAATAAACTTGTTTAATATGTCGCTGTAGGTAGCTGCGGTAAACCCAACCAGGGAGGGAGAAGAACCGGCTAGGGACTTCAGGTCTTCGAGGGTGAGGGCGGTGTGGGCGAGAACAAATTTGCCGGCGGGATTGTCAAAAAGAATATCTATTGCCCTGGCGGGTTCGTCAGTCATGTGCTTCAGTAGATGCAGGAGAAAATGATGGCCCCGGGTCTCCCGCACGTAGTAATCGGGTAGGCCAATTAGGGGAATACAAAGCCAAAAAATCAAGCCGATGAAACCGATGGCAAAAGTTGGAATGAGGACGACCACCCCGGAAAAAATGAGGAAAAGGCGAGTGAAAGCACCGATGATCCGGGAAACTAGATTAAAGCTGACCTGCTCGAAGACTTTTCCAAAGTTGAAGCCCGCGGAATCGTCGACTTCCACTAGGCGTTTCCAGGGAGCAAACAGGCTAAACGGGAGCTGGGTCAAGGAAAAATAATGGACTACCCAGCCCAGGGCAAACAGCCAACGCTTGAGGTAAAGCTTTAACCCCTGAGAATAATGCCAGGAAAGGAACTCCATTTGAGAAAATCATATCATAGAGGTTGAGGTTTTAAGGACGGGAATAGACGCCGACGAGGTCAGCCTGGCCGATGATGTGGCCGGTCATGGCTCGGTCCAGCTGGGCACGGGAAGAACCGGGGGGCAGGTTCAGGCTGCTATCCAGGGCAAACAGGCGAAAGTGATAATGATGCAAACCGCCGTGGGGACAGGGACCAATGTAGGCAGCTTGGCCAAAATCATTTTGGCCGGTAACGGCACTGTCAGGCAGGGGCAGGGCAAGATGAGAGGTATCGGGGGGAAGATTCCAAACCAGCCAGTGCTGCCAGGTACCGAAGGGGGAATCCGGGTCGTCAACGATTAAGACTAGGCCGGCGACGGCAGGAGGGACGTCGGAAATGTCCAGGGGCGGAGGAGTGTTTTGGCCATCACAGGTAAAGGCCGATGGGATCCGGCCGGTAGCTGCAAAAGCGGGGCTGGAAATTTGCATGGCGGGATGATGGGAAACAAGCGGAACTAAGATAATTATAACCAGTAAGCCCAACAAAAGAAAAAGATGTCTGATCTTGGTCATCAGTAGTCCGGAGGAAAGGAATAATCGTTGGGAATGGGCAAAGGCAGCTCTTTGGCAGTGCCAAAGGAAATGACAATTTCCTGATGCGCTTTAAGCACTAAGTCCCGCGGGTTTTGGGAATAAAACTGGCCATCGACAAAAACCAGTAACGTATTGGCAGAGTCGGTGCAATAGCCGCCGATGCAAGCGGCGGTGAGTCTCACACCCCAGATATCAAAAAACTGACCCAGAGTATAATCCCGGATGGTGGGAGACTCGACGTGGATGATACCTGTAGCGTCGTGGGTATGGATGGGAGAGATAAAACCGGCAGTCTTATTAATACCAATGCCGGAGGGAACGGGGGTGTGCTGCCGGTGGATGAAGATATCCAGGTGCTCGTGAGTATGGAGAGCGGTACCTTCCTGGCTCAAAGCCGGCAGATGAATAGCCTGCAGGCGATCTTTGAGGTGATCTGTTTCCGGCGGCCAGGGAGCGGCATTGGTTTGGATTCCCGACAGAGAGTCAGGATTGATATTATCCGCCACCGCGGGAGTCGGAGAGGCAACAGCTATAGCGGAAGCGACAGAAGCCGGCTTCCGGGTTAAGACCACACCGGTTAAGACAATTAAGACTACAATGGCGGCGATACCAATAAGTTTGGAAGACACTAACTTTCGATATTAGCAGGAAAAAGCCTAAGGGGAAAGCTGAACGGGTTGGCGGGACTGAATTTGCTTTTCCACATACAGGGCGTCAGAGGAAGGCGAGAGGGAATAGGACACGGCAGCGGAAGAGGAGGCGGAAGCCGCATCTCCCAGTGAATAATCCACCAGACTTTTTAAAAGCCAGAGGCGGGCATCGCGCGGGTATTTGGCTACGGCCGAGGCGGCCACAGAAGCAGACTTTGAATCATTAAAGTGGCCTTTGAGCTGGGCGGTGAGCAAACCGGCATAGGCCATAGGCGGGTCGAGGAGAGTTAAAAAGTGCGCGTAGTTTCGGGCGGCCGAGCGGTAATCCCCGAGCTGTTCATAGGCATAGCCCAGGTTGTACCAGGAGGGTGTGCCCCAGGGGTTGAGAGCCAGGGCCTTTTGCCAATGGGGAACGGAGTCTCGATAGCGGCCCGCGGCCATGAGTTCCCCGGCAAGGGAGGCTTCCATATATCCGTTGTCTTCGTAACGCAGATCATGTGTGAACAAAGTTATACCGTCACGCCAGTCAAAATTTCTGACGATAGTCCGGGTGCCCAAAGCCAAAATCACTATCAGGAAAATGAAATCGTATTTGGGCCGCAAATAATGAAAAACCAGGCCCAGCAGGGCCAGCAGGCCAATTTGGGGGAAATAAAACCAGGTGTCCAGAACGGTCCAATCCAGAGGCCAAAGCTGAAGATGCAAGCCCAGACCGACAAGAAACCAGAGACTAAAAAAAATAAAGGGACGAAAGTCCCGGCGACGGCAGCGATAAATAAACCGGCCGGTGAAAAATATGACGGCGAGGACACCAAGATCAGCCAGCAGGGGCAGGAAAAACATTGAAAAATCGGCTTTAGGGACCAGCCACCACTGGGCAGCGACCAACCTGGCGGGGAAGAAAAAAGTGCTCAGGTAATACCAGAAAATTCGGGGCAGAGTTAACAACCGGTGGGTCAGATCGGCTCGCATGATGGGAATGTCGGGAATCCGGATATAAGTGACCCGGGCCAGGACGAAACGCAGGAAGAAATAGGCCAGCAGAAAATAAGAAAAGACATAACCGGAAATTACCAGGCGGGGCCGCTGCCAGAGCCAGAGATAAACGGCGCACAGAATGACGAACAGAACTCCGGTCTCTTTGGAGAGCAGGGATAAAAACAGTAAAGCGGAAACCAGGGTGAGCCGGGGCAGAGTGAGACGGGAAGAAATTAATGCGTAAAAGCCCAGCAGGCCGAAAAAAAGAAACAAAATATCGTTGAGGGAAGAAATATAAATAACCGCCAGTTGGTTGATGGGATGAACGGCAAAAATCAGAGCCAGCCAGAAGGAAATCCGGGGCTGAAGAAATTTACGGAAAATAAATAAAACCAGAACAGTATTGGTAAAATGCAGCAAAACCTGGAAAAAATGAAAGACCCAGGGGGTGGGCCCGCCCAGGGTGTAAATCAGGGCGTAAGCCAGACTGACCAACGGGCGGTAAAACTGGCCGCCGGAATTCTGATCGGGGTGCAGAGGGTCAAAAAAAGCGCTGCCTAAAAATACGGCGGGAAGATAGGCCAGGGAATGAACCCGGGGGTTGGAGACGACCAGACTGGCGTCGTCCATGACAAATTTGGCCGAGAGACCGTTGGCAAAAACTATCCAGACGGCCAAAAAAATAAGCATGATCTGGTAGCGCAGGCGGATCACGTACAATACTATTATATATGCGGTTTTTGAAATATCTGTTGTGGGGGTTGGCGGGAATATTTCTGGTGACCCGGTTGGTAAATTTAACAGGGCTGCCGATTTTTACGGACGAAGCAAACTATTTGAATTGGGGATGGTTTGAGCTGCACGGACACCCATGGTATTCCCTTTTTGACGCCAAACAACCGGGGCTGATGTGGATATTGGCAGCAGCGGAAATGGCAGGCAGGGACCCGTTGTGGGCCGGGAGGGCGGTGTCCATACTGACGGGTTTACTTAATCTATGGGGAATATGGCTGGTCGGGAAAAAGCTGGGGGGAGAAAAAGTCGCCGCGGCGGCCGATGTAGTTTACATCATAACTCCCCTATTTCTGTTTTATGACCGGCAGGCACTGATGGAGAGTGCGTTAATTTCGGTGTCGGTATTCAGTTTTTATTTTCTACTGCAGACATACGAAAAACCGACTTTAAAATCGGCTGCGGCAACGGGGGCGATTTTGGGGATCGGGCTGTGGATCAAATCTTCGGCGCTAGTATTTTTGGCGGCCGCAGTGACCAGCTTTGGGTTGATGGCCGTAAGCCGGCGGGGGCAGGTATTTAAATATTTGACGGCAATGGTATATATGCTGGCGGCTTTCCTGGCGGTAGCGGGATTACTCATTCTGCAGCCGCAATTTACAGCCACATGGTCCAGGAATTCCGACTACACAATGACGCTCTCCCAGATGGCCCGGTGGCCCTGGCCGACCTGGAAGGCCGACTGGATACTCAACGGCCAGTTGTGGCTGATACTTTTAACACCGGTGGTAACGGCCGGCTGGGCAGCTGGGATGGTAATTATGGGCAGAAAAAACTGGCTGACAGCGGCCTGGATTTGGCTGCCGCTGGGAATATATTTAACCTTTGCAAAATTTTCCGGGGCATTATTCCAAAGATATGCGACACCATATCTGGCCTTAATTGTTATTCCCGCCGGATTTACGCTGGCAAGGATAAAGCCGGGGTTTTGGAGCCTGCTGATCCTGCCAATAGCAGTGTCTTTACTGCAAATTTTTAACCCGGCGGGGTACTTTAATTTGGTAAACAAATTCACCAGATATTCCTACCTCCAGGGGTACATAACAGGAAGTGATTCGGGATACCAGGTGCAGGCGATATTGAAGTATTTACGGCGGCAGGCTAAAAGCGGGCCGATTGTTACCGGATTGCAATTGGCAAATTTCAATCCCACGGCGGGAGTGATGGTGTATGCCAGACGGGAGCCGGGGCTGAACCCGTATTACATAGATACAAGGGTGCCGGATGCTGACAAATATGCCTGCCTATCAAGTCCCAGGCCCGTATATCTGGTAAGCGTCGGGGATTTGGGCGATTTGGAAAAATTTATGCAACCGGTAAAAGTGATCGGCAATAACTACGGCCGAGAGAAAAATGTGATTTATACGCTGAAGACGGGCTGCGCGCCGGCGACGACCGCACCCCTGGAATTAATATCCATGGATGCCCAGTAAGAAAAAGCGGTGGCCTGACGGCGGATATCGGAGGCGGAGACGTGAAATCCCAAAGGTAAAAACAGTACGCCGCGGGATTGGCTCCAGGGAGTATCAAGAAACTTAAACCAGACGGGGAGATGTTTGAGCCTGAGAAACCGGGCCAGGTCTGATGAAGGCGGACGGGTGAAACCTAAAGGAAAAATGTGCAGATGCGGGTAATCCGAAACGGGAATGTCCGGCTGATAAAACCAGGGAGAAGAAAATATTGACCTGAAATACCGGCGATAAAGGGTTACCTGCCTTTTTTTCAGGCGGTTTAATTTGGCATAATTCAGGCGGTGAATGAGGGGGAGAAACACGGGCAGGCCGGGCTGGGGGGTAAAACTGTCGCCAATGAGATCATCGTGAGTTTTGAGCAGCTGCTGATGAGCCAGGGAAACCAGGGCGGCAGAATTGATGACAAAACCTAGTGCGAGGACAAAGCGGAAAAGCAGATAATAAAATGAAGAGAGCATAAAATAACGGTTGAAATACGAAGTGTGAGAAGTGAAAGACGAGAGGGCGGCGGGAGAACCAAACAGACGGCTGCCGGGAAGAGGAGAGACTTTTCTTAAGCTATCGATGACGAAATGACGATCGGATAACAATTTGATTTTCCGGGGATCGAGCAGCCGGTGGACAGAATCTTCGATAATCAGGGAGTGAGGCGGCAGATCCGCCAGCCAGGAGGTATCATCAAACAGTCGGGAGGTAATACCGCAGGCGTGAAAGATGATGACAACGTCGGGCCGGTTGAGCCATAAGTATTTTTTAAACTGCGAAACAGAAATCTGAAAATTCCGATCCAGAGGATAATAAATATAGCGGTGACCCCGATTTTTGAGGTTATCCAAAACGTCGGAACAGTAAAAATCCGGGACCAAAAATTTTAGCCGGCGACCGGGGAACCGGTGCTGCAATAAATCCCAGAGGCCGTCTTCGAATGAGTGATAATACAGGCAGATCAATCCGGCCGGGATGTCATCCGGTTTAAGTTTCAGAAACGGCAATAAAAAAGGCTGGTAATAGTTGATCAATCCTCATATTTTAACAAAGGGGCTTAGCCCGAGGTAAGATCGCAGACTTGGAAGGCGACGGGGAGGATAACGTCGGAAATACCCAACTCCGATTTAATTTTTTGGGCCAAGGCTTCCCGCTGGTGGGTATCACCGTGGGTAAGAAATACTTGTTTGACGCCGTGGATGTGCCGCAGCCAATTGAGCAGCCGGGGCTGATCTGCGTGAGAACTCAGTGATTCCAGCTTGGTGATAGTCGCCCGGACGGGGATGGTGGTACCCAAAATCGAGACGTCCCGGGCTCCCGATTCTATTTCCCGCCCCAACGTCCCCTCGGCCTGATAACCGACGATCAATAATCGGGTTTGGCCATGAGACAGATAATTTTTCAGGTGGTGGATAATGCGGCCGCCGCTCATCATGCCGCTGCCGGCAATGATGACTTTGGCACCGGGGGTATCCCGAATAGCCTGACTTTCGGCCACGGTGCGGGTGAGAACCAGGTGCGGAAAGTCAAAAGGATGGGGATCGCTTTTCAGCTCTGAGTTATATAAATTGGGATATTGTTTAAAAATCTCCATGACTTCGATAGCCATGGGGCTGTCCAGATAGACCGGAGTATTCACATCGACGGCCTGGTGTTGTTTCAGATGGCCGATGAGATGGATGATTTCCTGGGTGCGTTCGATGGAAAAAGCGGGAATCAGCAATACCGCTCCTGATTTTTCGACGGTGTTAATTTCCCGCTGCAAAATGGTGGGGACGTCCTCTGATGGGTGGGCAGAATCACCATAGGTTGATTCCATCACTACCGCAGCGGCAGAGGTAATGTATTCGGTGGGGGCAATCAAGTCTTCGGGGGTGTTACCCAAGTCGCCGCTAAAAACTACGGTCGGCTGGGCAGAAATCTCGATGCTGGCCGAACCCAGGATGTGGCCGGCGTTGCGAAAGGTGAGATTAAAATTTCCGGCAGAAAACGGCTGGTCATAGGAAACAACCTGAGTGAGGCGAAAGACGGCATCCACGTCTTCCCGGGTGAAGAGGACGGGGTTTTGGTTTTCTTCCTGCGCCAGGGCGGCGGAATCCAATAATGAGACGCGGGCGATGTCGAGAGTCGGCTGCGTGGCGTAGATGCGGCCGGAAAAGCCGGCTTTGACCAACAAGGGTAAGCGGCCACAATGATCCAGGTGCGCGTGAGTGAGGACGGCGGCGGTCAGCGTCCGGGCGTCAAAGGCCAGAGGCTGGAAATTGAGACGGACGGAATCCGGGGGGCCCTGAAAAATACCCAAGTCTATCAAGAGACTGCTGCCGTTGGCGGCGGTGAATAAGTAGCTGGAACCAGTGACACCGCCCGCCGCTCCGAGAAATTTGATGGTTTGCATGACTACCTAATTCTATACTAATCAGGAAAAATTAGTCACCCGACCATAAGTTGGGGAGCTGATGGAAATAAAGAGCGGTGCCGAACCAAGCCCAGTTCTGGATATAATAGTTGCTGGCGTCTTCCCAGAAACTATATTTTTCCTCCACGTTGTCGTAGAGTTTGGGTAAAATTTTCTGTTGGTAAATGTCGGCTGCGGATTGGGGGGAAATAAAAGAAATGCTTTGCAAATCCAGGACGTAGGCTAGGACAGATTCGTACTGGTAGAGGGGTTGGCCGTCATAGGTATAACCGACAGCCAGGCGATGATTTGACTGCCATTGACTGGTGAGAAAGCGACCGCTCTGGAGCAGTAGACGAGCGGCCCGGAGATCACCATACCACTCATAGTCCAAGGCCACGCGCTGTAACGGCTGTGGATCCGCAGGTACCGTTAGCATTAACTTGCGCGCAAATATATGTACCATAACAACCGGAGGCCCTGACTCCGGGGACCAGAAATAAACTGAACAGACAGAAGGCCGCTATACGGATCCCCAATTGCTTCATACCAAATTTGTATTAAGAGTTATTTAGCCAAATAACAACTTAACTTACTGAGGTTTATTCGCTACCACAAGTTGATCTTGTGTGGCAAAATTTCCATAAAATGACTGTTGCTCTGGAATTGGAGGTATTAAACCAAAAATTGTCAAAATCGTATTTGGATGTCTTGCATATGAGTAATTTGAAACATTCTCCCTTTTCAAATTAGCTAAAACATAAACCCAGTTGGCGAAACCTTGATTAATTGCCAATACATTTTGGGTGATGGGGTCAAAGCTACCTAGACGGGAATCTCTGTCAATTGTCAGCCTGTAAGTATCCATATCGTTAAGTGTATTTGAGGCTACGGCCAAAGTCATCTCAGGATATTTTTTACCGGAAATTTCAACCACATTAAAGTATGCATTAATTGGAGCGAAGTCGGTTATGGCTAAGTGTTGCTGATCTTCAGCAGAAATATAAAAATCAGTCTCGTTTCGATGCAGAGCTCTAAAAGCAACACTGTCCAGGTAAAGCGGGTCTTTTACCTGTTCTACAACCATGAAATACCGTGTTTGTAACTGAGGAGATAAATCCGGATTACCCAGTCCGTTTTTGGTAGGCAGCCATAAGCCCGCAATCGGTTTCCCGGACCGAGCATAGTTAATAAAATCATCGACGCTGTGGATTTTGTAGTTTTGGACCAAAGGAGTCAGGTGGTTGGTAATTTTGTGGAGGTTATATATGCCCGCCAGCCAGTCTTCATATCTTTTTTCAGTTATTTGCGCATCGGGGTTGAGCGTCAGATCCCCCTCTAAGGTTTGGGCCGGGTTGATAATCCATCTGTCGTTTGCAGTCCACTGATTTTTTGCCCAAGAACCATAGACATTGATAACTTCAAATGGCTGCTTTGTTGCCGTATCTACGTTTACCCAGCGGTCATTTAACCACCCCAAAGTGAACGGATGGCCGTCTTTGACTCCCGACTCTACCAAAAACAACGGCCCTTCACCGGTATACGGCGTTTTTTGTCCGGTCTGGGTATCAACATTATATGTTGAGGGCGGAGCCGCCTTCTGACCCTGAGGCCCGCCCCAGGGAATGGCGTACAAATTTTTCCGGGCATCCGGATTATTCGGGTCCGGCAGTTCATAGGCTACCCCCAGACTGTCGGAATTTGCCGGATTGAGATCGGTTTTGACATGAGCGACTAACCGGCCGTACGAGTCGGGATTGACCACCCGGGGGTTGGCATTGGCCCAATAGTCCCAGTATGACTTGAAGATGGCCTGAATCCTGTCAAACTCCTGCTTCTGTCCCGGGGTAAACTCGCCGCCGGATTCCAGCTGAACTGCCGGCGTGCCGGTGGCTTTCAGTGTGGCGGTAGCTTCTACTTTCGTCATGGTGGGCACAGGAGTATTAGTATTCTCTACCTGTGCGGGCCTAGCGGTTGCCGCGGCTGCTGGTGTCGCAGTCACCGGTTCCGCCGAGGAAGACTGATTCGCTTCCGAGCAGGCGTCCACCAAAGCCGCCGCCCCGGTTAATGCCAGCCCGTACCCTAATACCTCCCCAAGAGCCTGTCTCCTGCCGGGGTCAAAACCATGCCCCCCGGAGAGATCACGCCGGGTAATTTGAACTATTTTTTCCCACTCGCTTTTAAACGACATAGGCCAAAAAAAATCCCGCCACTAGGCGGGATTGGTTAAACCGGGCGCCGCCCGCAAATAGACATTAAGAGCCTTCCTTCCACGGCTGGGATTTTAACACATTCCTCTCCTCACGCCTAGCCAACACGGCGATTGTAGCCGAAATGGTCTGGTTTTTGACGGCCAGAAGCTCCTCCGGGGTCACGTCAGTCCGGATCCGATAGTTTTCGGAAGTGAGAATAATATTGGTTAACAACCCGCAGACAAAGCGGCTGTCCCAAAATTGTAAGCGGGATTTACTGCGGGCGGCGACGGGGCAGAGACCGAGACGCAGATCCAGTTCTCTTTTCCGATCGGCGAGAAAACACTAAACTGTTTGGGGTCTTTTGGCTCGGCGTTGGGAGTGATCAAGTGTTTGACGACGGTGTCGGGAGTAAAACGATACTGGTAGACTTTTAACCACAAGTCAGCGTTGAAAAAAAGTGATTGGACGGTTTCGGGGAACTCAACCTGAGGCCCTGGTTTTTGGTCGGATTTAGCGGCGGCTCCCACCCGCACTATTTGTTCCCGAATCAACTCCCGAATTTTTTCTTCCGGTGATTTGGGTTCTTTGATCCTGACCGCAGCTTTATCCCGGTCGGCGGCCTCGGCCGGAGTAATAGACGGGACGCCATAACGTCTAAGCAGGGAGAGAACAAACAATTTTTGCGGATTGTCCTCAAAGTCCCCGGCCACATAAAAAAATTCGCGACTGCTTTTGGACATACCTGGGCTGCTTATAAATCAGCGGGGAAAATAAATCAAGCAACTTGGTACAATAGAGAGGAGTCATGGCCAAATCAGCTGCCACCACCAATGAGCTTGCTGTCAGGCGTATCACCGCCTGGGCGGTTTTGTCCAGGCAATTTAAGAATCCCCTGCTGTTTATCCTGGTACTGACCACCGTTATCTCATTTATTTTCGGCTCCCATTTTGACGCGGCAGTGGTGGCCGGAATGATTCTGCTGTCTATAGCTTTGGGATTTTGGAATGAGTTTCGGGCGGAAAAAACCATGGAGGACCTGCTGAAAAAGATTTCTTACATGGCCACAGTCGTTCGGGACGGGGTGAAGCAAAGCCTGCCGGTCAAAGACATCCGGGTTGGGGACCACATTTTGCTCTACCCGGGGGCGGTGGTCCCGGCGGATTTGAAGCTGGTAACGGAGAAGAATCTGGAGATAAATGAATCGGTCCTGTCCGGAGAGTCCATGCCGGTGCACAAAAGCCGGGAGAACAAGCTGTGTTTTATGGGGACGAACGTCACTTCGGGGTCGGGTGAGGGCGAGGTGGCGGCGATCGGGACGGATACGAAGTTCGGGCAGATATCGCTGACTGTGGGGGGAATCCGGCCGGAGACAGAATTCCAAAAAGGCCTGAGATCATTTGGAGTGCTATTAGTGCGGGTGATCAGTATCATGACCGTGTTTATTTTTATGATCAACGGCCTATTAGGCCGGTCCTGGCTGGAAGCGGCTTTATTCGCTTTGAGTGTGGCTATCGGATTAACCCCGGAGCTGCTTCCTGTTGTGGTGACGGTATCGCTGTCGCACGGGGCCCGCAGGCTGGCTAAAAAGGATATCATCGTCAAGCAGCTGGTGGCGATTGAAGATTTGGGAAATATGGAGGTGCTGTGCTGTGATAAAACCGGGACACTGACCGAGGGCAAACTGCAGCTGGTCTCGCACCAAAATCCCCAAGGCCGGGAGGATCTGCGGGTGCTGGATGCGGCACTTTTGTGCAATTCCGCTGTCGTTCACCATAAGGTCTTCGGGGACGCCATTGACACGGCGATTTGGGAGCACGCGCTGCACCAAAGAATCAGGCTACCGGCACGGTTTACCAAAATCCTGGATGTGCCGTTTGACTATGAACACCGGGGGATGTTTTCCGTGGTGGAACACGGCGGAAAACGCACCTATATATATAAAGGAGCTCCGGATGTGGTTCTGGCGGCAGCTACCGGGGATAAGCAATTTTTAAAACAGCAGCAGGAGAAAGTGGACAAGTGGTACGCGGACGGGTTCCGGGTGATCGCTCTGGGCAGCAAAGAGGTCAGCACCGGCGAACGGTATACTTTCGGCGACGCACACCACTTAAAACTGGAGGGGTTTATTCTTTTTTCCGACCCGCCTAAACCTGGGGCCAAGGCGGCCCTGGACCACTTTGCCAAACTGGGGGTGCAGCTGAAAATTATCACGGGGGACAACGAACTGGTGACCGGCAGAGTGTGCCGGGAGATCGGGATGAAATGCGAAAAGATCATCACGGGCCCGCAGCTGTCCCAAATGTCCGAGACCCAGCTCATTGAGACCGCCTGGTCGGTGGACGTGTTTGCCCGGATGACACCGGATAAAAAACTGCGGGTTATCCGCGCCCTGCGGCATGGCGGACATACGGTGGGGTATATCGGGGACGGCATTAACGACGCCCCGGCGCTGCACGAGGCAGATGCCGGAATTACGGTAAATAATGCCGTCGATGTGGCCAAAGATACGGCGTCCATAGTGATTTTGAAAAAAAGTCTGGCGGTGATTGTGGAGGGAGTAAGTGAGGGAAGGCGAACCTTCGTCAATACGCTTAAATATATTCTCATGGGCACCAGTTCGAACTTCGGAAATATGTTTTCCATGGCCGGGGCGTCATTTCTGCTGCCGTTTTTGCCGATGATCCCCGCCCAGATTCTGCTGACCAATTCCCTATATGACCTGTCCCAGCTGAGCCTGCCTACTGACAACGTGGATGAAGAGGAACTGATCCGGCCGCAGAAATGGGATCTGGGAATTATCAAAAAATATATGCTGTTTTTCGGGCCTTTAAGTTCCGTCTATGATTTTCTGACTTTCGCCATGATGTACTTTGTCTTCCGGGCCCGGGGAAGCCTATTCCAGACCGGCTGGTTCGTGGAATCACTGGTAACGGAAATTTTGGTGGTATTCATGATCCGCACCCGGCGGATACCTTTTTTCAAAAGCCGGCCCAGCTTGATGGTGACGGCGTCCTGTCTGGGAATTGTGCTGTTTGGTTTATTGATACCTGTCAGCCCACTGTCGCCGTTTTTCGGCTTTTCTCCCCTCCCCCGGCTGTACTTCTGGTTATTAATGGGACTGACCGTCACCTACCTAGTATTGGTGGAAGCCGGTAAAAAATTCCTGCTGGGCCGCAGTTTCCGGCCTTCGCCGGCGGTTAATCAGAGTTAAGGGAAATTAATTGGGATAGTGGCAACGTTTGTATTTTTTGCCCGAGCCGCACCAGCAGGGGTCGTTGCGGCCGAGATGCTTGTGAGTATTTTCCACTCCGGCTTTCTGCAGACCGGCGAAGGCGGTCATAAAATCACCGCCGGCATTTGCAGCCACGGGTGCGGCCGGGGCCGGAGAGCTTTGGGGAAGCTGAACTTCTGGTCTGACTTCTGTAATTTGGGGTGGCGGAGCGGCCATTTGGGGGCTCTGATTGACCTGAATCCTAAAAAGGCGTTTGATAAATTCCGAATCAATCTGGGACATGAGCCGCTCGAACATGTTGTAGGCCTCGGATTTGTACTCTACCAGCGGGTCCCGCTGACCGTAACCGCGCAGGCCGATACCAGAGCGCAGATCATCAATGGCGTCCAGATGATCAATCCATAAATTGTCGATGGATGAGAGATAGGCAAATTTAATAATATCAGTCCAGATCCGATCGCCGACTTGCTTGTGCCGCTGTTTGGCTGTATCGGAAATAATTTGATCAATTAAAGTGTCGATTTCGTCGGCGGTGCCTATTTTTTGGAATTGAAGAGAAAGGGACTTTTGGGATTTGTCATCAAAGGGGATGATCTCTGCAAGAGCGGTGGTGATGGGCAAAACTTCCGATTCCACAATGCCGTGCGGGGCATACATAGCCACCAGGTTGTGAAGATTTTGGGAAACTTTGGCCAGGGCTTCCGCTTCGGTGACTTCGCTCGTCAGCACCCGCTTACGCAGGCCATAAACAATTTCACGCTGTTTGTTCATGACGTCGTCGTACTCGACCACATTTTTCCGGGCATCAAAGTTGAAACCTTCGACTTTGACCTGAGCCTGCTCGATGGCTTTGCTGACCATGTTGTGCTCGATGGGTTCATTCTCGGGAATTTTCAAAAATGACATGAGTTTGGCCACCTGGTCGCCGCCGAAAATGCGCATAATGTCATCGTCTAAAGCCAGGAAAAACCGGGTGGAGCCAGGATCTCCCTGGCGGCCGGAACGGCCCCGAAGCTGGTTATCGATACGGCGGGACTCATGACGCTCGGTGCCAATAACATACAGGCCGCCCAGACTTACTACTTCGTCGTGAACCTTTTGCCAGGCGGCCAGCTGTTTGGTGTATTGGGCGGCGGTAAGTTTATCCTCCCCCAGGACAAATTTGGGGTTGGGAGGCGGAGTTCCGCCGAGAATAATATCCACACCGCGGCCGGCAATATTTGTTGCTATGGTAACGGCGCCCCGGCGACCGGCTTCGGAAATGATGGTGGCCTCTTTTTCGTGGTTTTTGGCATTGAGCATCTGATGCGGAACGCCTTGAGAACGAAGAATTTCTCCCAGAACTTCGTTTTTTTCAATTGAGGTGGTCCCGACAAGAACCGGCTGGCCGGCTGCGTGGATACGGGCGATCTCGTCAGCCAGGGCTGTATATTTGGCCCGGGTGGTTTTGTAAACAATATCCGGGTGGTCGATTCTGACATTAGGACGATTAGTGGGAATGACCACCACTTCCAGCTTGTAAATTTTCTGCAGCTCCTCGGCTTCGGTAGCGGCGGTACCGGTCATACCGGCCAGCCGGGTATAAAGCCGGAAGTAATTTTGGAAAGAAATAGTGGCTAGAGTCTTACTTTCCTGCTGAATGGGGACATTTTCTTTGGCTTCGACAGCCTGGTGGATGCCTTCGGACCAGCGGCGGCCGGGCATGAGCCGACCAGTAAATTCATCGACGATGATGACCTGGTTGTCCCGGATAATGTAATCTTTATTGAGGATAAACAAGGTCCGGGCTTTGAGAGCATTTTCCAGGTGGTGGATGGTGTCAAAATCCTTTTCGTAAAGATTGTCCACACCCAAAAGTTTCTCGACCTTTTGGATTCCGGCCTCGGTGAGATTGGCGGTCCTGTGCTTTTCATCAATCGCATAGTCAGTGTCGGCAGACAGCCGGTCAATAAGTTTGGCGAAGTCGTAATATTTTTGGGTAGGTTCGGTGTCGGGAGCGGAAATAATGAGCGGGGTGCGGGCCTCATCTATGAGAATGGAATCCACCTCGTCGACGATGGCAAAGTGGTGGCCTCGCTGGACCATGTCGGAAAGGGAGCCGACCATGTTGTCCCGCAGGTAATCAAAACCATATTCATTGTTGGTACCGTAGGTGACATCAGCGGCATAAGCATCCTTCCGTGAACAGGGGCGCAAATGAGCCAGCCGGTCATCGCCGTGGGCGGGATCAAAATACTCCGGGTCGTAGAGGAATGACTGCTCGTGGGCAATTACTCCGACGGTCAGGCCCAAAAGATGGAAAGTCGGACCGTTCCAGCCGGCGTCACGCCGGGCCAGGTAGTCGTTTACAGTAACCAGATGGGTACCTTCACCGGTGAGCGCATTAAGGTAGAGGGCGGGAATAGCGGACAGAGTCTTGCCTTCACCAGTTTTCTGCTCGGCCACCTTGCCTTCATGAAAGGCCACGGCGGCCATGAGCTGGACATCGTAAGGACGCAGGCCGATGGCCCGGGAGGAAGCTTCCCGCACCAGGGCAAAGGCCTCGGGAAGCAGCTGGTCCAAGGATTCGCCTTCGGCCAGGCGGTGTTTGAAATCGGCGGTAGCAGCGGCAAAATCGGCGGGTTTTTTAAGACCGGAAAACTTATCCGAAAGGGCATTGATGGCATCCACCCGCAGCTGTAGGCGGTTGATTTCCTTCTGATTAAAATCTAAAAATTTACTGAAAATTTTGAGCATATCACCTTAAGCGGCCGTCCGAAGCTTAATTATAGCCGGTTATTAGCAAATTATCACGGCGTTTGCCAAAACCCGTTGTAACTTATTGGGATAACCCAGGTCGGAAATGAGGGTGGATAAATGCAGGGCGGACTGAATGTGATCCGGGGTATCGTAGAGGTGGTTGATGAAGACCTGGCCGCCTAATCTTTTGAGGTTTCTGATAAACTCCGGCGAATAGACGAACCGGGGAGGGTCGGCATTACAAAACAGATCGGCTAAGACGTAGTCAAAATGACTGAGATCTTTTTTGGCCACATATTTTTGGGCGTCGGCAATGACCAGTTCCAAATGAGGAATTTTGTCCAAACCGAAGTAATTACGGCCGATGTCCACGATCAGGGGATCAATATCCACGCCGACGATCCGGGTCGGGGCAAACCGCTGGAAAATGAGATGAAGAACCGAACCGCCGGCGACGCCCAAGACCAGCCAGGAGGAGTGCTTTTGGACTTTGTGATTTAAAGCCTTGGTCCAAATTTCCCTGACGATGCCGCCGCTTTGCTGAATAGTGTCCGTGGAGAGATGACGGATACCCCAGCCCTGAACCACGCGCAGAGTCCCGGAGTAAGGTGATTGGAATCTGGCGATAACCTTGGGGCGGAGTTGCGGGAGGTGCATGCGATCATTTTAGCAGGAGAAAACCAATAAAATGCTAATATTTACCTATGACAGACGTAGTATCCCTGAGGCTGGGTCGAGATTTGCGGCAAAGCCCGGAATATGGAAAGTTCATGGAGACGATAGGATGGAAAGTTATCAAATTTCAAAGTTCAAAGTTCAAAGTTCAATTATTTACTAAGAAAGTCGGACCGTTAAAATTGGCGAAAATGCGGCGGCCCGGGCCGCAGACTGATTGGAGTCAGGTACTGCAACTGGCGGCACGGGAGAGAGCGCTGGTACTGCAAATTGATCCGGAAGTTGACGATCCGGAAAAGTTTAAAAGGCTGGGTTGGGTCAAAAACAAAAGCCAGATACTGGGTACGAAAACCCTGCTGGTCGATCTGAGGCCAAGCCCGGAGGAAATTTTGGCCGGATTTAAACAGGAAACAAGATATAAACTACGCAAATTCAAAGATACAAATATCAAATTACAAATAAATAACTTTGAAAATTTTTATGAAATATTAAAGGAAGGATATAAAGACCTGGACGTATGGTGCCCGCCGCGGGAGCAATATAATAATTTATATAAAAGTTTCGGTGAAAAATGTATTTGTCTGACCATAAACGATTTAAGCGGGTGTCTGGTGATCATGAATCAGGGGGTAGCAGAATATTATTACGCAGCGTCAAAAAAAGCCGGAAAAGAAAACAATCTACCCTATTTAGTGGTGTGGGAAGCGATGAAGGAAGCCAAAAAAAGAGGGGTCAAAGTCTGGGATTTTAACGGTCTGTACGATGAAAGATACCCGGACAAAAGATGGAAGGGATTTTCTTTTTTCAAATCCAGATTCGGAGGAGTCGAACTGCAGTTTGCGGGAACTTATACCAAGTGGGGATGGTCAGTGCGAACAAATAATTAATAGGTTGGTGAGTTTGTGCATCAGGTCAACCCGGGGAAAAACGGATTTGAGGGAGGCGACCAGTTTCTGTGCCAGGAATCTTTTACCCTGATCATAAAATAAATGGTTGAAAATCACGAATTGACCTAATTGACCTAATTTTTTAATAAAACCGGACGCATAGACAAATTCAGGAATTTGGTCGCCCAGATACATGTCTACCAGGATGTAATCAAATTTTTCTTCGGAGTCGGCAATGTAGGCCCGAGCGTCGGAAATAATTATGTCTAAATTTTTGATCTTTGATAAATTTAAATATTTTTGGCCCAGTTCAATCATCAGCGGATCGATTTCCACGCCCACCAGACGGGCGGGGTGATATTTTTTGGCGATAATTAAGGCGGCGGTGCCGCCGGAGAGACCCAGGATCAGCCAGGATTTATTTTTGCGGGCGAATTTTTTGAGGACCGGGTCCCAAACGTCTTTGACCAGGCCCCCACTTTGAGTTAAGGCTCCGGTGGAAATGTACTTATAACCGAAATCGGAATAAACATTTAGCCGGCCGCTATATTTAGACCGGCCGGTGAAGATAAGCTTGTGACCAAACATCTTAGCGGGTAATACGATCAAATCCCGTGTAGGGACGCAGAACTTCCGGGATGGTAACGGAACCGTCGGCCTGCTGATAGTTTTCCAGAATGGCCAGGGGGATCCGGGACATGACGACGGCGGTGCCGTTTAACATGTGGACAAAACCCGATCCAGATTTTGATTTGTAGCGGATATTTAAATTGCGAGCCTGGTAGTCGGTGCAATTGCTGGTAGAGGTCACTTCGCCGTAATCGCCCCGGCCGGGCATCCAGACCTCGACATCGTATTTTTTGGCGGCCATAGCTCCCAGATCTCCGCTGCACATCTGTAAGACGCGGTAGGGCAAACCCAGCTCCTGACAAATAGTTTCTTCCAAGCCGAGAATTTCCTGATGAAATTTTTCCGAATCCCCAGGCAGACAATAGATAAACATCTCGACTTTGGCAAATTGATGCACTCGGTAGAGGCCTCTGGAATATTTGCCGTAGGTGCCGGCTTCCTGGCGGAAACAATGAGAATAACCTGCGTATTTAAGCGGCAGCTGATCCCCGGGGATGACTTCATCAGCATGTTTGCCGGCCAAAGTCACCTCAGCGGTGGCGATCAGACCCAGGTCCTGGCCTTCAATGGTGTAGGTCTGGGCCTCGTCCCCTTTCGGAGCGTAACCCGTCCCGAGGTAAAAACGGGATTTAGCGAGGTCGGGAGTGATAACGGGGGTGAAACCTTTTTTTTTAAGAAAACTTAAAGCGTATTGCGTCAAAGCCAGTTCCAGTAAAGCCCCCCCGTCATACAAAAAATAAAACTGGGAGCCGGTGACCTTGGCACCGGTATCAAAATCCAAAATACCCAGGTCACGGCCTAATTGCAGATGGTCCTTGGCGGGAAAATCAAACTGGCGGGGAGTCCCCCATTTTTTGATTTCCCGGTTTTCGGCTTCAGACTTGCCGACGGGTGTGTCGGCTGAGGGGAGATTGGGCAGGAGAGAGAATTTGGCGTCAAACTCCGCGGTGATTTTTTCCAGATCGGCTTCCAGGGACTTCAACTCCACTTTTAATTTTTTGCCTTCCTCAATCTGATCCTTTGTCAGAAGATTGCGACGGCCCCTAAGTTGTTCGACCTGACCTAAGATTTGGCGGCGCCGGGAGTCGAGATCTTTTATCTCATCGACCAATTCGGGTCTAAAGCCTTTGGCCATGACACCGGATTTGACTAAATCCGGTTGGTCACGAAGAAGTTTAATATCCAACATGACTTGATTATAAACCTATTTGCGGGGCGATTTGCTGCATGGCGGATAGAGCCAAAGAGATAAAATCCTCTAATTTAAGGCCCAACTTTTCTTCACACTGAGCGATTTGACTGCGATCGACACCGGCGGCAAAAGATTTTTGGGGCCACTTCTTCATAATATTCTCCAATGTCACGTCAGCAAGTTTTTTGGTGGGCTGGACTAAAGTCACGGCGACGATAAGACCGGTTAACTCATCGCAACAATAAAGTGACCACTCAAGGTGATTATGGGGTGGATTTTTACCCGTATGTGAAAAGTTGTGTGAAATAATTGCGGACAAAATGTCTGCATCGGTTTCGCCCATATCTGTTAACCATTGATGCATTAAAATTGTGTGCTGCTTTGGGTCATCTTTGGAAATTTCGTAATCACCGTCATGTAGTAAGCCCACAATCCCCCACTTTTCCGGATCGGCTTCAAAATTAACGGCCAGAGCACGCATAACGGCTTCGACGGACAGACAATGACGGCGCAAATTCTGATTTTGCAGTTTTTCGGTAAGAAGGTGTAAAGACTGATCGCGGGTAAGCATGTTATTTGGATTCCGGGCGAAGAAGGGGAAATAGAACACATTCACGGATCGATTTGTCGGCTAAAAAGGAGAAAAGGCGCTCGGAGACGCCAAAGCCGGTAACCGGGGGCATGCCATATTCCAGGGCGGTGACAAAATCGGAATCATTCATCTGGGCTTCAGTGTCGCCGGATTCACGCAATTGCTGCTGGACGGCAAAGCGCTCGGCCTGATCGACCGGATCGTTTAGCTCGGAATACCCGTTACCCATTTCGGTACCGGCCAAAATGACCTGATAGCGCTGGACGAAGCCATTATTTCCGGGTTGGCGCTTGGCCAGGGGAGAGACCTCAACCGGGTGATTGACCAAAAAAGCCGGGCCGGAGATATCTTTTCTGATCGATTTAAAGATATGGTCAATCAATTTACCCCGGCCATCCTGCGGTGAAAATGAGACGGCTTGAGATTTTAAATATGCCCGGAGGTCATCGTCATGGGCAGTCCGGATATCCAGGCCGGTTTTTTGTAAAACAGTCTGGGTGTAATCCAGGCGGGGCCAGGGACGGCCCAGATTTATCTGATGCCCGGCAATAGTGAAATCCAGGGTGTCAAAGACCGTCCGGGCCAGATGTTTGTATAGCTGCTCTACCAAGGCCATGGAGTCCTCAAAGTTGGCGTAGGACCAGTAGAATTCCATTTGGGTATAGTCCTGGAGGTGTTCCCGGCTGACGCCCTCGTTTCTAAATTGGCGGCCGATTTCAAAAGTCTTGGAAAATCCGGCAACCATGAGACGTTTCTGCCACAGCTCACCGGTGGAGATGCGTAGATACAAGTCGACGTCCAGGGCGTTGTGGTGGGTAATAAAGGGGTTGGCATCGGCGCCTCCGGGGGTACTTTCCAAGACCGGGGTTTCGACTTCTAGAAAGCCCTGGTCGAGCAAATATTGGCGCATAGTCTGCCAGAAAAGGGCTTTTTTGTGAAACAGGTCGACTAATTTGGGATCTAAAAGCAGATCCAGATAGCGTTGGCGGTAGCGAGCCTCTTCGTCTTTGAGACCGGACCACTCGTCAGGCAGGGGGCGGAGGGATTTGGATAACAACTCGAAATGAGCGACTTCGACGGTGACTTCACCGGACTGGGTAGTAATGATGCGGCCGGTAACACCCAGAAAGTCCCCGGCGTCAAAAAGCTTAAGCAGGGGGAATTTTTCCGCCAGGGTTTTTTCCTGAAACAATAACTGGATCTGCCCCGTACTGTCCTTGAGATCGGCAAAAACGACCTGGCCGTGTTCCCGAAGACGCATGAGACGGCCGGAGAGAGAGATGACTTCCCCGGATTGGGTACGGGCCTGGGAAATGTCTGTCAGGGGGAGGGAGTATTTGGGGGGATAGGGATCGATCCCTAATTGCCGAAGTTGGGCGAGTTTCTGGAGGCGAACCTGACGAATTTCTGCAAGACGGGAGTTGCTCATTATCCCCTATCTTATTGGATGGAGACGATCGTGTAAACTACCTTGCCGGCGGGAGCGGAAATTTCGACCCGATCCCCGACCTTTTTACCCATCAGGGCCTGACCCAGAGGGGAGGAATAAGAGATCCTTTTTTGCTGGGGATCGGCTTCCCATCGACCGACGATCTGGAAAGCGGCCGGTGAAGGGTTGGAGTTAACCCTGACGGTGACGGTGTGACCGAAGCCGACGGAGTCGCTTTGGGTAGGAGCAGTAACTTTGACGCTTTGAATAATATCCTCCAGCTCGGCGATACGGCCGTCGATAAAGGACAACTCTTCCCGGGCGCTGATATAGTCGCTGTTTTCCGACAAATCGCCCATGCTCCTCGCTATAGACAGGCGATTGACCACCGCCGGGCGCTGTGTGTCCATTAGGGTAACCAGCTCGGTTTTGAGCTTATCCAGGCCGGATTGGGTGACTGGCATTTGGTTTGTCATGGTTGAGGCGGGGAAAAAATAGACTCCGCAACGGGAGTCGTCAAAAGGGCTAATACTCGGGTATTCTACAGATATGTCGAGGGTTTGTCAATCGAGTGTGCTGGCCACCTAGATAGAGAACGGTTGACCTCCTTTCTGTAAATAGGTTTTAACATACATCCGTGGTGTTTGATAATTTAAAGCCCGGTGATACCTCTGTTGATTGTATTTTGTATTAAATTTTTCACACATTTCTCTC
>DAHWUD010000012.1 GCA_027331445.1 Candidatus Amesbacteria bacterium
CCAACCCACAATTTCCCGGGTAAACAGGTCCATGAAAGTCGCCAGGTATAGGTACGCATCTTGGTATTTGATAAAGGTAAAATCAGCCACCCAGACCAGGTTGGGAACAATAGGCAACTGGCCTTTAACCCGGTTAGTAAATAACATCTCTGGTCTTCTCTCATCCCGTCTTTTCCTCCACCTGGCTTTTCTTTTGTAAGGCTTAATTCCAAACAACCGCATCACCCTTCTCACCCGCTTTTTACCTACACCTAAGGCCAGGGCCAGTCTCCGGTGACCATAACCGGGGTTGTCCTCTAAAACTGTCAATATCTGGTCCTTTAAATCCTCATCCTTGGCGGGTAACCGGGAACGGTACCAGAAGATCGATTTGGTGATGCCTAAAAGCCGGATCAGCCGGTTCTTGCCCGGGAAGATAAGCTTGCGGTTTAACCACGAAGTCAGGTATTCAAGGATCTCCTGCCGGACCCGGGTCTTAGAGGCGCCTGGTCTTTTTTTTTAGTTTCTCCACTTCCACGGTTAAGGCTCCCACTATTTCTTTGAGCACCAGATTTTCTTTCCTCAGCTTTCCGTATTCCAGGGCGCTTACCGAATCGGATACTCCCTTTCTCAACCAGGCATAGATTGTCCGGTCCGAAACTCCGTAATGCTTGGCCAGGCCGGCCACCTGTTCCCCGGATTTAACCTTACCCAGTATTTCCTGTTTGACCTCGGAAGCGATACCCGGCATATCTCAAATATATAGAATAACTGGTTCAGTTTAAGGGATACCTGTCACTGTCGATCATTATTACCTGAGCCTTTGGGTACTTATTTGCCAGAACAATACCAATTGGTCCATAGCCACACCCCAGGTCAAGAATTGTCTTAGGCTCGTTTGTATCAACGCTACGGATAAAGACGTCAGTCCCATGATCTAAAACAAATGTAGAGAATAAAGTTTCGGCCACGTTAAACACGAACTTTTTACCTTCGTAAGGGTATATTATTTTTTTTTAAAGTAAGGATCCATGATCAAAGTATATCATTTCTGAGGCTAATGAGTTCATATCCCGTCTTGGGGTGCGGTAGTTTGATATAGTCACTTGAAGCTGAAAAAATCTTGGGGTACAAGAACGCACTATCTCTGAACCTTTGTTTGATAAGCTAATTGGTCAATTATATGACTTCTTCACCTCTCCGGACAATTCTAAAGAGGTTACCTATTTGAGGCCACTTCTTATTCCCCGTTGGTCACTCACCTAAAAGTCAGAACTTGATATAATTAACGACGTATGGATATTGAAGATAAGCATGTGGTCATAACCGGAGGGACAGATGGGTTAGGATTATCTTTGGTAAAACTTTTTTTAGCTAAATCAGCGATAGTGCACGTAATTAGCAAAGACCCGGAAAAGTTAAAGGCGTTAGAGAAGGAATTAAACAACAAGTTGCTTCACGTGTACACAGCTGACGTCAGTGATTTTAATCAGGTTGTTAAAGCATGCTCTGAAATATGGAAGGTTGACGTGGTAATTAATAATGCAGGCATATGGCTTGAAGGTTTGTTAGATGAGTATAAGTATGAAGACATATCAAAAGTCATAGATGTAAATCTAAAAGGTCCAATTTATGTCACCAAAGCCCTACTGCCTAAACTGAAAAGTTCTCCTGATGCGCATATTATAAATATCTCATCCACTTCCGGATTAAAGGGAGTTGCCAAACAATCAGTTTACGTTTCTTCCAAAATGGGATTAAAGGGCTTTACGGAAACACTAAAGGATGACTTAGTTGGCAGTAATATTAAAGTTAGTGGTTTTTACCCAGGCGGTATGAACACTAGATTATTTGAAAAATTTGGCACTATAAAAGATAACCAAAAGTGGATGAATATAGATAAAGTAGCAAAAATCATTTTGTTCATGGTTGAGCAAGATAACACAATGGTAATGGGAGACGTGGTTGTAACGAAAAGAGTTAAATAGCAATCGAAGTCTGGCTTGTCCTCAAGAGAATTAAGTTCTAATTCGGTCAGGGATTTGATATAGTTTGATATATCAATTTTGGTAAAGAAACAACAATTTCGAAGCTAAAGATTCAGACTTCGTACGGTCAGTCTTGGGGTGAGTGACCGGACTTGAACCGGCAACCTCCGCATCCACAGTGCGGCGCTCTAACCAGTTGAGCTACACCCACCAGAACCCCTCTATTTTACAATAACAGGTTTGTATCTGTCGGGCGGGTGAGGGTTAATCTTCCTCAGGAAGGACCTCGGTTCTTTCAGGACAGATTTGAGATGAGTTAGCAAGGCCGATTATCTGGTCGGGGGTGAGTTTGGCAGCACAATATGGATACAGAGCTTTGTATATGCATCCGGGACAGACTTTATCCATTGCGTTTATAAGACCCCGCACGAGTTTTGGGGCGGGTTTAGATTCTGGCGAAACTGACATAATAGGGGCCTATTTTACCATTGTCCCGGTTTCTTTGAGGTTAAATCTGTTTAGTTTGCACCGGCGGTGATAGCGTCTACCCGGGTGATGCCGTTTCGCACGGGAATGGGTTCGTTATGGCCTTCGAGTTCTATTTCCCAGTACGGTGAAAATTTTCCCGGTCTAAGGACTAGGGTGACCTTGCCGGTGTAGTAGTCGCTGGATTCTCCTCCGTCTCCCTGACGAATGGCAACATTTTTTCCCCTCAGACCACGGAGATATAGTTCGTTGTTGCCAAGAGGAGTTCTCTCGTTTTGCTCCATATCTGAGCTCAAATTATACACTCGAGGAAGAAAGGTGCCCCCGAGAGGAATCGAACCTCTATTGCCTGTTCCGAAGACAGGTACTCTATCCATTGAGCTACGAGGGCGAATGGTAAGGTGAGGCAATTTTACCATTGGCGGCCGATGAAAAGACTATGATATTATATGAGTATGGTGAGTGGGGAGGTGTTTAATTATGTGGCGGCGTTTAGCTTTGCGTTGCTCGCGGTGTTTGTGTCCTGGGCTTGTTACCGACTGGTGCAGACGTTGGAAAAAGTGGACGGGATTTTAAATGAAGTAAAAGGCGTGACGGCTGATATTGAAATATTTAAGAACGGCCTGAAAATGGGGTTAGTGACTTTAATTTCTGCATTGGTAGCCAAGTTACGGGCGCCGGCAGAAAATTTAAAGGAGGTGAAGAAGAATGAGTGACAATAAGGGCAGCAATATCGGAGCGGCAGTAGTGGGGGCGGCAGTGGGAGCGGCGGCAGGAGCGGCGGCAGTGATCCTTAGCGACGAGGAAAAACGGAAACAGGTGGCGCAGATGGCAAAAAAGGCCGTCAAAGCCGGAGAAAAGAAGTTTGAGGAAGTGAAGTCGTCGGCAGCTGACGTGGTGGCCGAAGTGGAAGAAAAAGTAGAAGAGGGCAGGGAGCAAATTGCCGATAAGCTGGAAGAAACCGCAAAGAAGTTAGCGCAATAAAAAGTGGGTGTAGTGGTGGGTCGGTGTTCAGGTTCCGACTACTGCTATACTAGATGATATGTTTTCTGTTGCGGACGAAGGGATTGTGTTGCAGCCGACTTTAGAGGGGTGGGAAAGCGCAGCCGTATTAAATCCGGGAGTAATTAAATCCGGTGACACGACGTGGATGTTTTACAGGGCGATTGACCGGAAAAATGTCTCGCGGATCGGCTGGGCCAAGGTTAACGGGGCGCAGGTAGTCGAGAGGGGCAGCGATCCCCTACTTTACCCGGAACATGATTTTGACAGCCAGGGACTGGAAGATCCCCGGGTAGTGGAGGTGGAAGGAAAATATTATATGTTTTACACGGTTTATGACGGGGAAAGCGCCCAAATGGCATACGCGGCGGCGGAGGAATTGCCGCGTTTTAAGCGCTTCGGCATCATCTCGGCCCGGATGGAGTACGGCGAGGTGGAACAGCTGATGGAAAAGCAGAATTTATCGCCAAAATACGTGAATTTTGCCCGGTTTCACATGGCCAAGGACGGGATAGACGTGAAGCTATGGCAAAAGGACGCCTTTGTGTTTCCCAAAAAGTTCGGGGGCAAATTTGTGATGTACCACCGGGTGCTGCCTGGGATTCAGGTGATCGAGTTTGAGGATTTTTCGCAGCTGACGCAGGAGTTTTGGCGGGAAAAGCTGCAGCACCTGGATAAAGACATCCTGATGGATCCGGAATTTCCGTTTGAAACCAATAATATCGGCGGCGGCTGCCCGCCGATTGAGACGCCCGACGGGTGGCTGTTTATTTATCACGCGGTGGAGTTTTCCGGGGGGAAGAATATTTATCACGCCGGAGTGGCGCTGGTAGATCTTGATAACCCGCGAAAAGTGATCGGACGGCTCCCCCGGCCGCTGTTTTCTCCTACCAGGTCCTGGGAGAAAATGGGCCTGACGCCATACGTGGTTTTTCCGACGGGGGCGGTGGTTGAGAATGGCCAGTTGTGGGTATATTATGGGGCGGCCGACAGGGTGATCGGGGCTAGAAAAATTGACCTGCCCCGACTGCTTTCGGAGCTTACCGGTGAAAATGGGCTGGGTTAATAGCGTACGTGTACGTTTAGCGTTAGAATAAGTAGATGCGACTGTTGGTTTTGGTCGAAGACTGGATTAGTTTTTATTCTCAGGCTGATGCGTTGGTAAAAGGGCTAGAAATGAGCGGGGCGGAGTGCAGGATGGTGACGATTGCTCAAGTTAAGGCTTCGGAGGAGATATTGGACGATAGTTGGGACTATGTGTTGGGTGTGGGATCATGGTACGGAAGTGAGTATCTGGTACATAAGCCTTTAAATCACGGTAAAAAGGTGGTTCCGTGGCTGGTGTCTAACGGTGGAGTGAATAAGCCGGAGGTGGTGGAACTACTTAACGGGTTGAGAAAGTGGTTTACCCCGAGCGAGTACTGCAGGCAGAAGTTTGGGGCGTCGGGGCTAGATATAACCAAAATAGAAGTGATTCCTGAAGCCGTGGATGACGATTTGTGGAAACCACTTCCTGATGAGGAGGGGAAAAGGTATGAAGATTTACTTTCGGTATCTTATGGCCTGGAATTACCTGTAAAAGGTGATATCAGAGCTGCCAAAGCCAAGGAGATACCTATACTTTTAACCGTAGGGGGAGACGGGACGAGCAAGGGGGTTCAGGAAGTTTTCCGGGCCCTGGCAAAACTGCCGGCTGATCAACCCTGGATCTATGTGATAAAAACAATACCGCAAGGCCGGGAATTTGATTATGCTTCCTTAAGGCGGGGGCTCGAGGAATTCAAGCTGGTTTCTAAATTGGGTCTGGAGGACAGAGTGAGATACATTATGGGGGAATTTTCTGCAGAGTTTGTTAACGGGTTAATCAATCTGTGTGACATTTATGTAGCTCCATCGAGGTCGGAGGGGTTTGGACTTCCGTTTGTCCAGGCCGGGATGTGCGCAAAACCGGTGGTATCAATTGATGCGCTGGCCGTGAGGGAAACTGTAATTGACGGAGTGACTGGTTTTTTGGTGAAGTCTAAAAAGGCGAAACCTGGGATTAGGGCAGACACGAATGAGCTCTCGCACGACATAGGGCAGCTGTTGTCGGACCGGGGCCTGAGGGAAAAAATGGGCCAGGCTGCGAGGGAACACTGCCGCAAGAGTTTCGGCCCGCGGATTGTAGCGGGTAGATTTTTAGATCAGTTATGAAATTGAAAAGGCCAGTCAGCGGACCAATAATGTCTCCTACAGGCAACGGGTGGGAGAGTAAAGCGGTATTCAACCCAGCGGTTTTTTCGTGGGAGGGAAATACTTACCTGATATATCGTGCCCAAGGGGCGGATGACATCTCGCGGTTGGGGATGGCAAGGATGCGGACACCGACAGAGGTGGGTGAGAGAAAGGCGGAGCCGGTGTTTGGTCCCGATCTGGACAGCGAGTATGAAGAATTGGGGGTGGAGGATCCGAGAATTACCCAAGTCGGAAACGAGTACTTTATGTTGTATGTGGCTGCCTCCAGGTATCCGCATTTGGTTAACCCACCGCCGCATCCCAGGGAGGAGGAATGGCGGGTGAGGGTGAGCATGGCCAGGACAGCCGATTTTGAGAGTTGGTCGAGGTACGGGGTGATTATCGGCCATATTGACAGCAAAGATGCAGCTTTGTTTCCTGAAAAAATCAGCGGAAATTTCTGCTTGCTGCACCGGGTGATTCCCCAAATAAGAATTGCCATCGCCATGGATGCGATGAATTACAAGGAGAGGGGGCCGGTGTTTGGGTTGCGGACGAATATGTGGGATGAGTGGCGGGTGGGAATCGGAGCCCCACCTTTAAAATGTCCCTATGGATGGATCCTTTTTTATCACGGTGTAGATAATCAAAAGGTATACAGGCTGGGCTTGGCCCTGTTGGATTTGGAAGACCCAAGTTTGGTAGTGGCCCGGACTACGGAACCAATTTTTGAACCGGAGGAGAGTTGGGAAAAACAGGGACGAGTTGAAAATGTGGTATTCACCTGCGGGGCGGTCGAGGGGGGTGAAGACTATTGGGTGTACTATGGGGGCGGTGATGCGGCTATCGGAGTAGCCAACATTTCCAAGCAGGAAGTATGGGAATGGGCCAAGCAGGAGCTGGCAAAGTCGAGGTACCACGAATTTGATCAGACTGGAGATGTCACGGTCGAGGAAACCCTGGAGAGAAAAGAGAGAAACAGGAAAAGGGGGTTCTAATGAAAGAGATTGAGAATAACGGACTTAGGGTATATTATGTGACAGTATCTGCAATATTGGGGGTGGGACAGTTATGCCCGGAAAGTTATGTTAGGGAAAAATAACAAATCCTGGATCTTGTATTTAGCCACTTTCCCGCCGCGGAAGTGTGGGATTGCGACCTTTACGGATGATTTAACTCTGGCTATGGATCGTTTGGTGGGGGGAGGAGTGGAAAACCGGGTGGTGGCGATTAATCCTTCGGAGACGGTGCGGTTTAAGTATCCCAGGCGGGTGGTAATGTCCCTGGACCAGCCTTGGCTGCAAGATTACGGCTCCGTGGCAGAGCAGGTGAATAAGATGGAGCAGGTGAAGCTGGTGAACTTGCAACATGAATTCGGAATCTTCGGAGGGGAATGGGGGGAGGATGTATTGGAATTTGCCGCCAAATTGGAGAAGCCGCTGATAGTGACTTTACATACGGTAATTCCTTCCCCAGCAGAAAAGGTACGGGAAATAATCCGGGGATTGACGGAAAAATCGGTGAAGCTGGTGGTGATGACCCAGATGTCCAAACACCTGCTGCAGGATTATTACGGAATCGAGGGTGACAAAATTGAGATTATTCCCCACGGCATCCACCCGGTGGAGTTTAGTCCGAGCAGCCAGGCAAAGAGGAGTTTGGGACTGTCTTCAAAGTTAATGCTATTGACCTTCGGGTTGCTGTCTAAAAATAAGGGGATTGAGTATGTGCTGGAGGGCCTGCCGGAAGTGGTGAAGCAATATCCGGATTTAAGATATTGGGTAGTGGGAGC
The DNA here is from genome assembly GCA_027331445.1 of Candidatus Amesbacteria bacterium. Classification (GTDB taxonomy): domain Bacteria; phylum Patescibacteriota; class Microgenomatia; order CAZETR01; family Amesbacteraceae; genus DAHWUD01. Next base: position 7,462 of record DAHWUD010000012.1, read on the forward strand.
GACGCACCCGGTTGTATTGAGGGAGGAAGGGGAAACGTACCGAAATTTTCTGGAAAAACGGGTGGTAGAGCTACGATTGACTAAGAATGTTCGGTTTTATAATGAGTATCTGGAGCTGCCTGAATTGTTGACATTTTTGAAAGCCGCGGATGTGTATATTGCTTCAAGTTTGGATCCTAATCAGGCCGTGTCCGGGACGTTAAGCTACGCATTGGGAGCGGGACGGCCCGTGATTTCCACCCGGTTTGCCCAGGCGCGGGAGATAGTGACCGATGAGGTGGGGCTAACCGTAGGATTTAAGACGTCTGAGGATTACACACGGGCGATTCTGACACTTTTGGGGGATGATGCCCGCCGGGCAGAAATGGCCCGTAAGGCTTATATGAGGACCAGATTTATGACCTGGCCGAATGTGGCGTTGGCTTACTGGAGAGTTTTTTGCGAGACTGTTCCCCAGCTGAGGGATATCCAAAAAAATCTTCCGGATTTGAAATTGACGCACCTGGCTAAAATGACCGACAAGTTTGGTATGATCCAGTTTGCCAAGATGAGCGTACCCGACAGACCATCGGGTTATACGCTGGATGATAATGCCAGGGCGCTCATCGCCGTAGGTTGGAGCGCGGAAGAAAAACACGACAAGAAGGCGGAACGACTGGAGGAAACTTATCTGAAATTTATTGAGTTGGCAGGTTCGGTCGGCAAGGGATTTGTGAATTATGTGGGACAAGATTATAGATTTAGGGACGATTTGAACGGGAGCGAGAACCTGGAAGACGCTAATGCCAGAGCGATGCTGGCTCTGGGCTGGACGTTGAGTCTGAAGCATTTCCCGGTGAAGCTGCGCAGAAAAGCCAAATCTTTGTGGGACAAGAAATGGAAGGAGGGGGTGGAGTTTGAATTTCCGCGCCCGCAGGCTTTTTGGATCAAGGGGGCGTACCATGCCCTTTTGGGTAAGGCCGGCAACGGAGAGCTGAAATCCAGCATTGAGGTTTACTGCGAGAAGCTGATGGCGGCTTACACAGCCAACCGGGAAGACGATTGGCGCTGGTTTGAGCAGGCGCTGACTTATTCCAACAGTATTTTGTCCGAGGCATTGATTTGGGGTTACAAGTTGACCGGAAAGGAAGAATATCTGAAGACTGCGCGGGAGAGTTTGGATTTTCTGATCAGCCAGACGTTTGAGAAAGGCGTATTTGTACCTGTGGGTCAGAATGGATGGTATTTCCGAAAGGGCAAGCGACAGTATTTTGACCAACAACCTGAAGACACGGCAGCTATGGTGCAAACGTTGGGGACAATGTACCGAGTAACCAGGGATAAGAAATATAAAAGGCTTATGGAGAAGGCGTTTAATTGGTTTTTGGGGGAAAACATGCTGGGACGGATGATGTACGATGAAGTTACGGGAGGAAGCTACGACGGTTTGGGCGAGAACTATATTAATTTGAATGAGGGAGCGGAATCCACGGTATCGTATTTATTGGCGAGGATGATGGTGGAGCGAATCCGAAAGGTGAACTGATATGGCGACGATAATATCGGGCCTGGTAGGGTCGTTGAGTTTGGGTGACCACCGGTCGGAGACGGGAGAAAAGATCGGCTGGGACCCGGTGGGCAGGCTGGCTCGGGTGTATGAAATTGCCAGAAACGCTCTCGAATACCGGGCCGACCACCTGGTGCGACGGGCGGCCATCGAACGGATTTTGCGGCGGCAGCTGGTGTTTACGGCCGATGCCACGAAGCTGGCCCGGGAGCTGCTGCTCGAGCTGAAGTGGGCCAGGTATGTGAACGATGCGGATATCAAGGTGCTGACGGAGGCGGATCTGGCGGAGATTCTGGAAAAATTTATCCGGACTTTGGGCGACCGGAAGATTGATAAGGACTGGGTGGTGGGCCTGGCTTCGGCAGAAATTGAGGAGAAGATAAACCCCAACCGGGATTATCAGCAGTTCACGACTTTTGCCTTCCACGTGATGAAGCGGCGGCTATCCCTGCCGGATATCCCCTATCTGGATTTGGTGCTGTTTACCTGCGTGGACCGGGTGTATTCCCAAAGCGACAACCAGCAGCTGGCCTTTCATCTGTGGAAGCTGCTGCGGGGGCAGATGCGGACGGCGGGAGCCAGCGAGGAAAAGATTTTGCTGGAGACATGGAAACATTACCAGTTGGCCGTTGGGCATAAACTGCAGAGTTCACTGGGGACTTACATCAGGCAGAGAATGCCACCCCTGGTGCTGGTGCGGGATATGTATTTTGCCAATCCGCGGCGGTTTGTGATCGCGGTGAACGGAGAAAAGGAATTTAACCAGCTGGCGGCGGAAGTGCTGGAGCTGCAGCTGTCGCAAATGCGGCGGAGAATGAATACCGCGACGGTAAGAAGTCTGGTGTACGTGTTTTTGACCAAAATGCTGTTGGTCATAGTGCTGGAGATGCCGCTGGAAAGGCTGGTTCGGGGGCATATTGCCACCGTGCCCTTGCTTATCAATCTGGCGTTTCCGGTGGTGCTGATGTGGTTTTTGTCTAAGCGGATCAAGCTGCCTAAGCCGGCGGAACAGGAACGGTTGGCGGCGGAGGCCTGGAAGGTAGTGCACAGCGAGGAATTCCCGGTGGATGAAATGGACATGTACCTGGGGCCGCGGCCGGTGTCGAAGGTGAGATGGGTGATTTATTACAGCCTGTACGGCGTGCTGTTTTTGATCATCTTCGCGGCGATCTGGTGGGCCCTGCAGAAAGTCGGATTTAGCATATTTAATATCGTGATCTTTATCTTCTTCTTGTGCGTGGTCAGTTTCTTTGCCTACCGGATCCGGCAGACGGCGATGGTGTACACTTACAAACCGCGGGAGCAGCAGAAGACGGCCTTTATTGAGGTGCTGACATTGCCGGTAGTGGTGGTGGGGAGCTTTTTGAGCCGGGAGGTATCAAGGCTTAATTTCCTGGTGTTTATCTTCGATTTCGTCCTGGAAGCCCCGTTCAAGATCGTGCTGAGATTTTTGGACAGCTGGATGGCCTTTTTGTCGGTGAAACGCGATGAAGCGGTGGGGTGAATAAAGTTTGTGGCGGCGGATGCGGCGCAGGACCAGAATGATGTTGGCCAGGGCGATGACGACCAGGGTAATAAAAATGGGCAACAGCAGTTGGTAGGAATCAAAATCGGGCGAGGTCTTTTTGATGGCTACATAGAGCAGAATGAGGCCGCCCCAGGCAATGAGGAAGAAAGCTTTGAAATCCGCCCAACGGCCGACGTATTGGTCGCGGGAATGAGTATAGGAATACATGGCAAACAGGATGGCGCAGGCGATCAGCAGGCCTCGGATGACCAGGGAAATGAGGTTGGGGGCGTTATAGACGCTGGTGTGGTTGAGTTCTAAAAGGGCGAGGCAGACGGCAAAGAGCAAGCCGCCGCCGTAAATGAGGTTGTGGGAAAAAGTGAGGTGAAAGTAGCGGTTGATTTCGGCGGATTCGTCGCTGTCGTGGCGAAGACCGGTATCGGAAAGCATCTTGGTGACGCCGTGAATGGCTACCCCGCCGTAGGAAAAGAACATAGCGAGGAAAATAGTGTCGATGAGAATGCCGTCCCGGATAAACTGGGTATGAGCTCGGGGTAGGATCAGGAGAGATTGGACATAAGAGTTGACGAGAATAAACACGGCTCCGGGGAGAAAGATCAGATACAGGATCTGCAGCAGGGAAAGATGAAAAATTTTCCGGTTTTTGAGGAAGGAGGCCTGGTAGGCGATGACTCCGGCGACGATGATAAGGATGAGGATGGAGATGAGGTGGTTGGTCATGCCTGCTGATAAATTTTAGCATGATTTCATTTTGGAGCGGGAGTGTAGTAGGATGAGCGCAGTTATGGTGGATAAAATCCAATGCCCGTACTGTCATAACCTGGTGGAGATTTCCGAGGCGCTCAAACATGAGTTGGAGGAGCAGCTAGAGCAGCTGAAAAAGGATACCGAGGTCAAAGTGCTGGCCCAAACCCGGGAAAAGTTCGCGGCGGAAATGAAGAATACCCAGGCGGAATTGACGGAAGCACATGACCAGAACAAACGGTTGATTGACCAGCTGACGGAAATGAATAAATCGATGCGGGAGATGAAAAGGCGGGATGAAAAACGGGCTTTGGAAATGGAAAAGAAGCTGGCTCAGGATGAGGAAAAAATCAGGCTGGAGGTGCAAAAACAGCTGGATGAAGAGCAGCATCTGAAAAACCTGGAGAATGAGAAAAAGCTGACCGACGCGCTGAAAGTCAACGAGGAACTGCGGCGCAAGCTGCAGCAGGGGTCGCAGCAGACCCAAGGCGAGGTAATGGAACTGGATTTGGAACAGATGCTGCGGGAAGAGTTTGCCAACGACCGGATACTGCCGGTAGCCAAGGGGGTGAGAGGGGCGGATATCGTGCAGGAAGTGTGGGATAAAAACGGAAATAAGTGCGGCACAATTTTGTGGGAATCTAAAAATGCCAAGTGGAGCGACGGCTGGATCAGCAAACTGAAGGAGGACCAGAGGCAGCAGAAAGCGGAAGTGGCGGTTTTGGCGTGCGAGAACATGCCGGAGGGCAGCCACGGAATGACGTACGCGGAGGGAGTATGGGTGGTAGCCCGGGTACATGCCTGCCCCGTAGCTTATTCGTTAAGGGGGGGCCTTATTCAAATGGCCGGACTGCGGCGATCGATGGTGGGCAAGAGCGAGAAGGCCGACGTGCTGTTTAATTACATGTCGGGGACTATGTTCCGGCAGAGGATTGAGGCGGTGGTGGAGGCTTTTTCCGAAGCTCAGGAGGAGATGGAAAGAGAGAGGCGGTGGTTTACGACCAAGTGGTCGCGGCAGGAAAAAAGCCTGCGCAAGGTCATCGACAACATGCAGGGCATGTACGGGGACTTGCAGGGAATTATGGGGGGAAACAGTCTGCCGGAGATGAAGAGCCTGAGTTTGGAATCCGGTTTGAAGGAATGAGTTATTCGTCGTCGGCGGTAAAATAGGAGGGTAATTTGGCGTCGGAGGCGGAAACGGGGGCGGCAGGGGTAACCAGTTTGCGGTCCCGCTCGGTGAGGGCGATAATGTCCCCTACTCCAATCTGGCGGTCGGTAGAAACATCGACCAGCTCAAACAACAGGTGAGTGGGTAATAGATCGCCGGAGACGCGAAATTGTTTGCCCGTGCCTAAAAATTTAAGCAGGGAGCCGCGTTTGATAAACAAGTAATCCATGATCTGCCAATGGGAGGAACCGCCCCGGGTATCGGAGACCTTGTGAACGATGGCGACGTTGAGATTGGCTACAGGCTGATACAGCTGGCCCACGAACAAATGGTTGTGGTTGACAAAGGTGACAATCCGGTTAAGCCAACGGGGGTGGGTGAAGTTAAACTTCTGGGTCTTGGCAAATAGCATAAGTTGATGTTAACATAATCCGAATGGCGGCTAAAAGAGTAAAAAAAGCTCCTGAAACAGAAGTAATGCCGGAGCCGGTGATGATGCCGGTGACGGTACACGAACGCGGACGGGGTAAGTGGTATGCGGCAATAATCATAGTGGTGTTGTTGGTGGGGCTGTGGATATATAAGACGGACAACTGGCCGATTGTGGCCATGGTCGGTATGCACCCTATAACCAGGTACCAGGTGGACCAGGAGCTATTTAAGCAGGGCGGCAAAATGGAAGTAGACAACCTGGTGACGCAGCAGGTGATCCAGGACGAGCTGAACCGAAAAGGGATAACGGTGAGCAACGACGAGCTGAACCAGAGGCTGGATGTGATTAAGGCTAACCTGGCGGGACAGGATTTAAACAGCGCTCTGGCGGCTCAGGGAATGACGATGGCAGATTTGACTAACCAACTGAAACTGCAGCTGGGGGTGGAAAAAGCGGTAGCGGAGCAAGCGACAGTGAGTACGGCCGAGGTGGACGCGTATATAAAGTCTAATGGCTCGACACTGACAGCTACAACCGAGGCGGCCAGGCGGGATGAGGCCATGGCAAGCCTAAAACAGCAGAAGCTGCAGAGCGCGGTATCGGTTTGGGTACAGGATTTGCTGGCCAAGACCAAGGTCTGGCGGGCACCCGGGATGTAAACGTGGACTTTTGATAAGACCTATAAGTGGTTGACAAGAGAACGGATTATTGATAGAATGGGTGCATGAATAGGTTAGAACAAGCTGGTGGAGTTGCAGTGGCCGGGGTGTTGGCATTTTCAGTAGCTGTGCCAGCTGAACAACAGGTGATGGCTCAGGTCATGCCGTCGGTGGACCAACATATGGGTGATTATGTAAAAGCTTTGGGAGGATATGATGTGAATGGGGCTGTAAAAGGAAATTCAGGAGCGATTTTTACGAGGTATGACTGTACCAGCCCGCAGGATGCAAATCAATATAATCATGGACAGGAGGTCTTTGTCGCGGGTAAGGGCTTTTCTGTTGATGAGCAACTGGCCTTGACTGATAGAGGATTGCCGGGCGGAGCCAGTTCTAATCCTAATGAGATAGTAGCGCAAAAGTCGGTTACGACTGATGGTCAGGGAGATTTTTGCACAGATTTGCATAAAATTGGCCCGGATGAGTGGGGAGAATACCAAGTGAGTACTAATTTGGAAGGAAAGAGTAAAGCTGACAACTATAGAGTAAAAAAAGAGAAGCCGACAGCGGTTCCTCCGACTAGGACTGAAGTGGAAGCTTCTGTGACTTCATCTCCGACTGCGCTCGTAGATACGGTAACACTGGTTCCGACTGTGAAAAAAACACCGACTCCGGCGATCACCGTGTCGAGATCGTCCACTGCTCCTAATGAGGAGAATTCCCCGACTCCACCGCAGGATACTTTGACTCCAACTGTGAAAAACACACTGACTCCGACGAGCGTCGGGACGGGATCTCCCACTTCTGCTTTCACTCCTCATCCGGGTGTTTCGCCATCGCCTAGTGCTACAGATACGGGGACGCCCGCCCCGGAGACAGGTGAGGGCGGGAAGGGTGGCGGAAGTGCGGCTACGAAGGAGCCGGGAAGTTCTTCTTCTGCGGCCCAGCCTGTACAGGCGGACAGAGTGGCCAGTTTGAGGAATGATGAATTCGATGAGGTGGTTAAAGGTGAGAGTGACCCTGACGGAAATAATAGTTAGTCGGGTTCTGGGAGAAATATATGCCCAGCCTTGAGACGATTGGTTTTGATAGACTTATTGGTGAAAGAGATCAGATTCTGCGGAAGATTGAAGTACCTGAGGAAGTAGATGAGGCGGGAAAAACGTGGGCTAAAATTGTGGATCTGGAAACTGAGGCGTGGCTGGATGCAAAAAAAGTATCCGGCGCTAAAAGAAACAGCCTGCGGAATTTGGGCCGGCATAACTTCGGCAGGCAGGTTGATGTGCTGAGATTAAAGTTGCTGAGTCTGACAAACGCCCCGGATGACCCGGAGTGGTTTAGGGCCACTGACAAAAAGTTGGCTGAGGTGGTTAATGAGGAAGTAAATAAATCCGGAATCGGAAGTATCAGAAAGGCGGCAGAAACGGTGACGGGCGGAGAGTGGGAGAAGTTTGTCAGCGAGGCTAAGAATAAAGACGCCTCTTCGCAAGGTGAGGAATCCATAAATGATGAAGCCAAAAAAGATGAAACCAAGAAGAAATATGGCTGGAGGTATGCATTAGCAGTGGGGGTTTTGGGAGTGGCGTGCAGCGTGGGTGCCGGATTGTCGGCGTATGCGAAAAAAATAAGCCATTCGGCGGAAGGGCAACCCACTCCAACGGCTGAAGCCTCCCCTACCCCAGAGGTAAAAGCCACATCGACTTTGGCTGCGGCGTTAATAGGGAAAAAGCTGGTAGCGACGCCGGTGCCGACCTTGGCGCCCAGCCCCAGCCCGGAAGTGAAGCCCGCCTACGAACCGGATAATTTTAAGGTTGCGGGAATTGATCTGAATCAGCCCTTTACGATTACCTACAAAGGAGGAAAACAGTTTACGATGGAGACGTTTGTAAACAAACAGAAAAAGGGGATGTACGGTGTGGACCAGTTTAATGACTACAACAAAAATAAGGACGCAGCATTGGTGACACAGACCGATATCAAAGGACAGTACTACGTATATATGCATGACTTGTGGGCGGATAACGGCCAGGTGCTGCCGGGTGAGGGACTGAAAGGCTTGAAGCCGGGTGACCAGATGCAGATGGGACAGGGTGCAGCGGGTGAACAGTCATTTACAGTGGTGTCGGTAAATCATGTCAGTGCGCAGCAATGGAGTGAAGCAGCGGCGGATCCAACAAACACGAATGACCCGTATAAATATGTTTTCTACCGGTCTGATATGCTGGTGCCGAAGGACGATGATAATCTGTCACGGCAGCCGGGGCAAATGATTTTGGTATCCTGTTTCGGGCCGGCATTCCCCAAAGGGAGCCAGGAATACGCGGAGTACAAATATAGCGAAAGGCTGGTGGTAGTGGTGGAACCGGCTAAGGTTCATGATTCCAGGATTGTTTTGGGGAGTTTTGCCCAGATGGCAAATTCCGACCCGGTGATCGGGAACGCCGTGGATTTGGCGAAGGCAGTAAATGCGTACCAATTTACGGACGGGAAGGAGTTGATGGGTGATTATCTGAAGGCGACCAGTTGGTTTAAGAACAAATCGGATGCAGAAAAAGCGGATCTGGACAAAATTCTCACAGGTTTGGTAAATCCCGGCACGCACAATTTTGCCTCCCCTGACGAAATGGGATTGCAGTGTATAGGGGCCAGCGGGCTGCTGGACGGGAAAGCGAGCGACCCCACTTATATCGGTGGTGATAACGCGTTGGGACCGGCGGATGTGGTGCCGACTGAGGTGAAGGACCAAGCGGGAAGCGGGAGACTGTATACGAGGGACTTCGGAGGGCGGCAATTTTGGGTGGGGGCGGATATTTCCAGTGTAAGAGCCGGAGATAAGATTCTGATGTGGAACCCGGAGCGGAAAGCGTTAAACGGGGTGGACGCCGGGCATGTGGCTAATATTCTGGCGACTTATTTGGACAATATGAATGTTTTTCACGCGTTGGTGGCCGAAGCCAACCCTTCTTCAGATTTAGCGGGACAGATGATTATTTATGAGGTGACCGGGAGTGTGGGAACAAAAATCGGGCAGGAACCAGCATTTGGAATGTATAGTGCCGTATTGGCTAAGGCCAATGCTGTAAATTAGGTAAGTGGCGGAAGCGGCGGTCGGGAAGTAAAATAAAGGGAATCTGCCCCTGTAGCTCAACGGATAGAGCAGGTCCCTTCTAAGGACAAGATGGAGGTTCGATTCCCCCCAGGGGCACTGAAATTAGCTTTTAGCTAAGGGTGTTATCAGGTTTGGGTGATCAGTTGAGGAGAGCTTCTTTGTCTATTTTGTTTAATATTGCTGAGGGATCAGCGTCCGGTGGAGATAAGGAATCAGGAAATCCTTGTTTGAGGCTGTTTCTATCCTAAAGTTTAGCGAAAATGTCTATCCTGGGGTAAAATTGGGTTACATCTTCCTGCCAAGCTAAAAATATCTGGTAGCTAAAGGCTAATGGCTATCAGCTAATCTGGGTTCGTAGCTCAATGGCAGAGCAGCTCCCTCTTAAGGAGACGGTTGTGGGTTCGACTCCCACCGAGCCCACAATAAGGTAGGTCGTCTAAATGGGACGTAAAAAGCAGTCCTGTGGGATCGTCTAATGGTAGGACTCGGGACTTTGGATCCCGCTATCTTGGTCCGAATCCAAGTCCCACAGCATTGCTTTTTACTTTGCCGCTTGCGCAGCTTGCAAAGGACACCAGACTTTCTTCGCTGGCGAATCCTAGCCCCGCAGCCGGGTGTCTGTTGAAAATACCGGGGAGAAAATAGCCACCAGGGCCATAATTATTGTTGATGGTAAGGCGCTTTTGGGGAAACGGGGGCGGTGTAGACGTAGCTTTTAATCATATCGTTGCGTGGAGACGCTTTTGCCTTACTGCCTGCCGGACTTGCAATAACTACCAGGACTCCTACAATTGTAATCCGGATATGAAACAAGGTATTGACATGATTACGGTGACCAACCTCTCAAAACAGTTCAAAAAAATCACGGCGGTGAATAATATTTCATTTTCCGTCAATCGGGGTGAAATATTCGCATTTGTGGGGCCAAACGGGGCCGGTAAGACCACTACCATAAAAATGCTGATTACGCTTATAGCTCCGACTTCTGGCGATGCGGTGATTGACGGATGCAGTATTACGGCGGACGCGGCAGAGGTGCGAAGGGTGATTGGCTATGTACCGCAGATGATTTCGGTGGACGGAACGCTGACGGCGGAGGAAAACCTGATGCTTATGGCCCGGCTATATGATATCGGGAGAAAAGACAGGCGGCAGCGGATCGATGAAGTGCTGACCTTTCTGGACCTGACACAGGAGAGCCATGCCCTGGTTAAAAATTTTTCCGGGGGGATGATCAGGAAACTGGAAGTGGGGCAGGCAATACTACACCGGCCGCCGGTGCTGTTTTTGGATGAACCGACGTCCGGCCTGGATCCGGTGGCGCGAAGAAATGTATGGCAGCACCTGCTGGAACTGAGAAAACAAGTCAGAACGACAATTTTCTTTACCACCCATTACATGGAGGAGGCGGAAGAGGTAGCGGACCGGGTGGCGGTCATGCACCTGGGGAATATTGCGGCCATCGGGACGGTGGACGAACTGCGGCGACAGACCAAAAAGGAGAACGCCACCCTGGAGGACGCGTTTATTTACTTTACCGGGACGACGATGCAGGAAAAAGGAAATTTGCGCGAAATTAAGCGCATGCGGGAGACGGAAAGGAAACTGGGATAACTATGGCGTACTTACTTCAAATCATCACCAAGGCCTATGTGATGGCAGAAATGGAAGTGAGAAAGCTGCTCCACGACCCGACGGAACTGGTAACGCGGGCGGTGCAGCCTATTTTGTGGCTGGGAATTTTCGGCGAAGCTTTAAGCAAAGTCAGGGCGATTCCGACGCAGGGACTGACCTACCTGCAATTTATTACCCCGGGGATACTTACCCAATCGGTGGTTTTTATCGCCATTTTTTACGGGTTGTCCATCATTTGGGAGAGAGACATGGGGGTGCTGCAAAAGTTCCTGGTCACGCCTACCCCCAGGCTGGCTCTGGTGTGGGGAAAAATGGCTTCGTCCGGAGTCAGAGGGATCTGCCAGGCAGTGATCATCTTTTTGTTTGCACTACTATTACAAATTCATCTGCTGCTGACTCCCCTGTCCATAATGGGAACCATCCTGATTGTAATTTTAGGGGCTGGGTTTTTTACCGGGTTGTCCATGATCATCGCCAGCATCGTCAAAACCAGGGAGCGGTTTATGGGTATCGGACAGGTCATTACCCTACCGCTATTTTTTGCCTCAAACGCCATTTACCCCATCGCTATTATGCCAACCTGGTTGCAGGTGGTAGCGACAGTCAACCCCCTAAGCTATATGGTGGACGGGCTGAGGGCAATACTGGTGACGGGAAGAATGACCCAACTGCCTCAGGATCTGACGATCCTGGTAGTCGCCACTTTCGGCATCTCCCTGATATCGGCTTATATGTATCCCCGGGTAGCGGATTAGAGCTATAATAAAAAACCGCGGAAGAAATTATGATAAAAGTTCAAGTCATCATCGGAACAACCCGCCAGGGCAGGTTTTCGGAGAAGGCCGCTTTGTGGATTTATGAAGAAGTAAAAAAGAAGGAGGGGGTGGAGGTAGAATTGGTAGATTTGAGAGATTATCCTCTGCCTTTTTTTAATGAAACGGTGACTCCGTCCGTGCTGGCTGCGGGGGGCGGAGGCTACAGCAATGAGATGGTGAAAAAATGGACAGAAAAAATCGGAGAAGCGGACGGCTACGTGATTGTCACCGGTGAATATAATCACGGTTATCCGGCAGTCCTAAAAAATGCGCTGGACTATGTCTATAAGGAATGGCAGAGAAAAGCAGTAGGGTTTGTGAGTTACGGGTCGGCATTGGGAGCGCGAGCAGTAGAGCAGTTGCGGCAGGTGGTAATTGAATTACAAATGGTGCCGATCAGAAGTGCGATTCAGATTCCGCCCCAGATATTTACGGCAATCAGGGAACAAGCCGGCCAGGTGAATCCTGAGCTATTTAAGCCGCTTAGGGAAGGGCGGGTAGATAAAGTTGAGGCTTTTTTGAATGATCTGGTCTGGATGACGCAGGCGCTGAAAGCGGCCCGGGTGGGGTAGAGAGCCAGTTGGATTTTATTTGGGAATCCAACCGAGAGCGGCGAGCTGGCGGTGGGCGCCCTGATAGGCGGCCAGAGTGGCCATAAAATTCCGCTGACTGCGGTAACGGAAAGTATCTGCCGGCAGCGGGCGGTCAGGGAGGACGATTTCCTGGGCGCCGATCGCGGCAATCTGCCGGGTCTCGCTTAGGAAGTCGGCTACGGCTTTGGTCCGGAATTTTTGGCGCACGACGGGGTCAGGATGGGTAAGGGCGATTTTGATCTGGACCTGGATATTCTGGCAGGTGACCCAGGGCCAGACGTAGTAATTGTGGTACCGGCCCCAGTCCAGGATGTAGGGAAAAAATTGAATTTCGGTCAGGGGGTAAGGCGGATAAAAGTTCTGCAGGCCGGAGGGACGGCGGACTTTTTGATCCAGGGTGTCTTCGACTTGGGCGGCTTGCGTTGGAGACAAAAGGTAGAGGGCGCCCCAGATGGAAGCGACCGTATCAATGCGGTCTTCGCCGGCCCGGGCCCGAAAGTAGGCGTCCGGATGATAAAGTTTGGCCATGACGCTGGCAGTGACCTGCCGGTATTGGCGGGTGTAGGCTGAGGCGTCGGCGGGGTAGCCGAGCCGGCGGGCCATCAGAGCCATCATTTTGAGACTCTGAGCCCACATAACATTGATGTTGCCCAGTTTTTGCCGGCGTTTAATACTGTCGGCCCAATCGGCGTTGTCGTGGGTGATAACCGCCAGATGATCGGGGGCGGTTTTGGTTTGAAAAAAAGCCAGTGCGTTTTTTAGCTGGGAGTAGTGATCGCGGGCGAAGTCCACTCCCGACTGGGAATTGACGAAATATTCTCCGACGGCGACGATGACATCAGGGACGGTGTCCTCACCGCCGGACCAATCCTGACCTTCGTAGACGGGTCTCTCCTTATCCCCTCTTTTAAAATGAAAGAGGAAGTCCGATAAATACTTCAGCCGGCCGGGCAGAGAGCGAAGCACGGCATAGGTCCGCTCGACCTTCAGGGGCAGCATGTAAGTGTCGGGCTGTTGGTGGCGCAGGATGGTGGCCAGCGTGTCCCGGAGAGCGGCCGGGTCGGTAAAGGCAAAGTAATTGCTGGCGGCGTGGGCGGCGTCGCGGGTCCAGACCTGGTTATAAAAGCTGCCTGAGCGATCTGCGGTGGGGAAAATGCCGAAGCCGGGAAAATAATTCTGGTCGAGCAGGGCTTGAGTCGTGCAGGCGACGGTGAAGATCAAGGATTGACTTTCCCGGTCAAGAGGCGGAGACAGTGGGAGGGCGGTCATGAGAAAAAGATCAGACGGGGGGAGGGGGGAGGAATTCTTCGCCGCCGGTCGGAGCGGAGTCGGCACGCAGCCATTCGATGAAGGTGCAGCCGGTCGGTTTGCGGGCGACTTTGTCCCAGCCGGCAGTGGAACATTTCTTCATTTTTTTGCCGGCAGCCGTGGTGTAGATGACCAGCGGGGCGCCGCATTTGGGACAGGCTTCATCCGTGGGTTCGGTGATGCCGTTGATCCACTCGACATAATCGCAGCCTTCGGCTTTCTTGGTGTCTTTGTTCCAGGTGCCGGCGCTGCATTTTTTCATCTTCTTGCCGAAGCGGGTCATCTGTAGCACCAGCGGGGCGCCGCATTTGGGGCAGGTTTCATCCAGGGTTTGGGGTTCAAAAGGCAGCCACAAGACGAAGTCACAGCCCGTGGGTTTGACCTTGGGATCCCAGGGGCCGGCGGTGCTGCAGCGGCGCAGGCGTTTGCCGGATTTGGTAGTAATGATTTCGCCCAAGGGGGCGCCGCATTTGGGACAAACGTCGGGGAGATCCATATGAAATATACATTACACCACTACCGACCAGGTTGGCAAGCTGCTTAGAGCAAATATGCTATAGTCATAAGTTATGGTGAGAAAAGAATACGGGATGGCGACGGAGGGGCAGACCGGACAGGTTGATGCGGCAAAGGGAAATTTTTTCGCGTCCAATATGGAAGACTGCCCGCAAGGGAAAGTAAAACCGTAATCAGAATATTCTCAGGACTGAGGCTTAAATTTTTATGACGGTGATAAAACCCCGGTTTAAGTCCCTGGACACGTACAAGTTATCAGCGGTGCTGACGCTGGTTTATATGCTGATTATTTGTGCGTATATGATTTCGCACCGGATTTGGTTTTCGCCGGACCAGTTTTTTGTATTTGCCCTAGTCGGAGCCGTGTTTATCGGCAGGGCGCAGGTTTTTTTTCGAGACTGGTTCCCGTTTATATTGTTTTATCTGGGGTATGAGTTCTTGCGGGGGTTGGTGCCGGATTTTTCCAAGAATGTGCATATTTTTCCGATGATCAATATGGACAAGTTTATTTTCGGGTTTATCCCCACGGTTAAATTCCAATCACTGTTTTACAACCCGCAGCATCTGCAATGGTACGACTATGTGGCGGTGACGCTGTATATCTGCCACTTCGTGACCCCGATGGCGGTGGGATATTTCTTCTGGCTGAAGAACCGGGTGCTTTTCAAAAGGTTTTCCCTGGGAATTCTGGGGGTGTCATACGCTTCGTTTATCACATATATAATTTTTCCGGCTATGCCGCCGTGGATGGCCAGCAACTTCGGGTATATTCCGCCGATAAAAGAGGTAACGGGGGTGGTGATGGCGCATTTTTTCAATACAAGCGTGAGCCTGCCCTCCGTTTATTCGCTGTTCGGGGGGAATCCGGTGGCGGCGATGCCGTCGCTGCATGCGGCACTGCCTCTCATGGTGTTTTACTTTTTGTGGTCATGGAATAAGAAAGTTGGGCTGCTGTTTATCCCGTACGTACTGGGGGTGTGGTTTGCCGTGATTTACCTGGGGGAACATTATTTTATTGATGTGGTGATGGGAGCCGTCTATTCGACGGTGGTATTTTTGGTGATAAATAAACTGAGTGCCTGGGCGGAAGCCAAAAAAGCGGGCCCGGCCCGGCCGACAATTGAGCCGGCGGCGGCTTTGGTTGAAGAGGGATAAGTGACCTAAAGTTGATTTTCGATCTGGTAAGTGGTTTCATTTATTGCAGTTATGATTTCTCCGGAACTGTTCGCTTATATCAAATCCCAGTTGGCGGCGGGAGAAAGCCGGCAGGCAATCCAGGACAGCCTGGTAAGCAGTAATTGGTCGGCCATGGATATCCAGGCGGCGTTCGGACAATTAGACAATATTCCGAGTGAACCGGCGGCGGGCACGGGTATGGCTTTGCCGGCAGCCGGTTTGCCCGGGCAGCCGGTGGCGGCAGCGGCGACCCCGGCCGTGGCTCCGGCAGCAACCCCGGCAGAAAGGGGAAAGTCGTTTTTGGTGGCATATTTACTGGCTCAGTTTTTGGGAACGTTGGGAGCGGACCGCTTTTACCTGGGCAAGTGGGTGAGCGGAATTTTGAAGCTGATCACTCTGGGCGGTCTGGGAATCTGGTCACTGGTGGATGTGATCATGCTGCTGGCAAATAAGACGAAATCGGCTGACGGAAAGGCACTTGTGGGTTATCAGCATGATCGGAAAATCGCTTTTGTTATTTTCGGCTGCATGTTGCTTTTGGGAGTAGTAATGGTGGTACTAAATGCAATGCTGGTCGGAAAGGCGGTTAAATTTACGTCCCCAAGGACGCCGGTGGTCAAGAACTCCAGTGCTGCGGCGGTGACGGCGCGGGGGACGCCGGTTAAAGTGGACAACTTTTCGGTGACGGTCGTGGGGGTATATTTGAATCCGCCGACTGTTGGAGACAAGCCGGAAGCTGGAAGGCAATATCTGGGGGTGGATTTACAGGTGACAAATGATGGGTCGGCAGAAAATGGCGTGCCCGGGGGGTTTTATTACCTGACGGCCGATGGGCGGCAGGTGTTTACGGCCATCAAGGGCTACCAGGGAGTTCCGACTGAAAATGTGCAGTTGCCGGGAAAGAAGCTGCTGGTAGCAGACTTTTTGAACCCCGGGCAGACGGATACGGTTTCGGTGATTTTCGAAGTGCCGCAGGGTGATAAAGGAAAAATGGTCTGGCACAGCGGGATGTTTGACCCGAACAGTCCGATACTGGCGACTTTCCAATTGTGGTAGATTATAAAGTAAGGCAATGAAGAAGACACTGGCGGGGTGTGGTGTATGGGTGGCGGTGGTGCTGGGGGGTTATGTGGTATTCAGGATCCCCTACAGCCCGTGTGACACTCCCCTGGCCTACAGAATCGGAGCCGTAGATTCGAAGTTTAAGCTAAACGACACCCAGGTAAGCCGTGATGTGGCGGAGGCGGCTGGAATTTGGAATAAGACGGAGGGAAAGACGGTGTTGGCGGCTGAACCAGGAGCGCGGCTGACGGTCAATTTTGTCTATGACGAGCGGTCGGCGCTGGACACACAGATTGCCCAGCAGCAAGGCCACCTGCAGCAGCAGAATACGTCTTTGCAACAACAAATCGCTGATTACCAGGCCCAGGTGAAAGCCTTCCAGGCCAAAGTGGCGGCTTTTAACGCTACAGTGGCGAAATATAACCAGGCCGGGGGGGCGCCGCCGGATGTATATCAGCAGCTGGTGAAGGAGCAGGTACAGCTGAATGCCGAAGGGGCGGCGCTTAATACGCGGGCGAAGGGACTGAATTTAAATTCTGTTGATTACAACTCCCAGGTGCAAAGCCTGAACTCTGAAGTCAACCAGTTTAACCAGGAGATTGCCCAAAGGCCGGAAGAGGGACTATACGATGAAGGCAAGGATACAATCACCATCTATTTTGCCAGCAATCCGACTGAGCTGGTGCATACGCTGGCACACGAGTTCGGGCATGCTCTGGGGATGGGGCATGTGAGCGACCCGACGGCGATCATGTATGCCTATACGACCCAGCAGCTGGCGGTGACGGCACAGGACGCGCAGGAGCTGGCGTTTGTCTGCCGGGAGCGGCCACTGCCGGTGAAGTGGTTCAGGGCTTTCCGAAGGTGGGTGCTGGATCATAATTTACAGGGGGGGTCGGGGGGCTAGTTATTTTTGCAGGTGGGTGAAGAAGGTCCACAGGAAAAGATAGTGGGAATAGACCAGATAGGCGGTGATAAGAAGCAGCAGGGTAAAAACCAGCAGATTTTCGACTTCCCCGCCGGTGGTGACGCGCAGGGCTTTGAGAGGCGGAAAACCCAGGCGGACGGGAATGGGGAAGAACCAGGGCACGCCTTCTTTGGTGAGCGTATCCATGACCAGGTGGGAGGCAAAGCCGAGCATGAAGGCCCACCAGACGAGGCGGATGTCAACCAACAAAAACGTGTGGATATAAGTCAACAGATATTTGGCCAGAAAACCGAAGAGGGCCAGTCCCAGCAGGGAATGGGAGAGTTTGCGGTGGTGATCCAGAAGCGGAGAGATGATATGGCCGAAAAGGGAGCCGGCGGGGATTTTGAGCCACAAAGACGAGGTCGGCTGGTCGATATCGGGGGCGACGGCTCCCAGCAGGTTGGCGGCTATAGCTGTAACGGCAGTTGCCAGAGTTACCGGGGAGGGGGGAAAATACACCAGGGCGGCGGTTAGGGCAGTGACCGCGGCTAAATCATGAGTGCGACCGGTCATAATTGCGCTTTGAGCTGGCTTATTTATAGCAGACCGGAGGTTGTTTGTCAGCGGAAAAAAAGTGTAATATGGAGAAATGGCGGAAATGGTAGAAGTGGCAAACCTGGTGAAAAAGTTTAAGGAACTGGTTGCCGTGGACGGGGTAAGTTTTACGGTGGGTGAAGGAGAGGTGTTTGCTTTTCTGGGCCCGAACGGGGCGGGGAAATCGACGACAATTAAGATGCTGACGACGCTTTTGTCCCCGACTTCGGGCAGCATTAAAATCGACGGATTTGAGGTGGCGGATCACCAGGATGAAGTGCGGAAAAAATTCGGGATCGTGTTTCAGGATCCGAGCCTGGATGACGAGTTGACGGCGTTTGAAAACCTGGAGTTCCATGCCGAGATTTACGGGGTGGCCCGGGAAGTGTACCGGCCGAGGATTGAGGAACTGCTGAAATTTGTGGAGCTCACAGAGAGAAGGGATGACCAAGTGAAGACTTTTTCGGGAGGGATGAAGCGCAGGCTGGAGATTGCCCGGGGGCTACTGCACCACCCCCGGATATTCTTTTTGGATGAGCCAACGCAGGGGCTGGATCCGCAAACCCGAAACCGGCTGTGGGAGTATATTTTGGACCTGAACAAAAAGGAAGGAATAACGATCTTTTTCACTACCCATTACATGGAAGAGGCGGAAAAGGTAGCCCGGCAGGTAGCCGTGATCGACCGGGGGAAGATCGCGGCCCACGGAACGGCGGAGGAATTAAAGAAGCTGACGGAAAAAGACAGCCTGGAAGAGGCGTTTTTGCAGTTAACCGGGAAGTCCATCCGGGACGAAGAAGTCAGCGGGGCGGACCGGATGCGACAGCACCATGCGCTGTGGAGGCGATGATATGAGGGCGATTTATATATTGTGGCTGAGGCAACTGAAGAGATATGTGCGGTCGCGGTCCCGGATAGTCGGATCTTTGGGCCAGCCCCTCTTATTTATGGTGGCTCTGGGATTTGGTTTCGGTCCGGTGTTTGCCAAGGCGGGAAACGGCAATTACATTGAGTTTCTGATTCCGGGAATTATTTCCATGAGCGTGCTCTTCACGGCTTTGTTTTCGGGGGTGGAAGTGATTTGGGATAAGCAATTCGGATTTCTGAAAGAAACGCTGGTAGCGCCCATTTCCCGATTGCAGATTATGATCGGGCGGACGCTGGGAGGGGCGACGGTGGCGACACTGCAGGGGACGATCGTGTTTCTGATTTCACTTTTGGTGGGGTTTCGGCCAATCGGGTGGTGGGGCCTGCCGGGAGCGTGGGGAATTATGTTTTTGATGGCCCTGCTGTTCACGGCTTTGGGGACGGCGATTGCTTCGGTGCTTGAAGATATGCAGGGATTTCAATTGATCATGAATTTTTTGGTGATGCCGCTGTTTTTCCTTTCGGGCGCGCTTTTTCCTCTTAACGGAGTACCGCCGGCGCTGGCAGCGGTGGCGGCGGCTGACCCGGTGTCCTACGGCATTGACGGGATGCGGGTGCTTTTAACCGGTTCCGCCCACTTCGGGATAGTCACGGATTTGTTAATTCTGGTGACAATCACGGCCATATTGACGACGATCGGAAGTTACCTGTTTTCCAGGATTCAGATTTGATTTAGGGAAGAGTGACGTTGGAGTCTGAGGATTGATTGATCTGAGAGTAGGCGGATTGATCCTGGTCCATTTGGTTGATATTGGTCTGTATGGAGTTCATCTGGGAATCCAGCCCGGTGTTCGAGGGATCGGTGGAGGGATACGGGGTAACGGTAACGCCAACCGGGGGAACCGGGGACGGGATGACGGCAGAGGCGGTAGTTGAGGTAGCACCGGGAGAGCGGGAGTAATGGCGGATGAGCCGGTAGGCGCCATAAGCTCCCAGCGCCGCAATAGCGACAATGATCAGAGTAATGACAATGGCGTTGGCTCTGCGGGTCATGGTGTGGGGCCGACAGTAGGAGTAACGGCGGCAGAGCTTTTGAGGGCGATACGGATCTGGCGGGCGTCCTGGAGGGCCGCTTTAACGTCGGCGACACCGGATTTGAGGTCGGTGTGGGAAGTTTGAATGATGGTTTTGACACTGCTGGGGTTGGAGTTGTAGGCAGCCGGCGTCAGTGTGGCCAGGATGCTGATGACGGCGGAAAACTGGTTGGAGGCGGCGGTAATTTTGGACTGCATATCGGCCAGTAAAGCGGTCAGACCGGCCGGGTTGCCGATAGCAGCGACATGGACGGAAAGGGCAGTGTACAGGCTTTGGAGCTGATCAACTACAGTCCCCAGGACATCTCCTATGGCCAGGAGCCGGATTTGGGGGCCCTGAAGAGCGTAGATACGGTAGACGGAGAAAATACTGGAGATGTCTTCACGCAGAGACACAAGATCCGTGTCGGCGTCGCATCTGGCCTTGAGAGTAGTAAGTCCGGTGGTGGCGGTGCTGATCTGGTTTTGGTATTGGGCTTTTTGGGTATCAGACAGGCGTTTGAAGTCGGAAACCCGGGACGAGAGGTTGGCGAGGAAGGTCAGACGGACATTAATCTGGTTGTCACACAGAGTGTGGGCGGCGGCCAAACGAACGGGATTGTCGCGCAGGAGTCCGGGAGCGGTAGCAGCCCGGGCGAGAAAGTAAGTCAGGAGCAACGCCGGTAACATAGATTGACCTACTCATTATATCCTGATGTCAAGGGTCGGGCTAGAGCGGGCAGTCGGATTTGGCTGATAAATCCCGGAGTGACATTTGGCCTTCGTTGCGGGTACCGTCGGGAAAAATCCAGGTGGGATAACCGTTGATATTCATATCCGAGCATTTTTGGGTGTCGACGGTACATTCGACGTAATTAACGTACTGAAACGAATTACCGAAGTCTTTTTTGGTGGCCTGACAGTGAGGACACCAATAAGCCCCGTACATGGTAATTTTTTTAGCAGACAGGCATTTGGCGAAAGCATCCAGTTTGGCGGGTGAAGTATGGGCGGTGTTGCTTTGGGAGATGAACCAGACTCCCCCACCCAAGAAGACCAGGGTGGCAACGACGACGATGGCAGTGACGGTTTTGTTCATTATTCTTTGCAGCAGTCGACCAGTTTGCTGACGATATCTTCGTAAGACCAGGAGGTGTTGACTTCCGGTTTTTTGGTGACGCCTTTTAAATCGATGAGTTTGAGGCGGAGAGCCCAAAACATAGTGTAGATCCGGTAGGCGGTGGCAAACATGGCTTCGGCCTCGGCCGGTTTTTGGGCGGTTTGCAGTTTGGTGCCGACCTCCATAAGGCGCATGGTGGCAGCCAGCAGGTGTTTGGTGATACACCAGGTTTCACCTTCGTGGCTGTCCACCAACCGGCCTAACAGATCTTTTCTGATAGCCCGGGTTTGGTTGAGCAGATCAAGATAGGTGTTCTTGCCGGTTTTTTGGGAGGTAAAAAAGAAGTGCTCTTCGAGACTGATGAGGTTCATCACGGCCAGGGACAGGTCTTCATCCAGGGAAAGATCGAATGATTTGTCGGCGCGCAGCTGGTCGACCTTTTTAAGGATGTTTTTAAAGTTGTCGTCTACCGAAGCCATAAATTATAGTGACAATATTACTCCCCCCAGGGCAATCATGACAAGGGAAGCGATGATATCCATACTTTTGGAGTGGAGTTTGCGCCAGGAAGTGACCCGGCCGTAGACCCGGGGATGGCTGCCGACGACCAAAATAAACACCAAGGGCGAGACAAAAAGCAGGTTGTAATAGATTAAATATAAAGCCCCTTCTAACATAGTGGAACGGTCGTGCAGCAGGGTAAGAATGGTCAGGTAGGGACCGCCGGTGCAGGGAAATTCAAACAAGCCGACGACGACGCCCATGGCAAATAAGGCAAAGTAGGTGCCGCGGGTCATCAGGGAAGCAATCTCGGGCTTGATGAAATTGGGGATGGCCAGATGAACCGGAAACTTGGGGATCAACTGTTCGCCCAGACTGAGGAGACCCACCAGGATGATAATCAGGGCGCCGAATTTGGAGATGGCCTGGGGAATACCGAAGATGGTGAGGGCCCGCAGGATGCCGAGGCCGATAAAGACGTAGGTCATAAAAATACCGAAGATATAGAGGCCGGCTGTGGTGATAATCTGGCGGGAGGTTTTTCTAAGGCTGACCAGAAAACCCATGGTGAGAAGGAGCACGGAAATGGCACAGGGATTGGTGCTGTCGGCCAGGGCCGTCACCGTGACTAATGGCAGTGTTAAGGTCATAAGTTAATTGCGGGATAAAGTGTAGTCGAGGGGATTATAAAGAAAAATGGCGGGGATCTCGTCAGTCAAAGTGGTTTGAAAGTCGGCGTAGAGGGCCTGGCGTTCTGCGGGATCGAGGGTTTTCCGGCCGTCCTCAAGTTTTTTGTCGACGCGGGGGTTTTTGATGCCGGTTAAGTTGGTGTCTTTGGTACTGTGCCAATAGTTGTATTGGTCGGGATCTGGCGGAACGTATTGGGCGGCGACCAGTGCCTGAAAGGACCCGGGCAGGTCGGGCACGATCTGCAGATCAACCTGAATCCCTAACTGCTCCCAGTCGGACTGAATCCGGGTGGCGGTGTCCAGGTATGCGGAAACGGCGGTGAGGGTGATTTTAGCGGGAACCTTTTCCACCTGTTTGAGGAAGGAGCGGGCCTTGGTCAGGTCCTGGTCGTAGTGGCGGATGTTGGGATTGTAGGCCCAGGAAGAGACGGCAATCGGGCCATAGACGCGGTTTTCGTAATGGGACTTATCGGTGGCGTAGTCCAGGGCCAGGCGCAGATCCTTGCCGGAGGCGCCGGTAAAGCTGGGGTCGTTTAAGTTGAAAAAGACGGCGACGTAGCGGTCGGTCAGGACGTGGGGCGTCAGGGTGGTGTTGGGCCAATTTTTGATTCCGTCCAGATCCTCGAGGCCGGTGACCCGGCTGACTTCACCCAGCTTGAAGGCGGTGATGGCCATGCTGGGAGAAGGATAGAATAAGTATTGGATTTTGGGTAAGTGGTTATCTGCGCGGGTGGGGCTGAGGGTCAGGGAGTCTAGATACGGCCCGTTGGTGCGATAGCCGGTGATGGCATAGGCGCCCAGGCCGTAATAACTAATGCTGGGAAACAAACCTCCTCTTTTGACGACTTTGAAAACAGGGGTGGAGACAATGGTGGGCAAGGGGGAAAAAGAATCCGGGAGTTCGATGACGAGATGGCCGGAGTCGGGATAGGTGACAGTCGCGTCGCTGAAATTATATTTGATGTCCTGGCTGACCAACGGCGTCCCGTCTTGCCACCGGAGGCCGGGGGCTAGGGTAAAAATGTAGGTCTTGCCGGAGTCGGTGGCGACCCAGGAAGTGGCGATGGCCGGGGCGGCCCGGCCGAAGTCGTTCAGACTGGTGAGGCCAATGCTGATCTGCTGCTGAATGGACAGGGGCAAAGTGCCCAGAGTGTAGCGACCGATGTAGGCGATGCGCTGGGTGGAACGGATTTGGGGTAGGAGGGAGATGATGCGGGGAATGACAAAAAAAGCGAAGGCGCCCAGAAATACGCCTAAAAATAGCAGGAAAAAGTATTTTTTGAAGAACGCCGAGAGCAGGCGGATGTAAAAGCGGGTGGATCTGTGCATGAGACTAGAAGAGGAGCTGGCTGACGATGGCAACTAGGGTGAAAACAACAGAGAAGACGATCGTGGCCCGGAAGACCAGAAATTCCATGCCCCGGCGGGAGTGATAGGAGCCGGCGGAGAGACTGCGGCCAAAACCCACCCCTTTGGCCTGAAGCAGAATCATGGCGGTGACGATTATCCCGACTATGATCTGAGAGATGAGAAGTGCGGTTTTCATAGGCAACTTATTATACCCTAACGGCCCCTTTTGACGCCGGTTAGTCCTGGAGCAGCCAGTACATAAAGTGAAAGATGACAGTGAGAACCAGGGTGGTGACGATAAAGGCTCCGAAAGCGGAAAAAAGCAGGGGGGGGACGATCAAAAAGGGCAAGTGAAATCCGGGGAAAGTGAAGGCGTGAACCTGGAGATTGGGGATCAGCCAGGTGACCAGGTAAAGGGTGACCAGATTGGCGACCCAGCGGAAAAGGCCCATGGTGACCAGATGAATGGGCAGCAGCAGCAGGTTGATAACCGGCCGCACGATGAGGTTGGCGATGGAGATGGCCAGAGCGGCCAGAAGCAGGGTCTGGTAACCGCCGACGTAGACGAAAACCCCGGACAGAATTTGAGAGACCAGATACACACTGGCGACGTTGATGGCCAGAGAGCGCAGGAATAAGCGGATCACTAATTTATTATCTGTCTTTGGGGTTCAATGGTCAAATGTGCAGGCGCGGGAAAATTTGAATTCGGTGGCCACGGCGCCCGTGGGGGAATGGGGACCGGAAGTGAGGTCGATATAGATAACCGGCCAGCCGTCGGAAATTGAAACACTTTGGTTTTGAACATCCACGCGCGGTCCGGCTTCGCTGGTCGGTCCGCCCAGGCTGAAGGAAATAACCGACGGTCCGGAAGGAGTGATGACATTGGCGGAGTCGGTTATGAGGATACTGGCGTCGCCGTTGCCGCGGCTTTCGATTTCAGCGCCGGGTAATTCTACTTTTTGGCCGGGAAATAAATCCAGGGAGAGAGAGGCCCGGGGTTGGCCGTTTTCGCATCCGGACTGGAGCAGGTCGGCGACGGATGGGGGCCGGGGAGTGCAGGCGGAAACTTCAAGGGCACCCGTAAGCAGGGCGAGACCCAGACGCACTGAGGTGGACCAGGAAAGTTTGCGCTCCGGCATGGTCTGATTATAAATTCGGCCTGAGGAATGTCAAACCAATGTATAGGATGCCTACTTTTCGGAATGGAGCTGGTTTAGGTATTGGGTTGGGCTCATGTAGTTGAGTGAGTAATGTG
>DAHWUD010000013.1 GCA_027331445.1 Candidatus Amesbacteria bacterium
ACCGCCATTGGAGTGGTTAAGAGCGTTCCGGTATTGTCCTCCAGAAGCCCCTCAATATACACCGGGGCCGGTGTGGGAGTCGCCGTTGGTGTCGGAGTTTGGGTGGGAGTGGGGGTAACCGGACACGCTGTGAGGGAGATTGCCTGAACGCAACTGCCATTCGGTTGTGACATCGCCCCCCCGGCATTTAAGAAATAGCCGTTCAGTTGAACATTGGCCACAGTTTGGTTGCTGTTGTTGGTATCCACGTAATTAAAATCGGAGTAAGAAAACGTTCGCGAGTAGGAATTAGTGCCTGCCAGTGTGGTTAGATTGTAGGCCAATACGTGGCTGCCGCCGGGACACCCGCTAGTCCACGTTGGATAATCGCCCCCACTGGTAACGCAGATAGCCTGCGGTATACCGGAAACCAAATGGTCTTTGTTATACGCGACTACCAAATAGGTCGTGACCTTATTCGAATTGGCGGTCATGGTGACCGTCGTGGTTTGGGTAGGGCAAATGCTGCCCGAAGTTTCTAAACTCGACTGGCAGTAACTTGGTCGGACGGTAGTCAACGGGCAACGAGATACTGAGCCTGCATTCTGATATGTGGGGGTACAGGAAAAAGTCGGTGAAATCGCAGGTGACCATTCAGCACACCAAGGATTACCTGTAGCGACCGGAGATAGGCTAACATCGCCTGCCTCGCAATAAAACCAATAAGTATCTGCGCTGGCCGGAAAGGTAAATGAAGCCGTTTCATAACTGGACCCTGTCCATTTTAGTAACGTTTTGGAATTGACGTTTGTGGTAGCGGAAGAGTACCGTATATCAATTTGATTAACGTCGTTTCCGGTATCTGACCCGCTGGCACTAAAACCGTAGCTTTCGCCGGCATTTAGAGTTCCGCTCGGACAATTGATATTGCAGCTTATCCAGTCGGGACAACTGCTGCTTATATTGCATTTCCAATTGCGGATACCTAAATATTTCCCCGGCGGATTACCCTGGCACTGACTGGAACTTCCGCAACCCCAACTGCAGCCTTCCTGCCAATTAGGATAAGCGTTCTCGTTACACCCGCCGGTGCCGCACGCACCGGAATGGTTATACCAAACATTACTACAACTACCTCCGCCGCTGCTTCCCGTACTACAATCCCCCGTGCCGCTGGCTGCTTCGGTATACGTACCGTTACAGGCACCATTTCCGACGTTATTGCAAAAGGTATTAATTTCCGTATATTGTGCGCTACATGTGGTCTGGTTACATGCGGCTGTTCCGGTACCAGTATTGTTGTTGCAAACGGACTTTTGTTGGAAACTACTCCACGCGCAACTTTGATTGGCATATATATATGAATATGTGGACGCGCATCCGGCATATACCGAAGGGGTATAAACAAAAAAAAGGACAATATATAGTCCGGCAATGGAAAATATATATTTAAAGATTTTCATAAATCAATAGTCCCGGAAAATCGATACCTTTAATAAAATCGACCACTTGGATTGCACCCGGTTTGTATGCCGAATTGACTAACCTGAAAAATCCCGGATAATATTTGGTCCCGTTCAGAGTTTTATCAATGCAGGTTTGATCATTATCACAAAGCGACACTTGTGTTTTGTCGGATGGTTCCAAAGTGTAATAATTCACCGATCCAAGAGTAATCTTGCTGCCGGCTGCGTCTTTTATAATTTGAAAACAATCTGATTCACTGGCAAGCTCGATACCGTAAAAGTCCTTTCCAAAAGAAATTTGCTCATGTTTTGATATCAAACAGGAATACGCTGACTTGGGGGAAGAAAACAGATGAAGTGTAATTGGTATCGCAACGGGATTATCGGGAGCTAATTTTGCCATGACCCTGATCTCGTGATTGATTAATGAGGCTTTTTCCACATACAGGTCAATGTATTTATTCTGGGTTGGAAGAGTACCGATGGACGCCTGGTACCCAAGAAGGAATACCGAAACAACTCGATATATAAAGAAGCAAAGAAAAAAACATAGTATAATAATGAGTAAGGGCAATAAACGTCTCATAGACTTTAATATAACCCTCTATACTTTCTTATTCAAATCGGGAGACTTAGGAACGCTATAGATAAATCTTTGTTAATAATTCGCATAGATAAGGTTTGAATCGGTCCTTAATGTCTGTCCGTTTACAGACATACCAGAATGTAGTGCCACTAGGCAAGCATAATTTGCATCTATAGTTTGGGCCTCCCACTGTGGTAATTTAGCCCCGTCGAG
This sequence comes from Candidatus Amesbacteria bacterium, assembly GCA_027331445.1. Classification (GTDB taxonomy): domain Bacteria; phylum Patescibacteriota; class Microgenomatia; order CAZETR01; family Amesbacteraceae; genus DAHWUD01. Next base: position 2,245 of record DAHWUD010000013.1, read on the forward strand.
GTTATTATCTTCAGTTCTTAATTTTATTACATACGCATAGAGCGCTGCCAGATTTGCTTTGGAATATGGAATGACATCCAGTATCAAAATGTGCTTCCCGGTTGCCATATCAAGTTTTTTAAGGGAGTTGTTTAATGAGTCCGGAGAAGCCATCTGTGCTTTATCCGGTATGATGGCATGACCATACTTATCTTCACTCAATGGATTTATGGGGGAGCTGAGCTTATTTTCCCAAGTAGGAATGCTCACGGAAAATGTGTCAAACGAATCTGTTCCCTGGTGCGGGATGCCTAAGGTTAACGTTACAACAGAGTCAATCCCTTCAAAGTTGCCCGGGGCAACACTCTGTATTCCAAGTAATACCCCGGAGATTGCGGTGTCCTGCATCCCAAATCCAGGGGCTTTTTCATTATCGACGAACACAGAATTATGATAGATACCATACCGAACGGGTCTTCCAGATAAATCATAGATCTCATCAGTCTGAGGATCCATATCACTCACTCTTGTGACTATCTTTGACCACGCCTGTCTTTCCGTAAACCTGTAAGCCCGTCTTGCGGTCTGCTTGTCGGTTGCATATAGATAGCCGTCACTTCCCAGCGCAATGGTGTACTTCTCCATGCCCTTAGAGATATTAAATGGCGTATTTTCACCCTCAACCAGATATATTCCCGTATCCTCAGGTGCGTTGTTGCTGGGTGGTACGTAAAGGTCTCCGCCGGAAACATCTTCAATCACCGGGTATATGAAATTACCGTTTATGAAAATCTTTAACTTTATGTTTGGGTCACCTTTTTTGAACGGTGGAGTTTTCAAATTATCTTTACTCCATAACTCATACCAGTCTTGGAGGAAGTGGATTTTGTCGGCATTTTTGTTGATGGCAGACAGTTCGTCCTGTGAGAACTGCCTGTCGGGGGTGAGAAAGAAAGATATGGGGGTGGCTGACGGTTTTGTCTCCTCTGATGTTGCCATCGGGGCTCCGGTCGCCGTCGCCGTAGGAATCACTGTCGCCGTCGCCGTCTTGGTCACTTCCAACCCCTGGGCCTGGGCCACAATATTCCCGGTCAAATTTTCCTCCAGCTGAGCCACCGCCGCCTGGACCTGGTCATTCCGGGTGTTTTGCCCACCGGCTGCTTCCTGATCAAATTTCACTCTGGCCCCGTCAGAAAACACGTAAACCACGCTGGCCGGTGCGACCTCCATCGCCTCCTGCAAGCTCCCGTCAGCTCCCCTGTAATATATTTTGGATTTGTCAGAACTGGCAAACAACCGTTGGCCGATCACCGTCTCCTTCCCCCCAATCAGCTGGGCCACCAAAATAGACCCCTGCTGATCATTACACACCAAATCTGCCCTGGCCTTGCCGTCATTTCCCACCACGGTATACAGCTCCGGGTCGCACTCACCGATATTCAGCTGGCTTCTGGCCAACTGCGTAATGCCGGCCAACGCCTGCTCTTCCAGCGCTTTCTTCTGTCCGTTTGTTTCCTTCGCCGCCGAAGTCCCCGACGTGACCTCTACCAGGGAGCCCTGGATCTCATTACCCGCAAACCCGCCCGCCGGGGTACAGGCTGCCGCCATCCCACCCACGGCGATCAGGGCCAACCCGGCTCCGACTGCCTTTCCCCTGAGTTCCTCAATTTTGCCAGCCATAATCAGCCAAAAAAAATCCCGCCACTAGGCGGGACTGGTTAAACCGGGCGCCGCCCGCAAATAAACATTAATAGCCTTCCTTCCACGGCCAGGATTTTAACACAGGCCCGGCCATGATAACAAATTCGCGTCCGGAAAACCCCACCGCCCCCTCTTTTTTTTGGTAAGAGGGGGGGGCGTTTACTGAGCGGGGGTAGGAGTAACGGGCAGGTGGTTGCCGCCAAATTTGGGGTTGACCTGGATGTTGGTGGCGGTGACGCTGCCGTCGGGATTGGGAGTCCCGAAGACGACCACCCGGGTACCGGCCGTCAGATCGGCGATGGTACCGGTAGTAGATTTGCTGATGGTCGTGGAGCTACCGATCAAAGCAATTTTGCTGCTGCCATTGTTGAGCCTGACCGTGACGGAGTTGGCGTCGCTACTGATGATGTCTCCGGAAATGGCCTGACCGCCGCTTCTGGTGGCACCGTTGGCACCGCCAAGGCGGGCAAACTGGCCATTACCGCGACCGGAAAAAGTCGGGGTCTGAGCCTTTTGATACATCAGGCCGCCAAAAAAGCCGGCGGCGGCGCCGATAACTAAGGTAATAATGGCAATAATAATTGGAGATTTCATTTATATCACCCCCTTGGGTCCCCCTCTTACATTCTCGCAAGCTCGTGGCTTCGCCGTAAGAGGGGGAAAGATAATTTTTAAAAAATAATTTTATTATTCATAACGAAGGGCTTCGATGGGCTGGAGACCGGCGGCACGGCGGGCGGGATACCAGCCAAATAGGACACCGACACCGGCAGAGACCACAAAGGCCAGCAACACGGACGAGGGGGAAATAACAAACAGAGAATTATTCACCCGGGAAATGATATATGAAGCGACGATGCCGAGGACGACGCCGATGATGCCCCCGGTAAAAGTCAGGATCATGGATTCGGTGAGAAACTGGGCGGTAATAATTCTTTTTTTGGCGCCCAGAGCCTTTCTGAGACCAATCTCCCGGGTGCGCTCGGTCACTGTGACCAACATGATATTCATAATGCCGATGCCACCTACCAGAAGGGAGATGGCGGCGATGCCGGAGAGCAAGGCAGTGAAGGTGCTGGTGGTTGAGGAGACAGTATTGAGGATATCCTGCTGGGAGAGAATGGAAAAGTCTGCCTGGGTGGGGTCGTTGAATTTATGACGGGCCAAAAGCAGATACCCAACCTGGTTTTGGGCGGCGGTCATGACTGATTCGCTATTGGCTTCCAGAGCGATGGAAGTAAGATAATTGGCGCCAAATAACTGTTTTTGGGCGGTAGTCAGAGGAATATAGATAATATCGTCCTGGTTGAGAAAGCCGGAACCACCCTTACTGACGGTTTCGCCGATGATGGTAAAGGTCTGGCCGCTGATTCTCAGAGTCTGACCGATGGGGTTGGCCCCGTTACCAAAGAGGTCACTGACCACCTGAGGGCCGACGACGGCGACTTTGGTAAGACCATCGACGTCCCGCTGAGAAATAAACGACCCGGAGGACAAAGTAACTTTGTGGACTTCGGGATAAGTATCCGTTACGCCGATGACCTGGGTGTTGGTATTGGCCCCGCCGGTAGTGACCTGACTCCGTCTGGAATATTCAGGGGAGACGGCTTTGATGGTGGTGACCTGGGGAGAAGAAGCAATGGCCTGGGCGTCGGCATTGGTGAGAGAGGTATCGCCGCCGGCAGCGCCCCTCACCGCGCCGGTACGCTGGGCGCCCGGCTCGACAGTGAGCAGATTGGCACCCAGGGACTGGATCCGGTCTTGAATGGCCTGCTGGCTGGCTTGGCCGAGAGAGACCAGGGCAATGACGCTGCCGATACCAATGACTATGCCCAGCATGGCCAAACCGGTACGTAACTTGTTAACGGTCAGCGTAGTTAAACTTTCTAAAAAGAGTTCCAGGAAATTCATTTTGATTTGGGCAATTTAATCAGACGCTGGGAATGATCGGAGCTATCGTTGACGATTTTGCCATCGCGGATGTGAATAATTCTTTGGGCGTGCTCGGCAATGTCCGGCTCGTGGGTAATCATGACAATGGTGTGGCCCTCGGCGTTTAATTTTTGAAAAATGGCCATAATTTCCTCGGCCTGGTTGGTGGCAATGTTCCCGGTGGGTTCATCGGCCAGCAACAGGGCGGGGCTTAAGACCAAAGCCCGGGCGATGGCCACCCGCTGCTGCTGACCGCCGGAGAGCTGATTGGAAGTATGGTCCAGGCGATCCCCCAGACCGACCATCTGCAGGTATTTGGTGGCGGTAGCTAACCTTTCCTCCTTGGGCACACCGGCGTAGACCATGGGGACCATAACATTTTTTAAGGCGGTCGTCCGGGGGAGCAGATTGTAGGCCTGAAAGATGAAGCCGATTTTGTGGTTTCTAATATCGGCCAGCTGGTCATCGGACAATTTTTCCACGTTCTCGCCGTCCAGAATATAGGTGCCGGTCGTCGGCTGATCCAGAGCGCCCAGAATATGCATGAGAGTGGATTTACCGGAACCGGAAGGACCCATAATGGCGACAAACTCCCCGCGTTTGACGATGATGGAAACATCGGACAAAGCGACGGTCTGGACTCCATCCATGTGATAGATCTTGGAGAGATGCTGAGTCTCAATGATGAAACTCTGGGGAGGAGATGCCGAGCGAGCCATAATTGATTAACCGCCGGTGCGGAAGCGAACTACCGCGCCGCCACCGCCACCAAAGCCCCGATTGCCGCCGAAGGGGCTAAAGGGAGAGGAGGAATTGCTGCCGGAGGTGGTAGTTGAACTAACTGAGCTGGTAACGACCTCGTCACCCACAGAAACTCCGGAAGTAATTTCCGTATCGGTATCATTGCTGCCGCCAATCTGGACGGGGACGGTAGTCAGATGACCATTCTTGAGGATGCGCACGGTAGATTGGCCGCCGGAGGTTTGAATTGCGGTAGTGGGAACCAAAATGACATTGTCCTTGACGCTGGTAATGATTTGGGCAGTGACAGCCATGTTGGGATAAACATGGTCGACGTTGGTGTCAAAAAGGATGGTAGCCGGATAGGTGGTCACGCCGGAGCTGACGATGCCGTTGGTGTCAATCAGCAGAATCTTGCCGGTAAAGGTCTGATTGGGAAAAGCGTCCAGGGTCATGGTAACTTTCTGGCCGGGGGCGACTTTGGGGGCATCGATTTCGGCGATATTGACCGAGGCCTGGGTGCGGCCCTGGGGCAGGATGATGCTGCCTACCTGCTGCTGAGATGAGGAGGTGGTAGAAGAAGGACTGAGGATGGGAACCCCGGGAGTCAAGGTAAGGTTGCTAACGACGCCGGAGATGGGAGCGGTAACCGTAGGTGAAGTTTGCTGGTAAGAATACCAGGCACTGGTGAGATTGGCCTGGGCTTGGCTGATGACGGTGGCCTGATTGTTGTAATTGTCCTCGGCCTGGAGCCAGGCAGCATTTTCCTGAATGTAGGTGGGGTCGTCCGTCGTCAGGTTGCGCTCCACGGCGTCGTTGATAAATTTCTGGTTGGTGGAAAAGAGGGTGACCTGGAGAGAGTTGATGTTGGCCTGAGCCAAAGCGAGAGTGTTCTTGGCCGAAAGATAGCTGGCCCAAGCCTGGGTCTGTTTCTGCTGGCCGGTCTGATCCAAATTGATGTCGGCGATTTTCTGACCCTGGACGACGGTGTCCCCGTTTTTGACATAAACGGCGCTGACGACGCCTGTCGCTTGGGTGGTAATATTCATCATATTACCGGAAGTAATGGTCCCGGAAGCAGACACGGAGGTAACCAGGGTGCCTTTGGCGGCGGCCTGGGTTTGGTATTGAACAGGGGTGGTTTTGGGTCCGAAAATCTTGATGGCGCCAAAGCCCACTGCCAAAACAACGATCATGATCAAGGCAAGTTTTTTCCGGGAAAACGGCAATTTTAAGGCCATAACGGGATATTAGGAATTAAAGCTGAGAGGGACCTTGAGGGTAAATGTAGATCCGGTACCCGGAGCACTATCTACAGAAATGGTACCATGGTTTAGCTCGGCAATGTTTTTGGCGATGGAGAGACCCAGACCGTAGCCATCAACCTGAGTCTTGTTACGGGAAGAGTCGGCACGATAAAAGCGGTTGAAGATATACGGCAGATCCCCGGCCTTGATACCGACACCAAAATCCTGAACGGAAAGAAAAGCCTGGCGGGACTCCTGACCCGTGGTAATCACAACCCGGTTGTCCGGATGACTATATTTAATGGCGTTGTCTAAAAGCAGGGTAGTGAGCTCAACCAAACTGGTCAGGTTGGCCGAGACGCCGACGTCCTCACCCCGAACATCCAGAGAAAGGTGTTTTTGGGCTGCCAGTGGCCCGACGCCGGAGACGGCTTTGGAAACCACTTCGGAAAGATAAACCCGGGTGAAGGCTAATCTGACAGCGGAATTCTGGTAACGGTTGAGGGAGAGCAGGTAATTGGACAGGGACTGCATTTTATTAACTTCCTCAAGATTGCTGGCAAGCAGATCCAAAGCCTCTTTGGCGGCCAATTTTTTGTCCCGCAGGGCAACTTCGATTTCCGTCTTCATGGCAGTTAAGGGGGTGCGCAGTTCATGTGAAGCGTCGGCGACAAATCGTTTTTGATCTTCGACCATGACTTCAATTGGGTGAAGCGTCTTGCCGGCGAGAAAATAGGCGGCAAACCCGGAGACGACGAGGATACCGCCGTTGACCAAAAGCAAATCCACGGCGACCCGATTGCGGGCGTCGTCAAAAACAGACAGATCGTAATCGGGGGGAGGACCAAAGGGATAATCGCGGAGGACCTGAAGGCGCAGGCCCCGGCTGATTTCAATGGTCAGGCTGCGATAAACATAGACGCTGAACAGCCCGCTGATCACCATAATAATCAGAAGGTACCAGCCGGTAAGCTTGAGGCGGGCCGCGGTGAACATATTATTTATCCAGACCTATTTTATAGCCAAAACCCCTAACGGTGTGGATGAGCCGGGGGGACTTGGGAAAAGGCTTGTCCACCTTGTTGCGCAGATAACCGATGTAAACCTCAACGGTATTGGGCAGAATATCGGCGTCGTAGTCCCAGGTGTTATTGATGATCTGCTCCTTAGTGACAATGGTGTTACTGTGGCGGAGTAAATATTCCAAAAGGGCGTATTCTTTACGGGAAAGATGCAGGGGAACGCCGGAACGGGTAACATCATAGGTCAGAGTGTTAAGAGACAAATCCGAGAGGGAGAGGACCGAACCCAAGCTGTCTTTGGGCCGACGGGACAAGGCTTTGATACGGGCCAACAGTTCGGTAAAGGCGAAGGGTTTGACCAGATAATCGTCGGCGCCGGAATTGAGACCGGCCACTTTGTCTTCGACCTGGCCTTTGGCGGTGAGCATAAGAATGGAGGTGTGGTTGCCAGAGGCACGAAGTTTTTTGCAAATATCCAGGCCGTCCATATCGGGCAGCATGAGGTCCAAAATAATCACGTCGTAATCTTCGGAAGAGGCCAGATCAAAGCCGGTGGTACCGTCGTAAGCCACATCCACAGCATAGCTTTCCTGTTCCAGACCCTTCTTTATGGAATTGGCAATTTTGTGCTCATCCTCGACCACCAGAAGCTTCATAAGGGCAGATTATACGCTGAAGCTTAAAGAAAGCTGAGAAATACTAAGTGAGTTTACTCAGAGACAGAAGATGATGGGTACCGGCAGTAAATTCGGCCAGGACAGAGTCGCCCGTGGTGAAGTCGCGGGAAGTGAACATGGAACCGATAAAACGGCGCAGGCCGATGCGAAAAGTGCTGGGGCCGGTAACGGTGATGGGGCCCTCCAGGCGGAAAACGCCCCGGCGTAAGTCCAGCATGAGCCGGCGGTGGCGGAGGAGGCCGGTGAAAGACCGCCAGGAAAACACCAGGGAAACGGCCGAAGTGAGGAGAAAAATCATGCCAAAAAAATTATCGAACATGGTAGCGGTGGCCTGACTATATAGGTAAACCAGAATCCCGGCGGAGAAAAGAAAAAAGGCCAGGGTGGCAAAAAACCGGAAATAAACCGGGCCGAGCAGAGCGAGCCGGCGCTCTGTCTCAGCGCGCTCAATCCCGGAAAGCGGACGGACATAAACCAGGCGGGGCATAGTTAAAATAGACCTAACTGCTTGTCCGGCCTAATGGCAGCCGGGTAGGAAAAATCGACTTCGATGGTGCGGGGATTATTCCAGTGATCGGTGTATTTGAGGAACTTGTTTTTGACGGCAAAATCGTAGAGGTCGCGGGTGATGGCCACATCGGCTTCACAATAAGTCTGCAGCAGCCGCAGGCTCTGGGGGTCCCCTTTTTGCCAATAGATGAGGGCGTTGGCACCGGAGTCAACTTTGCCGGTATTTAAAGTGTCGCGGGCCAGAGCATTCAGGGACATGCGACGGCCGACGACGGAATAGAGGACTTCCAGAATATCAAAATGGGGCAATTTGGCAAACTGCGACGGGGCATAGGGCTTAATGGCCGGTACGTCAAAATTTTTGGAATTGAAACCAATAATGCGATCGGCCTCAAAAAACAATTTCCACATGCGGTCAAAATCGGACTCAAAGAAACTATGCATGCGACCGCTGATCTCTTGTAACTGCGGGTCCAATTCCCGGCGGTAAAGACTGACGATAGAGACGCCCAAATCGGCCGGGTCGGCGGTGCCGGTGTCGTCAAAAAATTTCTGGGTTTCCACGTCCCAAATGACTTCGATCATGGGGTGAGAGAGCATAGGACACTATTATGACCTCAGGGTTTTTTGATGCGGGATCTGTTAATCTCGGCTACAAGATCGGCCTTAACTTTTTTAGCCTGGTCGGCAATTTCCCGGCGAATATCGGTGGAAATTTTGTCCTGAAGATAATCCAAAAGGGCCTCGTCGTAGGGGGCGGCATGAAATTTGGAGATAAATTCCCGGTGATGTTCTTTGGGAAGATGGTTGAGAATGACATTGAGAGTGGTGTGGTGCAAAGTCTGATCAATCAGCTCAATGAGCTCGTCTTTTTCCTCGGCACTCAGGTGATGGAGTTCTAACTCGGCAGTAATCTCCTCGCGCAGGACAAGATGGTCGTAAAAAACTTTACTCATGAGATGAGGGCAGGACCTGTTTGTAAATTGTACTCCAGGGGACCCAGGGGAATCCGGTTTTGGGGGTCGTCGATAAAAAAGATAACAACCGGGCCGCGGGCGGCACCGTCCTGGCGCTCCAGGTAATGCATGACCGAAGGGGAACCGCCGAATTGTTTGCCGGTCCAGGCGGCGGGGCCGGAGTCGGCGACATCCGCTACGATGGCTTTGCCGTTGGTCGGATTGACGACCAAAACCTTGCGGTATTTGTACCAATCGCGAAGATAGGCTAAGCGGGTGGTCCAGTCGGGCAAATAGAGAGTCTGGACAGCGACGTAATATTTTTCCTCAGCATAAAGCTGTGGTGTCATCTGGTCTTTGGAATAGGCAAAATAGCCCCAAGCGCCCAAACCGGGAGTTTGGCCAGCTTCCTGATAAGCATCATGCTGAGCGGCAGAATCCCCCGGATAGCGGGGCAATAATTGTTCGGCGCCGATGAGGCCGTAGGTGGTGTTGAGATGATTCCCATCCAGTTCAGCCACGGCCCGCAAGCCGTAGACTTCCTGGAATATTTGCGAGAGCTGAAATTCCTGATCGGGCGAGAGGGGCTCGACATGAGAGGGTAAAATTCCGGATAACTTTTGGATGACGTAGGTGCGGCGATCCCAGTTGGAAGTGAGAGCCGGGGCGGAAGCTACGTGGGAAGGGGTGGGAGTAATCACCGGCGTGGGAGCAACCAGCAACAGGGTAGTAGCGGTAACGCCGGAGGCCAGCAGTTTGGCGGCGTGCCGACGGATGCCGCCTACCCGGACGCCGGCTGACTCCAGAAGAGCGACAGCTTCGGGGTGGTGAGTTTTGAGCAGATTTTCCGTCTGGAGGCTTTTAAGCTTTAAGCGGGAGCGGAGCAGGGCGGTGTCGAGCATAGCTGATTTTAGTTTACGACTTTAAATATTCCAGCGCATTCTCAATTCTATGCAAAGTTTCGGATTTACCGATGACGGCAGTGCCCAACTCGGTAATCGGGGGGGTGAACCGGGAATTAGTCAAGGCCACGCGCAGGTTCATGTAAAAATCGCCGGTTTTAAGGCGGAGGCGATCTATCTCCTGCTTAAATTCCTCATTGACCCGGTCGGGATCGGTAAAGGGACTAAGCTTTACAACCTGCAGGACGGATTGCAAGCAGACCAGGGCGTCGGAAGTAAAAAGGGCTTTATCGTAGGAAACCGGAGCAACGACCGCCTGTTTAATGATGCCGTCTATATCAGACAATTTAGCCATTCTTTCCTTGGCTATTGCAATAATCTGAGTAAGTTTATCCAGCGAAATGTCTGTTTTCACGAAAGGTTTCACCAGCTGAGTAAGTTCTGTGTCTGTTTTTTGGCGGATATAATGGCCGTTGAACCAGTTGAGTTTTTTGTCGCTATATAAAGGATTAGATTTTTGAAAGCCGCCGGGATCAAAGGCTGCTACAAATTCCGGAAGAGTGAATAATTCCCGGTTATCCTTGGGCGCCCAACCCAGGAGGATAACAAAATTCAGCAGGGCTTCGGGAAGGAAACCATCCTGTAAAAACTGCTCTACAAACACGGCGTCACGGCGTTTGGAGAGTTTTCCACCTTTGGAAGACTGAATGTCGCTGAGATGGCCGATCTCGGGCCTATCCCCGCCCAGGTATTTAAAAACCAGAAGATGAATCGGAGTGCTGGGCAGCCAATCGTGGCCCCGAAGGACATGAGTAACATGCATGGCCAAATCATCGGTCATGGCGGCCAGGTGATAGGTCGGAAAGCCGTCGCTTTTGAGGAGAGTGGCGTCGTAGACGGCGTCCGTGTCCCAGGAAACGTCTTTGCGAAGGACAAAATCGTGATAGGAAACGGTTTCCCCGGCGGGGACTTTGAGTTTGACGGCACCGGAAGTCAGACCCTGATCACGACAGGGGTCGCGCAACTGACTGGAAAAACCTTCCTGTTTGGCATTTTTGGCGGCACACTGGCAATAGAAAGCATGGCCATCGCTGACCAGCCTCTTGGCAGCAGCCTGATAAAGGCCTGCGGCTTTGCGCTCGGACTGAACATAAAATTCATCCCAGGCCAGGCCAAAGACGGTAAGAATATTTTTGATATCCGCCACCCCCTCGGGGACGAGACGCTCCTGATCCGTATCCTCGATACGCAGAATAAAATCACCCCCGGCATGTTTAGCCATGGCATAAGCATAAATAGCGGTGCGGAGATTGCCGATGTGTAAATACCCTGTAGGAGAGGGGGCAAAACGCGTTCGAGTCATTGTATAATCGATTTTAACATGGCTACATTGACCGAAGTAAGCGTGGTAGCCCGAAAGGTAATCAAGTTCGGGATTGTCATCGTAGTCGTGCTGTCGATCGCCCCAGGGATAGTTGGTCTGATGGAAAGTGCCTATACGAAGGCGCATCCACCCCCCCCGCCGCCGCCAACGGTAAAATACGGCAGATTGCCGGTACTGGATTTTCCGACCTCAAGCGCAGCGACCCCGTCGTATACGCTTCAGACGATTGAAGGCGGGCTGCCAAAGATGCCGAATGAAGCCAAGGTGTACCCGGTGGGGATAAACGAATCCCGACTGCTAACTCTGGACCGGGTGCAGCAGAAGCTGAGCGGAATGGGATTTACCGACCAGCCGATACAGGTAAATGACCAGTCGTATCTGTTTATCCAGAACAAGATCGGATCCAAACTGGTGTATAACGTGGTGTCCGGAGGGTTTTCCTATTCTTATGACTGGACGAACGATACACAGGTGACCTCAAGCCATAATATACCGGTGGGCGCCGATGCCATTTCCCAGGCCAAGGACTATCTAAATTCGGTAGGGTCGTTGTCGGAGGACCTGGTGTCAGGAAATGCCAAGCTGACTTATCTCATCATATCGGGATCGGCCCTGATTCCCACGGATTCCGTCTATGACGCCAATATCGTGAGAGTGGATTTATTCCGGGCCGACAAGGACCAGATGCCGATAGTGACGGTGGGCGGAGACACGTCGCCCATCGAGGTGATGATTTCCGGGCTGACAGATGAAAAAAAGGTGGTGCAGGCGAATTTCCAGTATTCACAGGTGCTGGACAACGACTATGCCACATATCCCATCATCACCCCGCAACAAGCCTGGACTGATTTGACTAAGGGACGGGCATACGTAGCGAAAAGGACAGTCGATAACGTGATTATCAGGAAAGTGTCTCTAGCCTATTTTGAATCCAATGACCCACAGAAGTTTCTGCAGCCGGTGTATCTGTTTGAAGGAGACGGCGGGTTTATGGCCTATGTGCAGGCGGTGGACCCTAAGGATGTGGGGACGGCGCAGTAGACCAGGTAAAGTCGGAATAAACCCAGCGGATGAGGGATTCGGTGTCACCAAAACGATCGGTGCTACCTAAGACGGTAATAATCAAGGGGTGGTTTTGGCGGTCGATGTAAGTCACCAGGGCCTGACCGGCCAGATCAGTGAAACCGGTTTTAACGCCGAGGACGCCGGGGACGGTGCCCAGCAGAGCGTTGAGATTAGTGAGGACATGGGGAGTGGTATTGGTAGCGATGACGGCATTTTGGGTAGAGACGATTTTGGCCAGGAGAGGATGAGTCAGGACCGCCTGGGCCAGCCGGGTGAGATCGGCAGCAGAGGAATAATGACCGTCCTCGTCCAAACCGGTAGGGTTGACGAAATGGGTATGGTAAAGGTGCATGTGGGAGGCCATAACATTCATCTCGCCCACGAAAGCCGCCCGGCCGCCGGGGTAATTTTGGGCCAAAATTTCGGCGGCGTCGTTGGCGGAATCAACCAGCATAGTATAAAGCAGCTGTTCCACGGTGAGCCTTTCACCCGGGACCAGGCCGGCATTCTGGCCTTCCGGAAAGGATTGGGTCACGGTGATCGTCTGGTCGAGAGTGTAATAATTGAGGGCCACGAGGGCGGTCATCATCTTGGTGGTAGAAGCGGGATAAACCTGCTCGTCGGCGCCTTTCTCATATAAAACCTGTTGGGAATCCATGTCCAGAATAAAAATGTCGCGGGCGGAGACGGCAGGCGGAGGAAGATTTTTCGAGACCGGAACGGGGGGAAGCGCGGGAGCGGAGGGGGCCAGAGCGGAGGCGGAAAGAGCGCTTTTAGCTAAAAAGCCAACAAGGACCACAAAACTAATGAGCAGGGCAGATGAGACAAGATGACGCTTCATTTTTTGAGAGAAGAGAGACGGACATCCACCCGCTCGAGGTCCCGGGGAAAGAGGGAGGCTTCACGAATATTTTTGAGGCCCAAAATGTTCATGGTCATGCGCTCGGCACCCAAAGCAAATCCGCCTAAGGGGGGGACGCCGTAACGAAAAGATTGTAAGTAAAGCTCGACATCTTCCGGCTGCAAACCCCAAGTTTTGACATGTTCCAAGATAGTAGCGTAGTCATGAAGACGCTGGCCGCCGCTGCTCCATTCCACTCCCCGACCCAACAAATCGACGCTGTAGGCATATTCTGAGTTTTCCGGATCGGGGTAAACATAAAAGGGCTTTTTGGCGGTGAGAAAGTGAGAGATAAAGACCAGTTCCGAACCCAATTTTTCCGTAGTGTAAAGACAGATTTCCCGTTCATCTTCGGGGGCCAGATCTTTTTCGCGGCGGCAATCCCGACCGGTTCTTTGGAAGATAATTTCCTGGGCATCGCGCAGCTTGATAACCGGAATTTTGGCGGGGACTTGGGGGATGGTGGCATGGAAAAGAGCTAATTCAGCGGCACATTTATCGGACAGCCGGGCAAAAATGTATTTGACGACATATTCTTCCAGGTCCTGAACCTCGGTCCAGGAATCGATAAAACCCAACTCGGCGTCCAGGCTGGTGGCTTCGGTGAGGTGGCGGGTGGTAACCGAGGGTTCGGCCCGAAAAATTTTGTTGACGGAGAAGACGCGCTCAAAGGCCCCCACCAATAAAGATTTGTAAAGCTGAGGGCTTTGAGAAAGGTAGGCCTGCGATTTGAAGTACGGGAACTTAAAGACTTCCGCTCCGCCTTCGGGAATAGCCGGGATAATGACGGGAGCCTGAAACTCCAGAAAATCCTGGGACAATAAAGCTTCCCTGAAAGCGTTGATGAGAACGGCCTGAACTTTGAAGATGGCCTGGACTTTGGGATGACGCAGGACCAAAGACCGATAATCAAGCAGGGTCGGTAATTCTAAATTGAGATCAACACCTCCCATATCAAAGGGGAGCTTTGCAGCTTTGGAAACCAGTTCGACCCGGTCGGCCCGAACTTCGACGGTGCCGGAAGCCAACTTGGGGTTAACCAGCTGGTCGGGACGGGCAACAACCTGGCCGGTAATGTAAACCACGTCTTCAGCATGGAGATGCCCGGCGAGCTTGGGAGTCAAAACAATCTGAACCAGCCCTGACCGGTCGCGTAAATCAATAAAAACAATTTTGCCGTGGTCACGGCGGACGTGAACCCAACCCTTAAGAAGTACCTGTTCACCCATTTTTTCGGGAGTCTGGGAAGCCAGGGTGCGGGTCATGTGAGCTTGATTTTAACATAGAAAATTGATACAATGAGCTCTTCCAAAAACATGGCCTTACAAGCTACATTTACCCTACAGATCTCCTGTATTCCGGCGGCTCTCAGCCTGCTGACCCAGATCAGCTGTGCGGGAGGGCTGTAGAAGTAAATTAATCTTACAAAAAACCTCCCAAGAATGGGAGGTTTTTTTGTGTTTATGACAAACTTATTTACAGCAAAAATAAAGTTGGAAAGGGGTGAGTTTAATGTTCATAGAAAGTAAGCAAAACGGACAATCGTCTCAGGAAAATATCAGGACGGAAAAAAGTGTGGGGGCAAATGGCGAAAAGGTAATCGTCAGATACGTACCGGGAACTGCTGATAAACCTGGAAGGATTGTCGATGTAAGACCAGTTGATAAAAAAAAGTAAAATAACAGGAAATAAGAACCCTCCCGACGGCGTCAGAACCGTCGGGAAAGGGCAAGATAGCAAGCACTTTTCCAGAATTTGGGGGTTAGGTTTTTACAGATTTGGAGATTTCCTGGCGGGCAGAGGTGGTGACGACAAAATGCAACCAATCGGGATTGGGCAGAGTGCGCTTGCGGTCAATAAGAATTTCCACGACGTCCCCGTTTTGCAGCTTGGCGTCCAAACCTACCAGGCGGCCGTTGATTTTGGCGCCCACGGTCTGATGGCCCAGGTCGGTATGCACGGCGTAGGCATAATCCACGGGGGTAGCCCCGGAGGGTAAATCGTAGACATCGCCGATGGGAGAAAATACCAGGATGCGATGCTGCAGGGCGTCAAATTTAAGGGCCCGCAAATATTCCCGGGAGTCAGTAAATTCATTTTGCCAGGAAACCAGCTGCCTAACCCAGGCTAGTTTGTCGGCCGGGGCGGCGATCAGACCGGACTGTAAAATTTTATCCCTGACGCCGTGGGACTTGGCCTCGGAATACTGCCAGTGGGCAGCAATACCCATTTCGGCCTGTTCGTGCATGGCGTGAGTACGGATCTGGATTTCCACAATCTGGCCTTCGGGACCGAAAACTTTGGTATGAATGGATTGATAGCCGTTGGGTTTGGGATTGGCGATAAAATCAGAAATGCCCAAGCTGGGAACAGGGTGGAATTTGGAATGGATGGCCCCCAGGGCCAAGTAACATTGTTCGGGAGTGTTGACGATGACCCGGGCTGCGGTGAGATCATGGACGCGGGAGAGATCGTTATCAATATCGGGGCGCTGCAGTTTTTTGAAGAGGCTATAAAGATGCTTTTGGCGAATATTGACCACCACATCGGGAATCTGAGGCGAAAGCAAGGTCAACAGCTGGCGACGGAATTTGGCAATGTAGACGTGGCTTTGGGCATAAAGTTTTTTGGTGCGGGATTGCAGATCGGCTGCCTGGACCGGGTAAATATACGGGAAAGCTAAATCTTCGAGTTGGCCCTTGATCTCCCCGATCCCCAGGCGTTCGGCGAGAGGAGCATAGATCTCTAGGGTTTCACGGGCATTTTCCATCTGTTTGGTGGGAGATAAATACTGAAGTGTCTGCATATTGTGCAGGCGGTCGGCTAATTTGACCAAAATCACCCGCAGATCGTGGGCCATGACCAGAAGCATTTTTCTGAGGTTTTCCACGAACTGAGATTCGACGCTGCCGGTTAAATGAATATTGGTAATTTTGGTGACGCCGTCGACGACGCGGGCAATATCCTCGCCGAATTCAGTGACCAAATCGGTGCGGGTGGCTCCCCCATCCTCAATGGTATCGTGTAGCAGTCCGGCAATAATGGTGGTGGTATCCAGATCCCAGGCGGCCAAAGTTTTAGCTACGGCTAAAGGATGAGTGATATATGGTTTGCCGGAGAGACGCAGCTGGTCTGAGTGAGCAAGAGAGGCAAATTCCCAGGCTTTGGTAATGAGAGGCAGATCGACCGGACGATGTTTGGCGGCAAGTATGGCGGATAAATCAGCGGGAAGAGGCATACGCGGGAATATCTTTAATAACCAGCTGGAGGGAGTCCGGCTGGTGATACGTGTCTACTCCCAGTCGGTAGATGATGTCAAGCGGCGAGGCGGAGACGTCCGGGGGAGCGGAGAACCAAATGGCGGGATAGGGGCCGGCGGTAAAGCGGAGGTGACGGCCGTCAGTCCCCAGACGGCGGGGATCGGAAATGGGGACGGCACGGGTAAAAAAGGCCGGTTCGGGATTGCCTAAACCAAAGGGGGCAAAAGGTGCTAATTTTGAAGCCAAATCGAGGTTTAGACCGGAGGCAAAAAAATCCCCGGGTAATTCTAAATCATATTTGGAAGTCCGAGTTAATAAATTTTCCGGTATGAGGGATTCAGCTTGGGAAACAATTTGATCTTTGAGGGCGGGTAAATCCCTGGTCAAAACCGTAAAACCCGCAGCCAGAGAATGACCTCCGACCGTGACCAGTAGATCCGAGGAAGAACGCAGAAAATCGGTGATGTGAAAACCGGGGACGGAACGGACCGAGGCTTTGCTGTCGGCATCCCCGACGCTGACGGCAATGGCCGGACGATAAAATTTTTCCACTAATTTGGCGGCGATCAAACCGATGATGCCCTGATCATAGGAGGGATCGGAAACAAACAGCAGCTTGGGGAGTTGGTGGGGATAGGCGGCGGTGATCTGATTGACGGCGTGGAGAGTGGAATCGGTGGTGAGCTGCTGGCGAAAACGATTGGTAGCCTCCAGAGTTTGGGCTAACTGAGCGGCCCGGGAAGGAGAAGTGGTGCAAAGAAGGCGAAGGCTGTCCAAGGCATGCTCCAGGCGGCCCATGGCGTTGAGACGCGGACCAATGACAAATCCCAGATGATAAGTATCCAAATTGGCCGGATTAATGCGGGCCAGGTTAAAAAGGGCTAATAAACCCGGGCGGCGGGTGGTCTTGAGCCGGTCCAGGCCAAACCTGACCAGGCTGCGATTGAGACCCAAAAGGGGGATGATGTCACAAACGACGGCGAGGGCAACCAGAGATAATTGCTCATCGAGAACTTCCTCTCCCTGCCGGGTATCTCCCTCTTTAACTAAAGAGGGAGATTTTATTAGCTCACGGCAGAAAAACCAGGTGAGACCGGCGGCACAAGTGGCAGTGGAGTGCAGGATAGCGTCGGCGGCAGGAAGGGAAGGCCCTGATTCGTGATGATCAATGACGATAACGTCACAACCCTGACCTTTGGCGTAGGCGATCTGATCCTTTGCGACAATCCCGTTGTCGACGGTGATAATCAGCTGGGCGTGAGAGGCCAGGCAGGCGTCGATGCCGGACCGGGTCAAGCCGTAACCTTCTTCCCGGCGATGAGGAATGTGGGGAAAAACATGAGGGGTGAGGCGATGCAAATTTTCCCAGAGAATAGCCGTCGAACAAATACCGTCAACGTCATAATCACCATAGACGGCGATCTGATGCCCACGGGAAATGTGCTGTTTAATTAATTGAACCGCGGAGTCAATGGAGGCGGGTTTGAGACCGACGGCGGAAAGAGGAATCTGCAGGGGATCCGGGGGATGAAAAAACTCCGAAACGGCGGCAGGTGAAGTCAGGCCCCGATTGGTTAAAAGCGTGGAAATGAGAGAGTTTAAATCCATGGTACAATTTTACTATATATGAAAATTCACCTGGCCATACCACCACAAATCAGGCAGCTGATTTTTACCTTTGAAAGACACGGGTATGAGATTTATATCGTGGGCGGGGTGGTGCGGGACATCATGTTGAGGCGGCCGTTAGTAGACTGGGATATGACGACGAACGCCACGCCGGAAGAGATGCTGGCAATGATTCCGGACAGTTTTTATGATAACAAATACGGAACCGTAGGAGTGAAAAATGAGAGCAAACCTTATGAAATTACCACTTTCAGGACTGAACGGGGGTATGCGGATGCCAGACATCCGGATGAGATAAGCTGGGGAAAAACTCTGGAGGAGGATTTGTCACGGAGGGATTTTACGATTAATGCGATGGCGCTACGGCATATGCCGCAAACGTCCATGGACCCGGGAGCGGCTACACCGTTTGAACTGATCGATTTGTACGGGGGAGAAAAAGACATCAAGGATAAATTGATCAGGGCGGTGGGAGATGCAAACCAGCGATTTGCGGAGGACGCGCTGCGGATGATGCGAGCGGTGCGGATCGGAGCCCAACTGAGATTCGCCGTGGAAGAAGAAACATTTGCGGCGATTATAAACAACGCGGAGGCAATTAATAAAATTGCCGCGGAAAGGGTAAGAGACGAACTGCTGAAAATCATGGCCGCCGACTATCCGGCGGACGGATATTTGCTCCTGAGAAACTGCGGAATCGGAAAAATCATTCTGCCGGAAATGGAAGAGACTTTCGGAGTGGAGCAAAAAAGCCCGGGCAGGCACCATATTTATGACGTGGGCACGCACAGCGTGGAAGCCCTACGAAACTGCCCGAGCAGCGATCCGATTACCCGGCTGGCCACACTGATTCACGATGCCGGCAAGGCCAGAACACAGCGGGTGTATGCGGACGGCAGAATCACTTTCTATAACCACGAGATGGAAAGCGCCAAAATTGCAGAGGCAATCGCCGAAAGACTGCGGTTTTCCAACGACCAAAGGGACCGGCTGGTGGGGTTGGTCAGGTGGCACCAGTTTACGGTGGATGAGCGGCAAACCGACAGCGCCATCAGGAGATTTATCCGCAACGTGGGGACGGAAAACCTGCAGGAGATGCTGCATCTTCGAACCGGAGACCGGCTGGGCGGCGGGGCCAGGGAAACCAGCTGGAGGCTGGAAGAATTTAAACAGAGACTGATCCAGGTACAAAAACAGCCGTTTGCGGTGGCAGATCTGAAAATCTCCGGGTACAACGTGATGCAGGCCAAGGGCATAGCGTCAGGACCGCTGGTAGGAAAATATTTAAAGGCGTTGTTTGATGAAGTGACTGAGAAAGGGCTGCCGAACGAGAGAGAAGCATTGTTAAAGAGGCTGGCAGAAATGTGATTGGCCAATTGGCAGTATTAATCCTGGTGCTTTTGGTGCTGGTGTGGGTATTGTATTCGACGGTTATCGGCAACAGCCTGGGGGGGCCATACGTGGGAACGCCGGAAAAACTGGCAGAAAAAATCCTGGCGGAAGCCAGGCTGAAACCCGGAGAAGAATTTTGGGATTTGGGAGCGGGAGACGGCCGGCTGGTAAAAATGGCCCGGAAAAAGTACCAAGTCGAAGGCGTGGGGGTAGAGATCAATCCCCTGCTGGTAATTTGGGGCAGGCTGCAGGGAGTCAAGATGATAAGAAAAAGTTTTTGGGAGGTACCCCTTTTCAACGCGGACGTGGTGTATCTATATTTGTGGCCGGGGGTAGTGGAAAAGATCGCGGAGAAATTGGAAAAAGTAGGACCCGGGCCGAGGCTGGTGATCAGCCGCAGGTTTGAGATCCGGAATTGGCGGAGGAAACTCGTAAAAACGATACCAGACGGGAAGTACGAAGTTTATTTTTATAAAAATTAATTGTAAAGTAGAAGTATGAGCCGGCGGGCGACCTTGTTTGACACCAGTAACCGGATTACGGTTTTACTGTGCGCAATGATTTTGGCGCTTTTGGGGTGCGTATCACTGTTTATCGCCGTCGGCCGGGCCCACAGCCAGCGGATGCAAACTAATTCCCAGGTATTGAAGTATTCCGGACACCGGTAGGTCTTTTAAGCTTCACTCAGATTCCAAGGTGTATTTGGCATAAAGATGTTCTTTGTCACGGGTCAGTTTTTCCAACTGGCGATCGATACTGCTGGCGGCTTCGGCCAAGTGAGGTTTAAGCCGGTAATCGTTGGCGCGGGTAATTTCCATCCATTGAAATAAAAGCTGCTTGCGGCGATTTGCCAAAGCTTTCTTGATTAGCTCAAACTGCATATGCCGGGTGAGCTCATGCCAATCGGGAAACTGGGACAAATATTCCGGGTCGTATTCTCCCATATCGACGGCTTTGTCCAAGGTCAGTTTGCCCCGGGGAGGGGGCGGAGGGGAAGCCGGGGATGAGGAGAGCGACTGCTCGGTAGGTTCAGTTTCGCTGACGTCCATGGCTAGATTATACATCCCGGGATTTCTGTTCCCAGAGGACGAGGATGGGAGAGGCGTTGAAGATGCTGGAATAAGTGCCGGAAAAAATGCCGATGAGAAGAGCGATGACGAACCAGCGGATGGTGTCCCCGCCGAAGAGAATCAAGGCGGTCAAAGTCAAAAGCACCGTCAGCGAGGTGTTGAGGGAACGGTTGAGGGTCTCGGTGAGGGAAAAATCCACGACCTGGGAGAAAGTGGCCCGGGGAAGTTTGGGGAGATTCTCCCGGACCCGGTCAAAAACAACGATGGTGTCATGAACGGAGAAACCAATGACGGTGAGAAGGGCGGTGACAAAAAGGGTATCCACCTCCACGCCGTAGAAATGGCCAAAAATGGAAAACAAGCCGGTAACCACCAGGGCGTCGTGGAGGAGCGCGATAACGGCGGAGACACCGAATTTCCAGGAGGAGTAAGGGCGGGGAATGCGGCGGAAAGACCAGGCAATATAAAGAATAATACACAAAGAAGCCACGACCAGGGCTAAAAGGGCTTTGCGGGTAAGCTCGGCCCCAATGGTAGGGCCGACGGATTCAAAGCGGTCGACAGCCACCTTGGCCCCAAGGGCCTGGTCCAGGGCCGTGGTGTAGGCAGTACTTTGCTGCTGGGTCAGGGGTTTGAAACGCAGGAGGTAAGTATTATTGTTCGAAGTCTGGACGGAAGAGAGCTCCAATTTCTGGGAAGCGGCGACGGCGGTAAATTTGGTCTGATCAACCGCGACGGGGGCATGAATTTCCATGAGGGAACCACCGGTAAAATCGATGGACAGGCGCAGACCCCAGCGGATGAGGGAAAAGGTGCCGGGAACAATGACCAGGAGTGAAATGGCAAAATACACCCATTTGAGGCGCATGAAAGCGATGGGTTGGTTATTTTCTGCCATAGACTCCCCTTAACAGAGTGCGGGTAACGGTTACGGAGGTAAAGAGGGAAACTAAAATACCGACGATCAGGGTCAGAGCAAAGCCGCGGATGGAACCGTCGCCAAACCAAAAGAGAATACTCGCGGTAATGAGAGAACTGATGTTACTGTCGCGGACGGAGGTCCAGGCGCGATGAAAACCGAGCTCCAGAGCGGCGCGCCGGGGCCGACCCCAGCGGATTTCCTCTTTGATGCGTTCAAAAACAAGAATGTTGGCGTCCACGGCCATGCCCACGGAGAGAATAAAGCCGGCAATGCCAGCCAGGGTGAGAGTCACGGGGATGAGCTTAAAAATGGTGAGGGTTAAAAGGACATACAGGGTGAGGGCCAAATCGGCCAGCAGGCCTTTGAGGCCATAGTTGGCGACCATGAAGAAGACGATGATGATAAAGCCCAGAATCCCGGCAAACAGGCTTTTGGCGACGGACTCGGAGCCCAATGTAGCACCCACGGTCTGCTGCTCCACAATCTTGATAGGCACGGGCAGGGCGCCCGCATTGAGCTCAATGACCAGCTGCTTGGCCTGGCTCAAAGTATAGTTTCCGGTAATGACAGCCTGGCCGTTGGGGATTTCAGTCTGGACGATGGGAGCGGTGACCATCTGGTTATCCAAAAAGATGGCCAGGGGTTTGCCGACATTGCGCTTGGTGATATCGGCAAATTTCTTAGTGCCGGCGGCGTTGAAAGTGAGATTGACGGAGGGCTGGCCGGAGGTATTGCCGCTGCCGCCAAACTGGACGGTGGCAATCTTCAGATCATTGCCCGTCAGGCCGGTAGGAAGAAAATCGGAAGCGGCCGAGGGGGTGGCGACTTTGGTTTCGCGAAAATCCAACTGGGCAGTGGCACCTATAGTATCGACGGCCTGCTGGACATCTTTAATCCCGGGGAGTTCGACGATCAGGCGGGAGATATTTCCCGAGTTGGCGGTCTGGACGATGGCTTCGGAAACGCCCAGGAGGTTGACGCGGCGTTCGATGTTGGACTGGGTAGCGGAAACAGCATCGGCCCGGTCCGAGGAGGGAATTTTGGAAGTATCCAATTGGTAAACCAAGTTGGTGCCGCCCTGAAGATCGAGGCCGAGTTTGAAAGACAGATCCCGGACAAAGTTCAGACCGAAGAAATTGAAATTGATGACGGGGCGATAGAGGGTGAGGCGGGAAATTTTGAGGGTCGCGGGCATGTTGGCCACTAAGACGACGATGACCAAAATGGCGATAAGAATTGTGGAACGCATATTATTTTTGTTTGTCCCCCAGAAGCGAAAGCTGGCCCGATCCGGAGAAGGTACAAGTGAGGACGCCTTTCCGTAAATCAGTTTTGATCCGGACTAAGCTTCCGGGTTTGACTCCCATGATTTTAGCAAACTGGGAGGGAATCGTGACGGCCAAACTGTTGCCGGTTTTGAGGACTTTTTGTTCCATGATGGAAATTAACCTACCAAATCCGCCTCGTCACCGATAATCATGACGCGACTGCCGGTTAAGATCCCCAAGAGAAAGGGATCGCGGCGGTTTCTTCTAAACTTGAGTTCTTCCTCGGTCATGGGAGTGTAATTGATGGGCTGACCACGGCGGGCTTCCTCGGCGCGAATAACGGCGGCCAATTCCGGAAGTACCAGTTCACCGACAATGAGGAGGTCAACCTCGTCGGGAGACTTACGGAGTTCGTGACGGACGAAACGGCCGGAAAAGGAGACCAGAGTGACGCGACCGAGACGGGCTTTATTTTTGATGAGGGCGGCGCCCAGGCCCACAGTTTTGGAAACCATGGACAGAAGGTCGGCGTAAAAAACGTAATCTTTTCTAAACCAGTAATAAAGGCGGTTGCCGCGGGGTTCTTTTTTGACCATGCCCAACTGTTCCATGCGGGCCAGCTCCCGGCGGACGGCGTTGATTTCTTCCTCGGTTTTCCTGACCAAATCGCGGACATGAAACATCTGGGTCGGGTCGGACAGAAAAGTTTCCAGGAGTTTGACACGGGTTTTGCTGATAACCAAATCTTTTAACATGGTGTGAGGCAGGTTTCTCCCCCTACATTACCAATTTTTTAGTAAAATGCAATAGTTATGTACTCAATTGAAAATTGGGAATTAATAAAAGGGGCCAGGCCTGTACTGTTGGTGGCGGGGCATAATGCGCCGCAGATAAGAAACGGGCAAATCAAGAGGCGGGACTGGGGGACGGGAAGTTTGGTGAAATACCTGTGCGAGCAAACCGGAGCCTGGGGAATTGTGGCGACTGAGGAACAATTGGATCCGAATTACCATGAAGAAGCGCCGTTGAGAAAAGAGGTCCTAAGGTTGGTTGGCGACAAAGCGATAAAGCTGGTCGTGGATATTCACGGCCGGAGAATGAATTACCCGAGACTGGTAGAATTTCGGATCAATAAGTATTTTGATAAAGGCCGATTGGCGGGAGAAGAAGTGGCGGGGGCAGAAAATTTGAAGCAAAATTTGCTGATCAAAGCGGTAGACGTGCCGGCGGTGGAAGTGGAAATTCGGCGGGACGGAAGAACGTACGGGGATCCTAATTTTGAGATAGTATTAAACAAGTTTAAGAAACTGATCGCGATGGTAAAATGATCGCATGCTGATTATCGGACACGGAGGAGACAGACAGAGATTTGATGACAATACCTTGGAGGGAATCGAAAGCGCATTTGAGAGAGGAGCCGACGGAGTGGAATTTGATGTCTATTACCGGCCCGAAAAAGGAGTTTACCTGGTGCACCCGTTTTTACACGACTTACACAAGAATTACCCTAAACTTGAAGAAGTATTTGAAAGATTCGGAAATCGGGGACGGATGGAAATCGAGATAAAAGCACCGGAGAAAGAGGCGGTCGATGAGGTAGCTAAGCTGGTTAACAAATTCCAACTGACAAATTTGGAATTGTCGTCAAGTATTTATCCCCTGCTTCCGTATATTCGCGAAGCATTTCCCAAAGCTGATGTGCAACTAATTGGCTACAGATTGGTAGAAGAGTGGTGGACCGAAGAGTTTGGAAATTATTTCCTAATGAAATACATGGAATTAACAAGAGCAAATTTAATCAGCATCGGAAAACCGGCGAATTTCTGGAATAAAGAAAGGGTAAAAATATTTCACCAGAGTGGATACAAAGTCGGAGGCCACTTGTCGACAGACACCCGGGAGGAACTCGAAAAGTTGATAACAGACGGAGTAGATGAGTGCACCGCGGATAAACTAGATATTCTGAAGTGGAAAAAGTAAACGAGTTTATTGGTAATTGACGGTATTGCCGGTGGGGACGATGGAGATCCAGATGGGACCGGGATTTAGAAGCAGCTGCTTGCCGCTGGTGGCGTCGTAGAAGAGGGTCCGGGAAGTGCGAGAAAGTTTGGACCAGGTGATCTGGGTGGCAGTACCATTCATGAAGGCGATGCCCTTGCCGGTGCCGATGACATTATAGAGCAGGTGCTTTTCCAGGTCGTCTAACTGAGTTTCTTTGGCAAATTCAACGATAACGGTTTTGAAGCGGAGCGGGTCGCCGGTATTCAGGTCGATCGACTGTTTGCCGCCGTTACTTCTGACATAGGTATCGGTGGCGGCGTCATAAGCCCAGAAGACGTTGTAATCAGACTGGAAGCTGGGGTTAGTCTGCCAAAAGGCATAAGAGACAGTGGTGGCCGGACTACCGGTCGCTTTGGTGCCGGGAGCCATAAATTTCCAGGAAACAAAATTTTTGTCCCAGGGCACTCCGTTTTGATCGACATTGGTCCAGCCCCATTTGGCACCCGTAGCGTAAAGAGCGTTTAAGAAGCAAGCCATGGTGTGCTCATAGGCCACGGCGTGGTCCAGACGATTGGCCAGGCGATGGCAGGTATTGAAATCCCCGGCCCGGCCCATTTCGTCAAGGTCTTTGATGTTGTATTTTTGAATGGCACAAAGAGCTTTGGCCCGGGGATCGACATTGGGATCGTCGCAGTTGCCGGCTCCACCGACGTGGGTATATAAAGCGTCATATTCGGAGACTAGGTCAACGAAGTAAATACGGGCAGAACGGACGGGAGCTAAAGTGATATTGTCATCAAGGGCAGCGTTGCAGTAATACAGGGCCATAAAGCGGGTGATACCGCCTTCGGCCACGGCTTCATAGATGACGTCGGCGTCACCCAAGCCGGATTGGGGCCGGGCGTCGACGGAATTTTCAATCATGACGGCCAAGGGGCGACGAGTGTCCCAGACGTTTTTCTCAGGAGTGGTAAACAGGGCGCCGTTTAAAGGACAAACCTGATTTTTGGGCAGAGAGGGATCGACTTTGGGTTTTCGGGTGGGAGTGATGTTGGCGGAGATAGCGGAAGTTTTAGAAGACGGGGAAGAGGGTGCGGGTAAATATTTGAAGGCCAGGTAGGACAGGCCGGCGGATACGGCCAACAGGCCAATACAGCCCAAGATGATAAAAATAGTGCGTTTGGGTAAATTCATGTATCTAACGCTTCCTGCAAAGCCTGTTTTTCTTCGGCAGAGAGAGGCTGATCAGTTTTACCCCCATTGACCTTTTTGGCATACAGGCGGGTAACTCCTCGACCGTGAAGGCTGGTGATAAGTATGCCACTACCCCCCTCATCAAGTAAAGAGAGAACAAAACTCTGATCACCGCCGGTATCGGAAAAGGGCGTGAACCGAACCAGGCCCAAGTGCAGATGGGGCGAAACTGGGACCGGCGACGGGGGCGAGGGACGATGCTTAATTTTGAAGAGGATGAAGGTTAAAACCAGATTCCAAATCAGCAGCAGACCGATAAAGACGGTGATAGAGGAAAGCATGGTTGTAAAAATCATACCACGGAATGACCAGGCCACTATACATGCAGAACGGTTGAGAAGTAATGTCAGGTAGGTACAATGGCTGCTACATGCGCGGTTTCAAAATACTTCCGGTGATGTCGTTATCCCGTATATCCACTTTGTCCAGGGATGGCTTGAAGCGGTTGGAGTGGATTGATTGGTACTATACCCACGAGAAGAATGCTGAAGGCACTTGCAGACATTTCAGTCTGTCCAAATCAGTGTTTTACCGGTGGTTAAACCGGTTTGACAAGTACAACCTGGCTACGCTGGAGTTTGATACCCAAACCAGGAGGCCAGAACATCTGAGAAAGATGACTACTCCAAGAGAGGTTATCAGTTTGGTATGCCAGATTCGGAAAGACGATCCAGAAAAATCAAAGTATGAAATACAGGCTGAACTCAGAGAAATACATGGAGTAACTTTGGGTTACAACACCGTCCAAAAGATTATCAACCGAGACCCCAGACTAGCCATTTTGAAGAAGAAAATCAAACGTCACAAAAATCACAAGATTGACCGGATGCCAGCTGCATATGATCTCAAAGACCGGGATGTGGGGTCTTTGGTTCAGGTAGACACCAAGCACTATTATGTCCTGGGAGAGAGGTATTACATATTTGCAGCAGTAGACTGTAAATCCAGATATGCCTATACCTACGCCTACACCAGAATCTCTTCCAGTTCTGCCCAGGATTTTTTAACCAGAGTAAAAGCTTATTTTCCTTTTCCCATGTCAGCCATTAATACAGACAACGGATCAGAATATCTTTTGTATTTTCACAAATTAACTAAAGATTTAGGCATACCCCATTACTTTTCCCGGCCCCGAACCCCCACCATGAACTCCAGGGTGGAAAGACTAATTCAAACGCTGGAGTATGAATTTTTAAACTATCAAACCATTAGTCCGGAGATTTCCCAGGTGAGAGAAATGTGTGAAAAATTTAATACAAAATACAATCAACAGAGGTATCACCGGGCTTTAAATTATCAAACACCAC
>DAHWUD010000014.1 GCA_027331445.1 Candidatus Amesbacteria bacterium
TCATACGCCATGGAGTACTTCAACTTCCGCCCGGAGATGACCTTCACCCTGACCCAGCTGGGATTACGGCACAAAATGTACCAGGAATTGATTAATCCGTGATGGGTTAACAGGGGTTGCAATAACGAGTATGATAGATGGGCATGGTAAAGACTAAGAGAATTTTTAAGATGAAAATGGGTGATGATGAAGAGAATTTTGATAATGTGAGTTGGGTCGTGGGAGAGGGAGAGACTACCGGCTGGGACAGGGCGGATTGGTCGCTTGAGGAAGTGGAGGAAAAGATGGTGGAGGGGTTTGAAAAAGGCGGGCGGAAACTGACGGGAAAAGGATAGAGTAGAATGAGGGCATGGACGCGCCGCTGGCAGATCGGTTGAGGCCAAAAAACCTGGACGAATATATCGGGCAGGGGCATTTGGCGGGACCGGGGAAACCTATCAGAGTAGCAATTGAAACAAAGCACAAATTCTCGTTTATTTTGTGGGGGCCGCCGGGAGTGGGCAAGACGACGCTCGCTAGGATTTATGCTAACGCCTTGGGGGCAGAGTTTGTAAATTTGTCGGCTGTCGCTGCCGGGAAAGAGGACGTGCGGCAGGTGGTGGTCAGAGCCGAAAAATCCATGATCCCGGTCGTCTTGTTTCTGGACGAAATCCACCGGTTTAACAAAGCTCAGCAGGATTATCTCCTCCCTTACGTGGAAAACGGGACGATCACCCTCATCGGGGCGACGACGGAAAACCCCAGCTTTGAGGTGATTTCGCCTCTTTTATCCCGGTGCCGGGTATTTGTACTGACGGAGTTGAACCGCGACGAGATGCTGCAGATAATTGACCGGACGAAAGTGAAGATGAACCAAGAGGCCAAGGACTGGCTCGTTGCCATGGCCAACGGGGATGCCAGGCAGGCCATAACCATGATCGAAAATACCCGGGATCTGTATAAGAAAGTGACGATCGAGACGCTCAAAGATACCCTACAGTCGAAGCACCTGCGGTATGACAAGCTGGGGGAGGAGCACTACAACACGATATCGGCGTTTATCAAGTCGATGCGGGCCTCGGACGCTGACGCCGCTCTGTATTATCTTGCGCGGATGGTGGACGCCGGGGAGGATCCTCTCTTTATCGCAAGGCGGATGGTGGTGTTTGCCAGCGAGGATATCGGGATGGCGGTGCCGACGGCTTTGGTCGTCGCCAATGCGGTGTTTCGGGCCTGCGAGACTATTGGCTACCCGGAATGTCAGGAAAATCTGGCGGCGGGAGTGGTGTATCTGGCAGTTTGCAAAAAGGACCGGCGGGCGTACGATGCCTACATGGCGGCCCTCTCGGACGTCAAAGAGCACGGTAATCTGCCGATCCCTATGTCTATCCGCAACGCCCCGACTAAGCTGATGAAGGACCTAGGGTACGGTAAAGGTTACGAAAAATACACTAAAGAATCCCTGCTGCCTGACAAAATAAAGGGTAAACGGTATTATGTTGCCGGACCCTCCTCCGCTAAAGCTGCGGAAGGGCAAGGAAGGGTAAGCTTATGAAATTGGCTGAGAAGATAGTGATTGTAACAGGAGCGTCTAAGGGGATTGGGGCGGCGACGGCGACGGCTTTAGACGAGGAATGAGCTTGGAGTTAGAATTAACTGAGGATTGAAAAGGCTTTTTGATGAGAGTATATATTTTATATGGGACATGGAGGAAAAGAGGTAGATGCGGGTTTAGAATCACTGGTTCAGGCAGTTTTGAGCCAGCGGAAGGATTTGGGGTTGACGGCAGGTATCCTGCGGGGAATGAGTCAGGAGCAGTTATTGGGGTATTTGGGACCGGTAGGCGAGATGTCACCTTTGGAGATAATGAAGCCCAGATATGCGGACGGGAGGCCACTGCCGCATTATCGGGGAGTATCGGTTTTCAGGCGGGGAATTGGGGGCAGGAGGCGAGGGTAGGGTTTATAATTGATTATGTCGGTCGAATTTTTGAGAAAGCGGGGAAAAGGGGTGCGGGGGGCAGCGGGAGTGGTGCTGGGGTTTTCGATATTGGTGGCGGCGGTAGCGTGGATGACGGTTTCGCCCGCGGCCCGAGCTGACTTCACAAAGCTGTGCGACTCTAACGGGGGAGCCAGCTGCATGAAGAATTTCTGGAACTATGAGGGATATTACCAGGGGCTGTTTTATCTGGCGGTAGGGGCGGCGGCGGCGAGCGCGGCTGTGGCGGTCCTGACAAAAAGCTGAGAGGGGGTTATAATTGATTATGGCGATTGAAAATAAAGAGGGCTGGAGAACCAAGGTAATGCTGGCTTTTTTGGCTGTGGCGATGATCAGCGGCTGCGGGGCGGTGGCCTATCTGGAAAATGCGGGGAAGCCGGGAGATCCGAAAATGGTGAATCCGACAGCGACGGAGATTTTCCCGACGGCTTTGAGCCGAGAATATATACAGACTCTTTATGCGGGAAATGCGACATCGACTCTAGTGCCGCGGTGAGGGGCGGAAGTGACGGCCAGAGTGAGATGATTTTGGTCGGCTATCAGTTTGACTAAAGCGAGACCCAAGCCGGTGCCTTTGGTGGCGGCAGTCTGGTGGCGGCCGCGGTAAAAACGGTCGAACATATGGACTTTTTCATCGGGGGTCATGCCGATGCCGGAATCGGAAACGGTGAGGGTGTGGCCGGACCAGGCCAGAGTGAGTTTGCCGCCGGGGACGTTGTATTTGATGGCGTTGTTGACCAGATTGCCGACCAGAATGCGGAAGTGTTCGGGGGAGAAAGTCAGCTCGGCTGAGCCCGGGATATTCACGGCCAGGTGCAGCTTTTTTTCCAGGAGGAAGCTTTTGTAGGGAGTGAGAATTTGGGTGACGGCCGGGCGGACGAGGAAGCGGACGGGGGGAGAAGGGGCCAGAGTGGAGCCGATTTTGGACATGGTCAAAAGGCTGTCCAGAATGTGGTTTAGAGACAACAAGTCGTCCTTGACCCGGGAAACATGGGCCTGGGCTTCGGCGAGGTGATCGGTGGTGGCGGCCAGATCCAGGGAGGAGACGGCCTGGGTGAGAGGGGTTTTGAGTTCGTGGGAAGCGTGAGCGATGAAGTCCTTTTGCTTTTCCAGGCTGCTGCCGACGCGGGAGATCATGTCGTTGAAAGCCTCTGTCAGCGCCGAAATTTCCCGGCTGGGCGGGCGCTTGAATTCCAGGCCGGAGATCTGGGTACTAAACTGGACACCTTTGATGTATTCGACCAGCTGGTTTAGGGGGGCGAAGGCGGAGCGGATGGAGGTGACGGAGAGGACCCAGCCGAAAAGCAGGCTTAAGGGCAGGGCGAAAGCGAGGACGATGAGGTTGACGGCCAGGAGATGATTGACGTATTCATAGGGCAAAGAGAGGATTAAAACGCCTACGGTCCGGCTGCCGGAGGCGATGGGGGAGATGAGGGTCTCGTAAGTCAGGTTGCCGGGGACGGTGTGCGTGGCCAGGTCGGTTTTGTCTGAGGTCAGGGCGTCGGAAATGGCCTTGGCGGATGCGTAATCGGCATAGTTTTTGCCTTCGGACAGGCCCTGGAAAATGCCGAAGGTGGCTACCGGCTGGAGCCGGGGGTCCAGGATGACGGCGGAGAGGTTGAAGGTCTGCAACTTGGTGGCCAGGGTTTCCCCGGGCGGGCTTTTGTGATAGGTGATTTGGCCGTTGGTGTAAGCTATTTCGTTTTGGAGGATTTCCGAGGCCTCGGAGGCGAGCAGCGTTTGGGTGTCGTGCTGGACTAAAAAGTAATAGGCCATGGAGAAGGTCAGGCTGGTGAAGAGAATGACGGCGGTGGAAATGCCGGCAGTAGTCAGAGCAATCTGACGCGAAAGGGATCGGGGTTTGGTCATATCAGTTTTTCAGGCCCAATAAATAGCCTTTGCCCTTGATAGTATGGATAAGCGGGGTCAGTCCCGGCGGGTCGATTTTTTGGCGCAGATAACGGATATGGACGTCCACGGTGTTGCTTAAGACATCCATCGTTGCATCCCAAACGTGGGTTAAAAGGTCGAGGCGGCTGAGGGTGGTCCCGGCGTGGCGGCCCAGGTATTCCAAAAGGGCATATTCTTTGGGGGACAGGGGGACCCGGCGGCCGGCGCGGGTGACGGAGTTGGTGTTGGTATCAATGACCAGGTCGGCGACGGTGATCCGGGGTTCCAGAGTAGCGAGACTCTGGCGGCGCATGAGAGCCCGGACCCGGGCCAGCAGTTCCTGCATCTGGAAGGGTTTGGTGAGGTAGTCGTCGGCCCCGGCGTTCAGGCCCTCGACGATATCCTCGAGCTGGGTCTTGGCGGTGAGCATAAGGATGGGAACGGTCAAGCCCAGGCGGCGCAGGGCGGTGCAAACGACCGTGCCGTCGACATCGGGGAGCATCCAGTCCAAAATAACCAGGTCGTAGTCTTCGGAATCGGCCATAGCCTGCCCGGCGCGGCCGGTGGCAGCCAGGTCGACGGCATAGGAACTCCGGGTAAGCATGACCTTGATATTGTCGGCGATGCGGGGGTCGTCCTCGACCAGAAGAATCCTCATGAGGCTGATTTTACATCAAAATCGCCGGAAGCTTTGTCTTCCCCCTCCAGATACTTGTCAGCATACCCATCTGACCTGAAAGGGAGTCTTTGGAAGAGGAAGAGAAAGATACCGGCGCTAGTGTCGCTTTCGCGGCAAATAGGAGTGTAACACAGGTGAGATTAAGAACGGATTAAGGCGGGAGGGGGTAAAATTGGCCCATGGATGCAGGATTTTGGGCCCAGCTGCCGCGGCCGTTTGCCGCCCTGGCTCCAATGGAGGATGTGACGGATACGGTGTTCCGGCAGATGGTGGGGAAAATCGGCGGCACCTGCCTGCCGGTAGGCAGGCCGGACGTGTATTTTACGGAGTTTACGAATGTAGAAGGGATCTGTCATGCTCTGGAAATCTCCCCCGTCCTGCGGGCCACCCCCTCTTTGATAAAAGAGGGGGAAGGGGGGAGATTTGATCCCGTCTTGAGAAGATTGATATTCTCTTCTGCAGAGAGGCCGATCGTAGCTCAGATCTGGGGGACACAGCCGCAAAAGTTTTATGAAGCGGCAAAAGTGGTCGCCGGCTTGGGCTTTGACGGAATAGATGTTAACCTGGGCTGTCCGCAAAAGGATATTTTAAAGCAGGGAGCCTGTGCGGCAATGATCGGAGATAAAGCTCGGGTGGGGGAGATTTTGGCAGCGGTATCAGAAGCCGGCCTGCCGGTGTCGGTCAAGACGAGGCTGGGGATCAAAAAGATCATAACGGAAGAGTGGATCGGATGGCTATTGGAACAGAACCCGGCGGCGGTCACGGTGCACCTGCGGACGGCGGCGGAAATGTCCGCGATGCCGGCGCATTGGGAGGAGATGGGGAAAATAATAAAACTGAGGAATTCTTTGTACCCCCACCCTGGCCCTCCCCCTAGTCTAGGGGGAGGGAACGGAAGGAAGGGGGTATTAGTCATTGGTAACGGGGACGTGAAGGATTGGCTGGATGGGGTGAGAAAGTGTGAGGAGTACGGGGGCGACGGGTTTATGATCGGGCGGGGAATACTGGTGAACCCGGCGGCGTTTGACAAATCGGGACGGGAATTGAGCCGGTCAGACAGGATAAAATTGTTACTCATTCATTTGAATTTATGGCATCAGACCTGGGGAGAAGAAAGGGACTTCCAAATCATGAAAAAGTTTGTCAAGGCGTACATCAACGGGTTTGAGGGGGCGAGAGAGCTGCGGGCCAAAATGATGGCGGCAAGGACTAGGGCCGACGTGGTAGAATTGGCGGCATGACGGTGGGGATCATTTTAGCGGCCGGAAGGGGGAAGCGATTCGGAGCGGAAGTGGCGGGAAAGAATAAGGTGGCGCATGACGTAGCTGGTAAACCGCTGGTGGTGTTTGGGGTGGAGCTACTGGAAAAGACGGCGGACAAATCGGTGGTAGTGGTGGGGATGATGGCAGAAACGGTGAAAGCGGCGGTAGGAGACAGGCCGGTGGTATGGGTGAACCAGGAGGCCCTGCTGGGAACCGGGGACGCCGT
The DNA here is from genome assembly GCA_027331445.1 of Candidatus Amesbacteria bacterium. Lineage (GTDB taxonomy): Bacteria > Patescibacteriota > Microgenomatia > CAZETR01 > Amesbacteraceae > DAHWUD01. The sequence continues at coordinate 6,035 of DAHWUD010000014.1, forward strand.
GAAAGCGGCCATCAGGGATATCGAAAAGCGGGGTTGGAAGCCGGACGAAGCCGTAATCGGATATGGGGATCACATGATGCTGTTTACGCCGGAATTGGTGGAGCAGATGAAGCGGGCGAGGCAGGATACGGGAGCAGCGGTGGTGATGCTGTCAACGATTTATACTTGGCCCGACGTGCCGGCCTGGGGCAGAATAGTCAGGGACCAGGGCGGGGAGGTGGATCGGATTGTGGAGCAAAAAGCGGCCAGTGAAGAAGAGAAACAGATTCGGGAACTGAATGTGGGTTTTTACTGTGTGGAGTGGAACTTTTTAGTGCAGGCGACGGAAAAAATTCGGCCAAATTCAGCGTCCGGGGAGTATTATCTGACTGATATAGTGCAGATAGCCAGGGGTATGAACAAGCAGGTGGTGGCGATACCGGAGCCATTTGAAAAAGTGGGGTGGGATATCACCACACATGAAGATCTGCAGAAGACCGAGGGGATGCTGAAACAGTAAACTATTGCTGTTGATTTGTGGTAGGATTAATTAATGCCCAAGTTTGTCAAGCGTGAGGAAAAGAAGGAGCCGGAAAAGAAGCGGCTGGTGGTAGAGGAACAACAGGCAGCGGCTCCGGCCATAGTGGAGCCGGCAGCGGCAACGGCGGCGGCGCCGGTTGAGGCAGAAGCAGTGGCACCCGTGGTAGTGGCGCCTGAAGTCACGCCGGCGGTTTCCGAGCCGGCTGCGGAGAGCCAGGGAACGATGGAGGGCTGGGTAAAAGTTCCGGAGGAAAAATTGGCGGGGGAGACCAGCCCGCCCGCGGAAGAGAAAAAAAGCGGCGGGGGCGGAAAGGTATTGATGTTTGTTGTGGGAGTTCTGGTGGGGGTAGCTGTGGCAGCCGGAGCGATTTTAGGGGCGGAAAAATTCGGTTGGGGGAAGACGCTGCCGGGGCAGGGGAATAGTCAGGCGGCGGCTGTAGCTACACCAGAGCCGACGGCAGAGGCTGCGCCCACAGCGGTGCCGACGCCGGATTTATCGGCGCTCAAGCGGTCTGATCTTAAGGTGCGGGTGGAAAACGGCAGCGGAGTGGCGGGGGCAGCAGCGGCAGCGGGGAGTTATCTGGCCGGGCTGGGATATACGGTGGTGGGGGTGGGTAATTCGACCCAAAACGTGACGGTGACGCAGGTGAGCGTGACGGCGGATAAGGCTGTATACGGGCAGCTGCTAGTCAAAGATTTGGGAGAGAAATACACGGCGGCCTCGTCGACGGGGGAATTAGCCGCTGGCGGGGACTATGATGCCCTGGTAACTATCGGACAATAGGTTATGGCCGGAAGTGAATTATGGTGGATAGTCATCCTGAATGGGTTCGGTGTGGTGGTGATGCTGTTTTTGTACCTGCGCAACCAATGGTCGATGAACGACCTTAAAAAGACGGAGAAGATGGCGGAGCAGGGGGTGGAGGAGACAGACGTTCTGCTGAAGGATCTGGAGGAGAAGAAGGCTAAGGATGACGCCCTTTTAAATAGTTTGGGGGAAGGGATTGTGGTGACGGACCAGGACGGGAATGTCGAACTTATAAATAAGACGGCGGAGAAACTGGTGGGCTGGAAGCTGGATGAAGTAGTAGGCAAAAAGTGGTTTAACGTGGCGCCTCTAGTTGACAATAAAGGGATACAGATTCTGCCGGAAAACCGGGCGACACAGCGGGTGCTGAAGCTGGGGCAACCGATTTACAGCGATAAGTACAATTATGTGAGACGTGACGGAACCAGGTTTCCGGTGGCGACGACGGCGTCGCCGGTGGTATTCGGGGGCAAGATTATCGGGGTGATCGCGGTCTTCCGGGATGTGACGCACGAAAAGGAGGTCGACCAGGCCAAAAGCGAATTTGTGTCCCTGGCCAGCCACCAGCTGCGGACGCCGCTTTCTGCCATTAAGTGGTTTGTGGAAATGCTGTTGGCCGGCGACGCCGGACCCCTCAATCCGGAGCAGACGGAGTTTGCCACCAATATCGCGGTTTCCAACCAACGGATGGTGGATTTAGTAACTTCGCTTTTAAATATTTCCCGGATAGAATCGGGGCGGATTATTATTAATCCGGTGCCGACGGATTTGGGGAAGCTGGTAGCCGAAGTGGCGGACGGTCTCAAAAAGAAGATCGGGGACAAGAAGCTAAAACTGGCGATCAGCGTTCTGCCCGGGTTGCCCCTCATTAACATTGACCCCAAACTGGTGTCGCAGGTGTACATGAACCTGTTGACCAATTCGATCAAATATACGCCTGACGGTGGAGAAATCATGGTGACCATTTCGCGTAAGAATGAAGTGGTGGAGTCGGCGGTTTCCGACAACGGAGTGGGCATTCCCAAAGAGGCGCAAAAGCGGGTGTTTGAAAAGTTTTTCCGAGCGCCGAATGCCGTGAAGATGGAAACCGACGGTACCGGTTTGGGGTTGTATTTGGCTAAATCGGTGGTGGAATCGTCGGGAGGGAAGATTTGGTTTGAGTCCGGGGACGGGAAGGGAACGACGTTTAAGTTTGATCTGCCTTTATCGGGGATGGTACCGAAAGAAGGGGAAGTTACGCTGTCGTAGAACCGGCGGAAGAGTTGTCGCCCAGTTCCAGAAAGTGGTTGACCTGTTCGACGACCTGGCCGGGAGTGTAATCGCTTTTGATCAGATATCCTTGGGCGCCCAGACTCATAGCTTTGCTGATGGCTTCATCCTGGCCCAGGTTGGAGAGAACGACGATGTGATAGTTGGGTTTTTCCGGCGGGGCCTCGGCGGAAAGTTTTTCGAGAACCGTCAGGCCGTCGACTTTGGGGAGGATGATATCGAGGAGAACCAAATCGTAACCGCCTTTTTTCATTTTGTCGAAGGCTTCCTGGCCGTCCACGGCGGATTCGACGGTAAAGCCGCTGTCGGTGAGAATCTGGACGTACAAATCCCGGAGAGCAGTATCATCTTCGACAACCAAAAGTCTTTTTTGCGGCGTATCAGCCATACTGGATAATTGAATATTAGCCCAAGGGCAGGGTAAATGTAAAGGTGGAACCGCGGCCGAGGGCGGAATCCACCGTGACGTGGCCGTGGTGCAGCTCGATAAACTGTTTGGAGAGATAGAGACCGAGGCCGGTGCCGGGCTGGGATAGGGTAGGCAGGCCTTCGCCCAGGCGGCCGAACTTGGTGAAGAGTTTGGACATATCCTCCTTGGCGATGCCCCGGCCGGTGTCGGAAATGGCGACTGCCAGATTGTTGTCTTTGATAAAAGCTTTGAGGGTGACGGTGCCGCCGTCCCCGGTAAATTTGAAAGCGTTGCCAACTAAGTTTTCCAGGACCTGCTCAATTTTGTCCCGGTCGGCGGTGACGGTCGTATCCGGGGGATCGATTGAGGTCTGCCAGTTCATGTGCCGCTCGCCCGCTTTGGCCAAAAACTCGGTCTGGATTTCGTGCACCAGATCGGCGAATTTGAAGGGGGCGGGATGGAGCTGGAAGCGGCCGGATTCGATTCTTGAGATATCCAACATGTCGTTGACCAGGTGTATCAGGCGTTCGGTAGAAGAATAGACGATGGCGAGATATTTTTGGGCGGTATCGGTAATATCTCCGGCTTTGTGGTTCTGGACCATCCAGACATAACTTTTGATGGCGGTCATGGGAGTTCTGAGCTCGTGGGAGGCGAGAGACACGAATTCGTCCTTGAGCTTGTCGAGCTCCTGAAGATGTTTGTTGGCTTCGTCGAGTTTTTTGGTGGTGGTTTGGAGATCGGTGTAAAGTAATGAATTATCAAGAGCGATGCCGACGGCGTCGGCGTATCCGTGGATAATGTCCCACTCATATGTGCTAACGTCCTTTTCCGATTTTTTGACGCTGAAAATGAGACAGCCTAAAATTTTGTTTTTGGAGGAAACCGGGACGGTGATGGTGGTTTTAACGCCGAGGGTTTTTTGGACTTTTTCTACAAAATTGCGGTCAATTGCCGGGACGAGAACGTTGGCCATGTGAGCGGTGGTGAGAACTTTATTTTCATTCACGGAACGGACACAATTATTTTCGGTGGCAGATAGAGGAATGGAAATATTATTGAAAGGGACGGGGGAAATTTCGAGGGCGGTGTTGGCTTCCTGAGTGCGAGAGATAGAGATTCTTTTTAAAGATTTGCTTTCATCATCAACCAAGATGAGGACAATAATGGCGAATCCGAACTTTCCCAACTCAAGGAGAACGGAATCAGAGATCTTTTGAGCGACTTCCTGAAAATTAAGAGAGTTAACAATGATCTGTTCTATTTTCCAAAGGGCATCAAGGGTTTTTTTCTGGGTTTGATGGTGAGACAGAAGATTGGAGACGCGGTAATATTGGGCGATGAAGAAAAGCAGACCAAGAGAAAGAGCCAGGATAACCAGAGCAGTGAGATAGACCATCGAGAATTATTGTACGGGATTATCAGGAATTATTCACCAGGAGCGCGGAGGTAACCGGCTAGACTGCTGGCGGCGGCTACGAGGGAACTGGCAAGATAAACTGAAGCCTGCTCGTGACCGGTTCTGCCCGGCCAGTTGCGGTTAGTATCAGTGACAATGACGTCCGAAGGTTTCTCGGCTCTTCCTGGTCCCAAGCCAATACAGGCTCCGCACCCCGGGGTTAAAAACTCTGCCCCGGAGGCCGCAAAGACTTTATCCAAACCTTTGGCCAGAGCTGCATCATAGACACTCATGGAAGCGGCTTGGACGACTAAGGGAACTTTCACTTTCTGACCCATGATGATGTCCGCTGCGGCTTCAAGATCGGAGAGATTTCCTCCTGTGCATGAGCCAATGAAAGCGGATGTGATAGGAGTTTTGGGCAGCTGGGAAATCGGAACTCCATTGGTGGGATGACCGGGGGTGGCGACCATGGGTCCGAGTTTACTCAAGTCGATTTCAATCTTTCGGGCAAATTGGGCGTCGGGGTCACTGCGGACAAACGAATCTTTGACCTGCGCGGGGGGGATTTGCCTGACTGTAGAAATGTGGTTAACAACCGCGTCGGTCATTTCTGTGACGATGCCGGTATTGGCTCCGCATTCAACGGACATGTTGGAGAGAACAAAAAGATCGTCGACGGTCCAATTTTTTAAACCTGGCCCCCGAAATTCCAAGGCTTTATCGATGGCTTCACCGGTTTTAATGTAAGGATGGCAAAGCAGGAACAGCATGGCATCTTTGGGGGTGCAGGATTTGGGTAGTTGGCCTGTAAAATTGACATCGATGCTTTCCGGGACAACGACTAAGTTGTCCTTGGTGAGAAGGGAAGCGGCCAAGGTACCTGCCCCGACTCCTTCGGCGTAAGCGTTTAAGACCCCGGCACTATCGGTGTGGGAGTCGGTGCCAATAATGTATTGTCCCGGCAGGGCCAGACACCTCTCCTTGATGAGGGTATGGCAAATACCTTCCGACCCCGTAAGGTCCGGCCGTTGGCGAAAGAGTTTAATGCCCCAATCCTGGCTATTTTGACGCTGTCGGTCTATGAGGGCCCGGAAACGCGGATCACCTGACCAAATGGTGTGGTCCTCGAATAAGGCGAATGAGTCCGGATCCCTGATGGCTCCTTTGATGTTTGAGTCAAGGTTATGTTGAATGGTTTGCTCAATAGTAGGGGAAGTGAGTTCGTAAGCGAAACGGAAAGAAGTAGTGGCAAATCCGACGTCTCCGGGTTGGACGACGGGATGATCCGGGTCCAGATTGATGAAATTACGGGCTAATATTTTTTGGGCGGCAGTCATGGGATAATTTGGGGGAAGATTGGGGTGAGAGATGCGGGGAATTTCAACTTGACCCGCCAACCTTTTTTTGGTGTATTCAAACAGGCCGCCGCTGGCTCGGATTTCGGAGCGGATGGGATCTTTATACTCTTCTTCAATGCTGAGAGTACCGTCATGGATACGGTCCAAGATTTTGTTGACCTCGTCAGCTTCCGCCGGAACTTCGAGGATGGCCGGGCCCCCGGAGTTGAAACAGTTCTCCTTGAAGATTCTTTCGGTGTGACCACCGGCGACGATGATGAGTTTTATTCCGGCTTCACGCAGAGTGTCCACAGCCTGTTGCCTGGCTGATCCGCCTCCGAAAAACGGGCCGACGACAAGGACAGTAAAATTGCCTTTTTGGACTTCGCCCTCTTCGATTCCGGGAACACCGGCCAAAGCAAATTGAGCGATTTCCTCGCGCTTGGCTTTGGCCCCTCTGGTGGGGAAGATTCCATCGGTTGAGATTCGGGGGGTGAGGTTGGCCAAGTCGTCATTGCTGACCTGGTGCAGCCGAATGCCCTGGGCTAGCTGTTCACTGGGAGGAGAATAGTCTTTTTTAAATACAAAAAGGGCTTCATTGGCGTCAGATGGAGAAAGCGGTTGGTATTCGCGGGGCATAGTCAAAAAAGGTAAAAAAGGTTGTCGGCTGGATATTTGGTAAAGAAACCTCTAAAATATGTATGCATTATACTATGAGATATCAAGGATAGGTAATTTATGGCTAATAGCAGTCCTTTCAACTCAAAACTGGTGAGCGAATTGGGTGGGAGCTCAATACGAGACATGTTTAAGAGGGCGAGCGGAAAAACACAGTCTGAGGTTGCAGACATGAGTTTGGGAGCCCCCTACGGTAGCCCTCCCAAGAGTTTTTCTAGGACGCTGGTGAAACTCGTAAAGTCTAATCCCAGTCATTCCTACATGGATAATTCCGGGTATTATAGGATTAGGGAGGTGATTGCTGAATCTTTGAAAGCGAACCAATTGATGCCTGAAAATCTGTCGGCGGAAAATGTGATTGTGTGCGCTGGATCTTCCGGCGGATTGAACTGCGTTTTAAAAAGTATCCTCAATCCCGGAGATGAGGTATTAGTGTTGGCGCCTTATTTTCCTGATTTTGGGGCTTACGTGGAGAACCATGGCGGGATGTCGATTTTCGTAAAACTGCCGGCTCCGGAATTTGATCCTGATGTTGAGATTTTGGCTAGATTTCTATCGCCCAGAACAAAGGCGCTGATAATAAATACTCCGAACAATCCGACCGGTAAGGTTTATTCCGGTGATCAGATAGTGAAGATACATAAGTGGCTCGCTGAGGCGGCAAAGGAGGTTGGCCATCCGATATATCTGATTTCTGATGAAACATACCGGGATATCGTTTTTCCCGACAGCGGAAAGGAATTTGTTTCTTCGGTCAGGGATTATCCGGATTCAGTGATGGTTTACTCCTTTTCCAAGTCGGCCAATGTTCCGGGGGAAAGGATTGGTTATGTGGTTATTAATCCGGGTATGGATCAGAGAAAGACCCTGTCCGAGTTGGTTTCTTTATCTCAGAGGAAGTTGGGTTTTACGAATGCCCCGGCATTGATGCAGAACATGGTGCCGGAATTGCTAAAGATTCGGCCCGATGTCGGAGATTATCAGAAGAAAAGGGATTTGATTTCGGAGGCATTGACAAAGGCGAGATATGTTTTTAATTTGCCCGAGGGAGCCTTCTACTTCTTCGTAAAGTATCCTATGGCTGAAGGCCAGTTTTTAAAGTTGGCCCAAGAAAAAGGTTTGTTTGTGGTGCCGGGTAGGGCTTTTGGGGAGAATGATTATTTCAGGATTGCATTCAGCCGGGGTATAGAAACGGTCCGACTGGCGGCCAGGATTCTGAAGGAACTGGGAGAGTAAATTATTTTTTTCCCAGGAGGTGTTTGATTTCCTTGGGTTTTAAGATCCGATTTTGGTTCTTTGCCTCGTTTAAAATAAGGGTGATGTTTCTGTCGTTGGCCGGGCGTTTGATTTTTTGCAATATCCACATGGCGTTTGATTTTCCGCTCATGGGCCCGACCTTGATGTCCGGTTTGCGGCCGATGAGTGAAGGATCGATGGCGGAATAGACTAATCCTGCCAGATCGGGCCGGTTCATGTCATAGGCTTTCTTAATAGCCGCCGCATGGACACCAGTGGCGGTGAAAAAGATGTGAGAGCCGGCAATCGGGTCATTGGGTTTGATCCGCACCTTAAGATGTTTAGCAGCAAATCTGGTGTAATCATAGAGAAATTTGATCTCTCCGACTTTCAGGAGGTGCTCCAGATAGAGGTTGATGATCAGCTGTTCCATGGAGGTGTTCCCGGCACGTTCGCCGATGCCCAGAGCTGTCGCTTGGATGCGGTCTACACCGGCCCGGGCTGCGGCCAGAGAGTTGGCTACGGCTAGACCGCGGTCGTTGTGTCCATGCCAGTCGACCAAGACCGGCTGGTGGCCGACAATATCCTGAAAAATGTATTTTAGAAGTTTGGTGGTGCTTTCCGGGGTGGCGCAGCCGACAGTATCGGAGACGCAGATGCGGGAGGCACCGCTGTCGATGGCTGTTTGATAAAGATATTTGATGGTTTGGGGGTAAGCTCTGGTGGTGTCTTCGGTGATAAACATCACTTTGGCCCCGTTTTTGGTGGCATGGGTAACGGCCACTCTGACTAATTGGCCCATGGCTTTCAGCTCCCACTTTTCGACGATTTGCCGGATATGGCTGCTGCCAATGAAAATTCCTATTTCCAATGGTTGTCCGACTTTGTCGATGATGTCTAAAGCCGGGTCAATGTCGCTGACGATTGATCTGGCGCCGATGTCGGCATCCAGGTCCAGTTTGTGATTTTTGATGTATTTGGCCAGTTCTAAGACATGGCGGGCTTGCTCCGGTCCAGAAGAGGGGAAGCCGATGTTTACCGAATGAATATGGACCTGGGGTAGAAGGTCAAGAAAGAGTTTTTTTTGGTCGAGGTTTAACCCCCGGATGTAGGTAGCTTGAAGGCCGTCACGAAGTGTTTCATCATTCAGGGCAATAGGTTTATGAGTTTTCTGTCTGTTCCAGTAATAGAAAATTTCATCAGGCTTTGTCATGCTTGTAGGCCTCCAGCTTTGAGCAAGTCGGCGGTGAGATCAGTGAGAGAAACCAAATCTTTTGGACACTCGTAGGGCAGAAAGGCGAGCGGTCGGGGTTTGGCTTCCTGGTGTTTGAAGACAATTCCCGGTGGTAAAAGGTGCGCGGCAGAGAGCAGCCTTTGGGTGGTATCGGCAGCCGTATTTCCTTGGCGGAGGAGTTCTGCCTCCGGTTGGGGACCGAAGCGAATGATGTTGTTGCCACCGACTCTGGCCCTGGCGGCTTCCTCCGAGAGGTAAGCCGGGTGGTTCAGGACGATGAGCGGGGCGCCGATTTGGATGGCGTATTTTTGGGCTTCGGAGTAGTTGAGGGCCTCGGCCTGGTTATGGATGTTGGCGGAGCGGACCAGAAGGGAATTGATGCCTTGTCGGTTTAGTTCTTTGAAGAGAGGATAATTTTCGGGCATGAAGAAGACCTGGATTTCGTTTTGGCTGTTGATACAGTACTGTTTCAAGGCGGAGTCGACTCGGTCGAGATTGGCGGGAAATCTGACAAACATCAGATTGGTAAGATTCTTAAGATGACCCTCTCTGATGGGGAGGGCAAGATTGGGGTGGAGATGCTGGTAGTCAATCCAGTTTTGAGCGTGGCTCCAGGTAGTGAGGACAGAGACAGTTTCCCAGGGTTCCGTTTCCCGGCGCACATAGGCGATATCAGCCCGGAGATGGGGAAGAAATACGGTTCCGTACATCGATCCGCCACTCAGGATGATGGGCCTGTCGGCTAGTAGTGTGTTTACACTGCGCTTAGTTCCTTCTGCGGTATTTAAAAAGGTAGTTTCGGGTACTCCCAGGTTTGTGGGGAGAATAGGTTTTGACTCAACCATTGACATATTATAGGCTATTTTAGCAGAATACTTGCCTTTTGCAAACCTTGAAAGTATATTGGGATGTATGCGATAAAGTTAATCATATAATGGGTGGGAGGTGAAAAGAATATGTTGATGTCAGAGGAAGCAAAAAAAATGATATTGGCGGTCGAGAAGAAGGCAAATGAGTTGGGAGTGGCAATATCGGTGGCGGTGGTGGACGAACATGGGACTTTGATGACTTTTTTAAGAATGGATAGGGCAATTACGATAAGCCCCAGATTTTCCAAGGCAAAGGCGTTTACATCTGGAACGCTTGGAATGCCGACGGGAGATATGGCTGGGTTTTCCGGTGAGGGAAAGCCGTATTTTGGTATTCAGTCACTGTATGGCGGTAGGCTAACGACGATTGCGGGAGGTTTACCGATATTAAAAGAAGGTAAATTGGTAGGTGGAATTGGAGTGGGGGGGTCATCTGATGTAAGTCAGGATGTGGAATGCGCGAAGGCGGGATTGGCGGCAATTGAGTAGTAGGGTTTTTAAACCACCCGTTGCCCTTTTTGGTGCGGGTGGTTTGTGGTATATTCAGTAAAGTATGAAAACCGTTTTGGTGGTAGAGGATGAGAAGTTGCTGCGGGAGGCGATTGTGAAGAAGCTGAGCCTGGCGGGGTATGGGGCGGCGGAATTCGGGACGGGGACGGAAGCGCTCAAAGGCCTCGAGGGAATGATGGAGCTGCCTATGGTGGTGTGGCTGGATTATTACCTGCCGGATATGAACGGAATGGAGTTTATCCAACAGCTGAAGGCCAATCCCAAGTGGGCCAAGATTCCCGTGGTGGTGGTATCCAATTCGGCCAGTCCGGATGTGGTCGGTAAAATGCTGGATCTGGGAGCGGATGAGTACCTCCTTAAGGTGGATAAACGGTTGGAGGATATTATAAAGGTCATGGAGAAGTATGGTCAGGGATGAACAAAATACTGGTAGCTGATGATGACAGGTTTTTGGCGTCGGCAATCCGGCTGAAATTAACCAAAGAAGGCTTTGAGGTGCGGGTAGCGTCGGACGGGGATGAAGCCCTGGCGGCACTCAAGGAGTTTGTACCGGATTTGATTTTGCTGGATCTGGTGATGCCCAACAAAGACGGGTTTGCCACGCTCACGGAAATTAAGGCCAATCCGGCGTGGAAAAATATTCCGGTAATTATCGCCTCAAATCTGGGGCAGAAGGAAGATATTGACAAGGGCTGGGAGTTGGGAGCGGCGGATTACGTGGTGAAATCGGATATGGCGCTTAAGGATCTGGTAGCGAAGATTCGGACACTGATCGGGGCATAGTCAGGGCAGTTGTGGAAAAGAGCGGAGGACTATGTGTACAATGAAAGGTATGCGCGGGTATGACGATAAGGGTTTGCTGGCGGCATTAAGCGAGTTGCAGGTAATCAAACCTGAGGATCTGGAAGCGGCAGCCAAGGAAAGCCAGGAAAAAAAGGCGGGCCTTGCGGAAGTACTTTTGAAAAAGGGCCTGATTTCTGATGAGAATCTGGGTCGGATTGTGGCCGATCTGACGGGCTTTCCGCTGGTCCGGTTGGGACAGCTGGCGATTGCCGACGAGGTGCTGCGGATTATTCCTGAGGTGGTGGCCAGAAAACAGAAAATACTGGCGTTTGCACTGGACAGCAGCGGTTTGTCCCTGGCGATGGCGGACCCGAAAAATTCCGAAGTAAGAGACTTTGTGGCCAAGAAAACCGGAATTCCGGTGAAGGTGTTTTATGCCACGGAGCGGGATCTGGATTTGGCGGTCGGGCTGTACAAAAAAGACCTGCAGAAGTCATTTGACCAGCTGCTGGCGGATGAGGTGGGCAAGGCCAGGGGGGACGAGGCGCCGATTATCAAAATCGTGAATTTACTGATTGAGTACGCGTATGCCAACCGGGCGTCGGACATCCACATCGAACCGGAAAAGAAAAAATCCATAGTCAGGTTTCGTATCGACGGAGTGCTGCATGACGTGCTGGAGCTGACGCCGGCGGTGTACGGGCAGATCGTCGCCAAGATTAAAGTGGCTTCCCGGCTGCGGACTGATGAACATCTGTCGGCCCAGGACGGAAAAATGCAGGCGGCGGCGGGGTCGACGGAGAATCTGGTGTATCGGGCCTAATTTGAGAACCTGCAGGCGGCGGTTAAACCGATAGCGGGAGGTGGGGGGCACCGGTGGGTGTGGCTGGTAGCGGCGATAGTGTGGATCGGAGTGGGAATTGTGGTTTGGCTAACCAGCCGGGGAGTGATATAAATTAATTATGGGAAAAACGGAGGTAGCAGTTAAGGTGGGCCGGGATAAACTGTGGGTGTGGGCCGGGAAAAGCGGGGGCGGAGAAGTGGGTCTGGCCGGGGTGCAGGCGGACGGGGAAATCAAGGATGCGGCCCAGTATCAGGAGATAGTGAAGCAAAAGATGGGTGAGGTGAGGCGGGGGGCGACCAAAGTGATCGTAGTTTTGAGTAAGGAGGTATTGTATTGGCGGACGGAGCCGGCGATGGGAGGCCGGGTGAATCTGGGAGCGCTGAAGGATTTTGTGTCCGGGCTGCCGATCCCGTCTGGGAAACTCGCGAGCAATTTTTTTGCGGGACAGGAGGAGCTGGGGGTGGTGGCGGTGAACCGGGACCTATTTACGGTGTTGACGGAAGAGCTGCAAAAACTGGGGTGGGAGGTGACGGCGGTGGTGCCGGAAGTAGTGGTGGGGGAAGTGACGGGAGAAAACTGGCAGGAGCTGTTCGGAGCCAGGCAAAAATTGGTTAAAGAGTCAGGTATCCTTTAATTTGGTCATCTGATACCAGACAAACATTTTAGCGGCGGCTTCATCGTACTTGTGTAGCTTGCCGATGACTAAGTCCCGCAACTGGAGAGTGGTCAGCTGGGACAAGCCGGACTTTTGGGCCCAGTCGGCGATTTCGCCGGCTAGTTTTTTGGCCTGATCGGGATCCAGGCCGGCAGCCTGGGTGACGCGGACAATTTTATCGGGGTCGAAAGGTTCTCTGGTGCCATCTCTTTTGAGGACCTGGATATCTGTATATTCAGCCACCTGACCATTTTAGCATGGCTTGCCTAAGGCACGGCTGATGTAGAATCAGGATATGCGGAAGTTGGGAATTTTGGTGCTGGTGGTACTGGCTTTAGCGGTAAGGGGTTTCTGGCTGGGCCGATTTCCGGGGGGAGTGTCGCACGACGATCTGGTGTATGTCATGAGCAGCAAGATGCTGTATTTGCGGGGGGTGGATGTGTCGGGAGTGGGGTTCCCCCAGTTATTGTTCGGGTCGAATACGGAAGGGGTAATCAGTCCGGTCCCGGCCCTGCTGTTAGTTCCATATTACGGTCCGATGCGGCTTAGCTTGGACTTGGCCAGATGGCCGTTTGTAATATTGAATCTGCTGACGGCAGTCGGTGTTTACGTTCTGGTCAGGATCATGAAAGCGACGAAAGGCTGGGCGATGGCGGCAGCTACGGCATTTGCAT
>DAHWUD010000015.1 GCA_027331445.1 Candidatus Amesbacteria bacterium
GAGAGAAATGTGTGAAAAATTTAATACAAAATACAATCAACAGAGGTATCACCGGGCTTTAAATTATCAAACACCACAGATGTATGTTAAAACCTATTTACAGAAAGGAGGTCAACCGTTCTCTATCTAGGTGGCCAGCACAATAACTTGAATAAAAATAAATCTTAGTAGACAATACTTGTATATGCCTCTGCGCCAGACTCTCATTGGTTTTAGCTGGCTGCTGGTAGTTCTGGTGGTCTGGGATTTGGTCTGGAAAGCCCTGGCTTTATGGAAAGCCGCCCGCCACCGCCAAAAAATTTGGTTTGTTTTCCTTCTTCTGATCAATTCCGTGGGTATTCTCCCCATCATCTATTTGCAGTTTTTTCAAAAAGACCGCTCCGCTTCCAAATGAACCGTCCGGGCCTTACCCCTTTAGCCGTCCTGGTTGCTGTTGCTTTTGCTGTCATCTCCGGCCTGATTGTCGCCCGCATCGTTATGCCTCCCCGCGTTTCCCAACCCCCGGCCATTTCCGTTACTATTACTCCTCCTCCTACACCTGCTCCCACTTCTACCCCCACGCCCATTCCTAGACCCACTACCACCCCCATTCCTACTAAAAAACCCGCTCCTTCCCTGCCCATCCTGTCGGGCCCTCCCGCCTCCGGCCTCTCCACGGTTAACGTTTCCGCCCCCGTCGGTACCTTTACCGCCACCATTCTTTCCCTGGACTTAACCGGTATTCGGGTTATCACCGACACTGCAAACGATTCCGATTGCGCCACCTCCTGCCCCGTTCTGTCCCTGGCCGGTTTTGTCACCAAAAACGGCGGTTTTGCCGGGGTTAACGGCACCTATTTTTGCCCTGCAACTTATCCAGAATGTGCAGGTAAAACTAACTCCTTTGATTTTCCGGTTTACAATTCCCGCCTCAACCACTGGATCAACGCCGGCAATCTCTCCTGGGGCGGCCGCTCGATTTTTTATATCGATGGTTCCGGAGCTCATTACCAGCAAAACTCGAGCGGTTTTTCCGGAGGTTTAAATGCCGGGATTATTAATTATCCCGGTTTGGTTGACGGCGGCAATGTCCAGATAGACAACAACCAATCCGGCCTGTCCGACAAGCAGAAAGCCGTCGGCGCCAAAGTCGGCATCGGCCTGCGGGACCGGACCCACATTATGGTTGTGGTTGCCCAGGCCGTAAATATGCAGCAGTTTGCCTATGTTTTTAAATCTCTGGGAGCGACAGGCGCTCTCAATCTCGACACCGGCGGCTCTATCGCTCTGATTGATAATGGCCGCTATATCTTCGGCCCCGGCCGCGATCTCCCCAACGCCGTCGTTTTTGCTGCCAAATAGCCCTTGTTTTCGTTAGTTTAGTGGTATAAATTAATTCGGTATGGCAGACCAGCTCCCCGAACCTGAAGTTGTGGAAGGTGAAATTGTGGATTCGCCCTCAGCCCAAAACACTCTTGACCTGACCGGCTTAATTAATAATTATCTATCTCAGATCGAAGCCGTCGAACGGGATCTGTTTAAGATGAAGGAGATGCTCGATTCCGTTTATAAGAGCGACCCCACCTATCAAACCCACGATACCGCCGTCAAAGAGGCCGCTAAAATCCGTACCCAGACCAAAAAACAAATCCAAAAACAGCCCCAGGTGGCGGATATGTTGGCCCGTCAGGCAGACCACAAAGCCAATCTTAAAGAGCTGCGGACCCATCTGTCTGAATATTTGCAGGATTACGCTAAAACCACCGGTTCGACCCAATTTGAGGACGCCGCCGGAGAAGTCCGGCAGATTGTCTACACCGCCAAACTAATCCACCGCTCCTAAGCTATCATTCAATTGTCTTGTATACAAAATTTCCCCGGTCATTACAATTGAGTATATAAATTCCTCATTGAATTGGTTATTGCTTTCATCGATCTCAGACTGTAAATTATTTACTGCCGATTGATAATTTATGCGTTCTGTCCGCCCTGTCGTCATTGTTCTGGGACTCTCTCTGGTGTTTTTGGTTGCCCTCAAAATTGGTCTCAACTCATATAATCTTAAATCTGCCACGCCCGGGTGCGCCCCGCTTACTTCGTCCGGCTTGGTCGATCCTACCAACACCGTGGCCTTCTGGCAAAACCAGGCTCTGGCCGCGCCTCTGGCCTTGGACGATACTCTGACCGCCTCTCAAAAACGCGTTTTGGGTGCCACCACCGAAAATAAATGGATCGAAGTCGACTTGGGCAAACAACTGTTAATCGCCCACCAGGGTGACGCCATTTTTGTCCAAAGTCCGATCAGTAGCGGTCTCTGGGATTCCACTCCCCCCGGCCAATATCATATTTGGTACAAAATCACCTCCACTCTTATGGAAGGCGGCAGTAAATTAAACAACACTTATTATTATCTGCCCAACGTTCCTTACGATATGTTTTTTTACAACGACTACGCCATTCACGGCACTTACTGGCATCACAATTTCGGCCACCCTATGAGCCACGGCTGCGTCAATACCCCGACCCCCGTTGCCGAGCAGCTCTTCTACTGGACGGATCCTCAGCTTCCTCCCGGAGCCACCTGGGTCAAAGCCGGACCGGACAACCCCGGTACCCTTATTGTCATTCACCCTTGATATGTCTCCGGCCAACCTCCTCGTCATCTTTTTTGCCACTTATCTGATTTGGATTTTTGCCCCCGTCTTCCTCTGGCTCGTCCACACCGGGGACAAAGTCACCGTATTTCGGGTGTTGGGAAGCAGTCTGCTTGCCCTGGTTTTGAGTCTGATCATTAAAGATTATTACTATCTGCCCCGCCCGTTTATTCTCTCCGGCCATTTGCCTTTGGTCGCCTATGGCCTGGATGGTTCCCTCCCCAGCGGCCACACCGCTGTTTCTTTTGCTTTTTCCCTGGCGGTTTTTTCCCGCCGTCGCCGGCTGGGTCTGGGGCTAATCATGACAAGTCTCCTCATCGCTTTTGGCCGCATCGCCGGGGGCGTCCACACCCCGCTGGACGTTTTTGTCGGCTTGCTGATTGCCGTTGTATCTTTTCTCTTCGCCAGGCGCTTTTTCCGGGATTGACATTTTGTCACTCTTAGTGTTAGACTGCTAAAGTCATATGGCTTTTTCCTTAACTCGCACTTCTCCTCCTTCCCCCTCTTCTCCCGAGCGCACTTATCCCGTTGTGGCCCTACGCGAGGGCGTGGTTTTTCCTCACACCCAGGCCCACTTGACTTTCGGCCGCCCCAAAAGTAATTCGGCTATCGAAGCCGCTCTCGGAGCCGACAAACATATTATTTTTGTCGCCCAGCGCCATTCCACCAATACCCCCTCTCCTGCCGATCTTCATCAGGTCGGCACTCTCTGCCTCGTAGAGCAGGTCGCCCCTTACGGTAACGAGTTATTGGCGCTGGTCCGCGGTATCTCCCGCATCCGCATCAAACAATACGTCAGCACCGATCCATATTTCCAGGCCACTTTTGAAGATATTGCCGAAGAATCCAAAGAAGATGATCGGCTGGTCGCTCTGGGCCGCCAGGTGGTCACGGAATTTAAAAACGCTTTCAATTTGGGCAAGTCGGTCGAATTCCCGGTGTTTATGCGCCTGATGTCCGGTGTTTCCGCGGATGAGTTAGCCGATCAGGTAGCTAACACCTTGGATATTTCCACCGCCGCCAAACAGGAGCTGCTCGAGCAGGTTTCCGTCAATACCCGCCTGGAAAAAGTTCTCCAGGGTTTGGTTCATGAAATCAAGGTTTTGGAATTGGAAAAATCTATTTCCAGTAAGACCCATGCCAAGTTTGAAAAAGGCATCAAGGAACAGGTTTTGCGCGAGCGCCAGCGGACTATCAAAGAGGAATTGGAGAAACTGGGGGCCGAAGGCGAGGACGATGATGATGAAATTGCCACCCTAAGAAAGCAAATGAAAACAGCCAAAATGCCCGCCGATGTCCGGAAAAAGGCCGAGAAGGAACTCTCCCGCCTGGCCCAAATGAGCCCCCAAAATCCTGAATCCAACTATATCCGAACCTACCTCGATTGGCTGGTGGATATGCCCTGGTCCAAATTTTCTCCCAGCTCCGTTTCCCTGGACAAAGCCGCCAAAGTTTTGGATGATGACCATTACGGCCTCAAGAAAGCCAAGGAGCGCATTCTCGAATTTCTGGCCGTTATGCATCTCAAATCCAAAACCAAAACCCCCGGTACCACCAGCCCCACTATCCTGTGTTTTGTCGGCCCCCCCGGTGTCGGAAAAACCTCCATTGGCAAATCCATTGCCCGGGCCTTAGGCCGCAAATTTGTCAGGGTTTCTCTGGGCGGTATCCGGGACGAGGCCGAAATCCGCGGCCATCGCCGCACTTACGTCGGAGCCCTTCCCGGCCGCATTATCCAGGGCGTCAAAAATGCCGGCACCGCCAATCCCGTCTTCATGCTCGACGAAATTGATAAGCTGGCGAGTGACTACCGCGGCGACCCGTCCTCGGCTTTATTGGAAGCCCTGGATCCGGAACAAAACAAGGAATTTTCCGACCACTATCTGGAAGTCCCCTACGATCTGTCCCAGGTCATGTTTATAGCGACCGCCAATATGCTGGACGGTATCCCGCCAGCCTTAAGAGACCGGCTGGAAGTCATTACTTTCCCCGGTTACACTCTGGAGGAAAAAGAGCATATTGCCACCAAATATCTGTGGCCCAAACAGCTCAAAGCCGCCGGCCTGACTGACGGTTTCCAGTTGGAGCGTCCGGCTCTTCTGGAACTTATCAAGCGTTATACCCGTGAAGCCGGTGTCCGGGAATTGGAACGCCAGCTCGCCAACATTTGCCGTAAACTTGCCCGCTCTCTGGCAGGGAACAAATCTACCGCCAAGGCCATTTCCGTGACCACGGTCAGGAAATTCCTGGGCCCGCACCGCATTCCCGAGACTTTTGCTGAGAAAAAAGATGAAGTCGGTATGAGTACTGGCCTGGCCTGGACAGAGGCCGGTGGCGATATCCTATTCATCGAGGTCGCGGTCATGCCTGGTAAAGGGGATTTGCAGCTTACCGGGCAGCTGGGGGACGTGATGAAAGAATCCGCCAAGGCTGCCTATTCCTATGTCAGAAGCCACTGGAGAAATCTGGGGCTCAAAGAGGATTTTTACAAAAAAATTGATATTCACATCCACGTTCCCGAAGGTGCCGTTCCCAAAGATGGGCCTTCAGCCGGCTTGGCTATCGCGACGGCTATAGTTTCCGCTTTGACCCACACCCCCACCCATCGTGACGTCGCTATGACCGGCGAGATTACTCTGCGCGGCCGGGCGCTGGAAATCGGCGGGGTCAAGGAAAAAGTCATCGCCGCTCATCGCGCCGGGATTAAACAGGTAATTTTGCCCAAAGACAACAAAAAGGACCTGGAAGAGATTCCCGATTCCGTCAAGCGCGACCTCAAATTCCATTTTGTTTCCGAACTCGATGATGTTCTGCCCATTGCCCTGCACCCGATGCCCAAAATTAACCATCTTCCCGTTCACCCCCCGGTCTACTTAGCCTAGACCATTACCTCATTTTGGTTTATTTTTTGTTTTTTCCGGTATTTTCTCTATCCTGATAGCTTTGCCCTTAATAATGGCCTCAGCCGTCTTTCTATGAGCACTCTCCAGTATTCTGGCAAATGTTGGCTGGGATATTTTCATTTTTTCCGCCCCTGTTGTTTGGTCCAAACCATCAACATCATATAATTTCACTGCCTCAAGCTCGTCGGCCAACAACACCACTTCTTCCAGCTTTCGCAAAGGAATCCCCCGGGGTTTGAAATAAATAATGTCTGGATTAAACTCTATACATCTATGTATTCTTGGTCTTGGCATAGGTTTATCTTTTACTTTCAGCCCCAAGCTTGCATAAACAAAACGCAAACTCGGGGCATCTTTTCACTCACTCTTCCCTATTTTTTCCTCCTCTTCTTTGACTTCTTCGAGTTCTTCCTCCAGGGCTTTTCGGTAATCAGCCAAAGCTTTTACTTGATCCGGTTTCGACTGCGGCCAATTCCAGCGGAAATATCTGCCTAATCCTCTGTTGTGCTGACAATTGTGACCCGGACCAAAACCGAAGCATGGCCCGAAACCTCTTCCGGTTCCCGGTCCTGCTCCCATAGGTCCTGTTCCATCGTATGCTGGCATCGTTAATCACCTCCTTCTCCCATATTATGAATACATATTCATAATACTCCTTCTTTTCAAGAGTGTAAATTTACATCCCTAAACCGTTTCCCGGCTGGGCAAAATCAGACCATTCTGGTTCGGAAGTGATATCATAGACGATATGTTTTTGCCCAAACTTAAACATCTTACTTCGCAGGGCTTTCGGAAAGTCCCCGAAATCACAATTTATTTTTGGATTATTAAACTCTTGACCACAGCCATGGGTGAATCTACCTCGGACTACCTGGTTCATACCATCAATCCGATTGTCGCCGTCATTTTCGGCGCTGTTGGGTTTGCCATCGCCCTGGCTTTGCAATTTTACTTCCGGCGTTACACAGCCTGGATTTACTGGCTGGCAGTCACTATGGTGGCAATTTTTGGGACGATGACCGCGGATGTGGTCCACATCGTCCTGGGTATCCCTTACCTCATCTCCGCCATTTTCTTTTCCGTTACCCTAATCCTTATCTTTTCCCTCTGGTATAAAACCGAAAGGACCCTATCTATCCACAGCATCACGACCCCCCGCCGCGAAATTTTTTACTGGGCCGCAGTTTCCGCCACCTTTGCTCTGGGAACAGCTGCCGGCGACACTACCGCCGCCACATTCGGTTGGGGTTACCTCCTCTCAGGAATTATTTTCGGAATTCTTTTTATTACCCCGCTTATTTCCCGCCGGATTTTCAAACTTAATGAAGTAGTAGCTTTTTGGTTCGCCTACATTATGACCCGGCCATTTGGCGCTTCTTTTTCCGACTGGTTCGGCCGGACGCCTGATCTTGGCGGTATTGGTTTCGGCACCGGGCGGGTCAGTTTAATCCTGACCGCACTAATAATAATCTTCGTCGGTTACCTCGCCGCTACCCGACTGGATGTAAAAACTGACAGGCTCTAAATTCTTATGAACGCAGTCATCATCATTTCAGCCAAATATCTTTTCCTGGTCAGCCTCGGCGCCTTCGCCGCCTACCTCGTATATCTTTGGCTAAAATCCAAGCCGGAGTTTTTGTCCGTCGTCCGTCTGTCTCTCCTCTCCCTCCCCCTAAGCTACCTGGCGGGTAAAATTGCCAGTCACCTTTTTTACAACCCTCGGCCCTTCGTCTCCGAACACCTGGTTCCGTTGATTCCTCACGTACCGGACAACGGTTTTCCCTCAGATCACGCCCTGCTTACCATGACCGTCGCCGCCATTGTTTTTGCGGCCGACAAAAAACTGGGAATGGCGCTGTTTGCGATTGCAACGCTTGTAGGCACGGCCAGAATTCTGGCCCATCTGCATCATCCGCTGGACATTATCGGCAGTTCGGCCATCGCAATTGCTTCCACCGGGGTAAGTTACCTCATATTGCCGCAGTTAACAAAGCTTGCCCGGCGAAGTCACTAGTCTGGCTGGCTCCGATTTTTGTCCCCGTAAAAAACCTGCTCAGGGCTAAGTTTAATCCGATAACCAAGTTAAACTCCCCGCCCTAACCTGACAAGAGATCCAACTAGCCCGGCCTGATCTCCCAATTCTCCCCTGACCACTTCCGGAATTTCCGGAAACATGACCAGTTGTTCGCTCATATACTGCTTGATTTTCTCCAGGTCCAATTTTTTAGTCACTGCCCCTCCCAAGATGATCATCTCCGGACTCCACAGCATCGTTATGTTGTGCAGTCCGATAGCCAGAAGCCGCGCCTCTTTGTCCCACGCTTCCGGGTCATCAATTGCCTCAGCCCTCTCGCCGTACATTTTGGCCATCGCCGTGCCCGAGGCAAAATCTTCCAGGTAAGCGACTTCCTCCCCCCAGGCAATGATCTGATGCCCGGGCTCGAACCCCCATTTTTTGGCTTCTACTTCTCCGTCTACAATTTTGCATCCCCCGATTCCGGTGCCGATAGTCATGTATGCCACAATCGAACGTCTTCTGCCCGCTCCCATGCGGGCCTCGCCCACCCCCTCCATCACGGCATCGTTGTCCAAAATCACTTTGCTCCCTGTCATTTTGGTGAGCTTGTTTCCCAGAGCTTTTCCTACCCACAGCGGCAGGTTAGGGGAGGCCAGTAGTTTATTTTTCTTGGAGTCCAGAACTCCGGCAATTCCTCCTCCCACCGCCGCAATTGGCTCCTTTTTGGCAAATTCATCAATCCTTTTCTTCATCTCCTGCATTTGGGTCTCAAAATCCTGGGCCGTCGCGAAGCTTTGTCCGTCCGTGACCGTCGCCCCGTCCCACGAGATCCCCATCCTGGTCTTGGTTCCGCCTATATCAAATACTACTTGCATATGTTTTCTATTATTACTTTATAGTATTATAAATTAATGCCCCTAAAGGTGCTAATGTTTGGTTGGGAACTCCCACCATTCAATAGCGGAGGCCTGGGGGTGGCTTGCTATGGCCTAACCCAAGCCCTTTCGCAACAGGATGTGGATATCACCTTTGTTTTGCCCCAAAAGCAAAACGTAAAGGCTGATTTCCTGCGCCTGGTTTTCGCCGATCTGCCTAAATTTGCCTGGCCGGACATGAACCCTTATTTGACTTCTGGTCTGGGACTCAAAACTCTTCCTGGCGACGCCCCGAAAGATTTGATCGATGCCGTCCGCCGTTATGCCCTGGCTGCCGCTGAATTGGCCCAAAAGCTGCAGTTTGATTTGGTCCACGCTCACGATTGGTTATGCTTCCCGGCCGGAGTAGCCGCCAATTCCGTTTCCGGCAAACCCCTGGTTTCTCACGTCCACGCCACGGAATTTGACCGTTCCGGCGGTTCCTCGGTCAATTCCGTCGTCTATGGCTTTGAGCGCCAGGGATTGTCTCAGTCCACCGCTGTTATCGCCGTCAGCAATTTCACCAAAAACCTCTTAACCAAGTTCTATGCCACCCCCGGTTCCAAGATCGATGTCGTCCACAATGGCATCAACGCCGATGATTTCGCCCGCCCGACTTCCATCCAGGATGCCCTGGCTCCCCTCAAAGCCCGGGGCTTTAAGATCGTCTCTTACATCGGCCGGATTACCCTGCAAAAAGGCCCGGATTATTTTCTCAAAACCGCCCAGCTGGTCCTGCGGTATGATCCCAAAGTAATTTTCATGATCGTCGGTTCCGGAGATATGGAAAAACAGATTATTGAAGAGGCCATCGGTCTGGGCATTTCCGATCATCTCCTGTTTGCCGGTTTCCTGCGGGGTGAAGAGCTGCGCCAGGCTTACCGCTCCTCCGATTTATTCATTATGCCCTCTGTTTCCGAGCCCTTCGGCATCACCGCCCTGGAAGCCGTCGCTGCCGGCACCCCGGCCATCGTTTCCAAACAATCCGGCGTCTCCGAAGCCTTAAACCACGTCCTCAAGGCCGATTTTTGGGATACGGAAGAGATGGCCAATCAGGTGCTCTCCGTCATCAGCTATCCTTCACTTCATCACACCCTCCAGGCCAACGGCCATACTGAGGTCAAAAAAGTCTCCTGGCAGGCTGCAGCTGCCAAGACCATTCAGGTTTATCAGAAAGTTTTGGGACGCAAATAATGCCCGCTGTCTGTCTTTATTTCCAGGTGCACCAGCCCCACCGGTTGAAAAAATACCGGGTCTTCGATGTGGGCCATGATCACAATTATTTTAACGACCAAAGCGACACAGATCTCAATAACCGCCGGGTCCTCACCAAAGTCGCCCACAAGTGCTATCTTCCCGCCAACGAACTGCTTTTGGAGCTGCTCAAAAAATACCCAGGGTTTAAGGTCAGTTTCTCTTTCTCCGGCGTTCTGCTGGAACAGCTGGAGGATTATTCCCCCGAAACTTTGACTTCGTTTAAACGTCTGATTGCCACCAAACGGGTAGAAGTTCTCTCCGAGACTTATTACCATTCGCTGGCCTTTTTGTATTCCAGAGCCGAATTTACCAGCCAAATCCGGCTCCATCAGGACAAAATCCGGGATCTGTTTCATGTCACGCCCCGGGTCTTTCGCAACACCGAGCTGATTTACAACAATGCCATCGGCCGGCACATCGAGAATCTTGGATACCAAGGCATTATTGCCGAAGGGGCGGACTATATTTTAGGCTGGCGCAGCCCCAATTTCCTCTACCGGCCCCTGGGTGCCCAAAAGATTAAACTTCTTCTAAAAAATTATCGTTTAAGTGACGATATCGCCTTCCGCTTCGGCGAAAGAAGCTGGGCCGAATATCCTCTCACCGCCCCCAAATTCGCCGGCTGGATCAATGCTGTCAATGGCAACGGCGACGTCGTCAATCTCTTTATGGATTACGAGACTTTCGGCGAGCACCAGTGGCAGGACACCGGCATTTTTGAGTTCCTCCGCCATCTGCCCGGGGAAATTTTAAAACATCCGGATAATTCTTTTGTCACCCCGTCCGAAGCCGTCCGTAAGTTTCCTGCCCGGGCCGAGTTGGATGTTCCCAATTACGTTTCCTGGGCCGATATTGAGCGGGATATCTCCGCCTGGCTGGGCAACCCCATTCAGGATGATGCCGCCGGGAAGCTGTACGCCCTGGAAAATTCGGTCCTGCGGGCCGGTGACCCGCAGCTGATCTCCGACTGGCGCCGCCTGCAGACTTCCGACCATTTCTATTACATGTGTACCAAATGGTTTGCCGACGGCGACGTGCATAAATATTTCAACCCCTATAATAGTCCTTACGAAGCCTTTATTAATTTCATGAATGTCCTCCAGGATTTAAAACTCAGGTTAACTACCCTTACTCCTGCCCATGCCCAAAGCCCTGGTACTTAGCAACGGTAATTTATTAATCGGTTTTGATCGCTACGCCCAGGTCCGCGATCTGTATTTCCCTTACGTCGGCCTGGAAAACCACACCGGGGGCCATTACCGTCATCGCCTGGGGGTGTTTGTGGACAACCAGTTCACCTGGCTGGAAGACCCTTCCTGGCACGTGGATATCAACTATTTGCCCGACAGCCTCACCGGTCGCACTTTGGCCGTCAACGACCGCCTGCAGCTGCAGCTCGAATTTACGGACGCGGTGTACAACGAAAAAGATATTTTCCTGCGGGAAGTTGTCGTGACCAACAAAGCCTCCTATCCCCGGTTAGTCAAAATCTTTTTCCATCAGCAGTTTGAAATTTACGAATCTTACCGCAAAGACACGGCTTATTATGATCCCCATCACCAGGTCATTATTCACTACAAAGGCCGCCGGGTATTTTTAATCAACGCCCGCTCCGAGAATAAAAGTTTTGACGACTACAGCGTTGGCTTGTTCAGTATCGAAGGCCACGACGGTACTTACAAGGACGCCGAGGACGGCTACCTGGCCAAAAATCCCATCGAGCATGGGCCGGTCGATTCCGTGATCGCCATGTCTCTAAATATTGAACCCGGCCAGTCTAAAACCGTTTCCTACTGGGTCACCGTTTCCAAGCTGATGGAGGAGGCCCTGGCTCTCAATAATTATGTTCTGGAAAAGACGCCCTCTTACCTGATTCGCAGCTCCCAGAATTTTTGGTATGCCTGGACCAACCGTCAGCATCTCAATTTCGGCACTCTTTCTCCTGAAACTATCAAACTTTTCAAAAAATCCCTCCTGATTATCCGCACCCATGCCGACAATCGCGGGGCCATCATCGCCTCCTGTGATTCGGATATGCTTCAGTATGGCCGGGATACTTATGGCTATGTCTGGCCCAGGGATGGGGCCTTTTCAGCGATAGCCCTGGATTATGCCGGGGATTATGAAGTCGCCAAACGTTTTTTCGAATTTTGTAATCACATCATCACCCCCGATGGCTATTTCATGCATAAGTACCGGGCCGATGAAGCCCTGGGCAGTTCCTGGCATCCCTGGATCAGAAATGGCCAACTCCAACTGCCCATTCAGGAAGACGAAACCGCCCTCGTCATCTACGCCCTCTGGCAGCATTACCGGATGACCCACGACCTGGAATTTATTGAGAGCATTTACAATTCTCTTATCAAAAAGGCCGCCGAATTTATGGTTTCCTACAGAAGTCCCCAGACCGGTTTGCCGCTTCCCAGTTATGACCTCTGGGAAGAAAAATTCGGCACTTCCACATTTACTTCTGCGGCTACCGCCGCCGCTCTCGCCTCTGCGGCCAAATTTGCCGATTTACTGGGAAAAATTGATAGTGCTGTCCGCTATCGCACCGCCGCTCAGCAAATCCAGGACGGCATTTTGAAATATCTCTACGACTCCGACGCCGGTTATTTCTACAAACAGATCAATACTGACAATGTCCCCTTGGCCATCGATCGCACCGTGGATTCCTCAAGCGCCTACGCCATTTTTAAATTCGGCATCCTGCCCCCCGATGACGACCGCCTGACCAAAACCATTTGCCTGACGCTGCACAAACTTGGTCTTACCACCCCGATTGCCGGTATGGCCCGCTATGAGGGCGATCAGTATTATCGCCGTGATGAGCAAGCTCCCGGCAATCCCTGGTTTATCACCACTCTCTGGCTGGCTCAGTATTATCTGACTCAGGCCCAAAAACCCGAAGATACCGAGACCGTCAAACGTCTTCTCTCCTGGGCGACCCGACACGCTTCACCTTCCGGAATCCTCTCCGAACAGCTGGATGCCAAGACCGGTGAACAGTTGTCAGCGGCCCCCCTGACCTGGTCTCATTCTGAATTTGTCGTTACCGTCATCGAGTATCTGGATCGTCTGTCTCACTTCCGTATTCTTCGCCCCCCCGCTTCCAAAACTCCCTAATTGTTCAATGCCGACAGCGTCTTATCCCCTGAAAAATTTATTTGTGCTGCCGCCGAGGCTTCTGACTGCGCCCATTTAGCGGTTTCGGGAAAAAAAGCCCCCGCGAATTTCCACCACCCTATCTCATGGTTGTATCCGCTGCTGACAGCTTTTTCGAAACTTTCCCCGTTCGTCCACGCCGTCAAAAATCCCCCCGGCGCTAGGGGCGGATAGCCCTCTGTTTGCATCGGTTCGTTTACCACCCGGGCTCCCAGTTCCCGCCACACCTCCATCTGCTGGCTGCCCCATCCGGCTGCCAGATAAACTACTCCCAGATTCGGGTGTAGCGGATACAATTTAGTCCTGATATCGGCCAGACTGACCACCTGTCCGTTCCAGAGATAAGCCGCGTCGTTCCCCGGCGAGACAACTATAATGTCCACCGTCAAATTTTCATTGCTGAGTCTGGCCAGGTTTTGGGCCAGGCTATCCAAGTTAGCGGTTTTTCCCGTCAGTAATACCTCCTGCTTATATCCCTGGCCGTCTCCCAAAAGCCCCTTCCCCAGTGCCGGTTCGCCGTATTTATCTATCACCTCTACCGCGGATAGCCCTTTAAAATTTCCCGGGCTGGTTCTGAATAAAATCGCTTCTATCGGTAATAATCCGGTTTTGTACTTCTCATAAAACTGCTCCGCCTCGGGTGACACCTGGTCGGAATTATCGGCTACGATCACCAACGCTCGTCCGGATAGGTGTTTCTCCAATCTGAAAAAGTGGTAAATATTCCACGAAAACAGAGCCAGGATTGCCATCATGCCTCCTATAGCCACGGTCTTCCATCCCATATCCGGATTATAACTTCAAACAGATCTTCATCTATACCTGAGAGTCCGGGGCAAACTTTATTCCCAAAAGGGCAGACTGATTTGTGGGTCAATCGTCTTCATTCAGCCCTACGCCAATATCAAGCAGGTAGCCAAAGGCTAAGTTCAAAAGTCGTCAACCTCCCAAGGCTGGCGACGAGGTATAAGATGAAAATGATGAACCCCAAGGAAATGGTCAGGCCGGATTCCTTAAACGGCTTCTTCCCTTGCAAGTCCTGCTCCAATATCACGACCAAGGAGTGTTGGGATGACTGCATCTTTATTGGTGACTCCCGGCATTACCGGCAACGCCCCGGAACGGACATCAAAGAACTGGGGTCTTTCCCTTTTCAGGAGGTTTTACATGAAATGGATGCAAATCGCCGCCTTATTACTCTCTCTATCTACCTCACTGCCGTTGTGGATTACCTACAGCATCCTGATGAGTATGAGCGTAACCGTGCCTTATATGGCAAGAAAATTGACGAGGACTTTTCAATCTAGGAGGGTTGAATGGATGAGATACTGACAATACCCCAGGTCGCCCGATACCTAAAAATCTCAAAAGCGAAGATTTATTACATGGTCCAGAAAAAGCAAATCCCTCATATCCGCTTAGGAAGAAATGTGCGAATCCGGGAGTCGGATTTAAACAAATGGCTGGAGAAGCGGACTGAGAGAGGAGTAGGGTAATGGACAGGGTAAGCTGTCAAACCATTGAAGGCTTTAAAAGCCCAAGCCGCATCGCTTACCCGGTGCGGTTTTTCTACTTCCTAAACCAACCTTGTTCTTTTGACGTAACCCTCCGGTGGCAGTTGCAGCAGAGGACCTGGCACTTGGCGATCTCTTGTTTTATTTTTTCTACCGTAGCTCCTTCAGCTATCATTTTACTAATGGCCTTGTCCTTACCATAAAGATGGTGAAACTCAAGGACGGTCGGGTCCCACTCACCACAAATTTCGCAGGGATGCTGGGTCAGGTAATCCCAAACATAATCCCGGGCGGACATCCTG
>DAHWUD010000016.1 GCA_027331445.1 Candidatus Amesbacteria bacterium
GGGGGGGGGGGGGGGGGGGGGGGGGAAGAATCTGCCTTAGCCGGCGTGGGGGAGGAGGGTTGGGGAACGGACGGAACTTTGGTGATGGTGGCAAAGGTAGTGATTTTGGGTTGGGGGGTGCCGATAATCTCAGGAGGGGGAGTGGGGGTGGGGATGTGGCTGGGGGTGGCAGTGAATGCCGGTGAAGGAGGAGAACTAGATGGGGGTGGGGTGGATATGGGGGAGGGACTTGGAGAGGACAGCGGGGGGACGGCGACGACGGGGTTAGTAGTGGTAACTGGGGGGACTTTTTTGGGGGCAAAAAGGGAGGTAAAAAAGGAAAAGAAGCCGGTGACTACCTGACCCTGGGAGGCGGAATGGGGGATGACTGTGGGGGTGAGGGGGGCAGAGATGATTTCGGGTGTGGCCGGAGGAGTGGGAGCCCAGACATACTCAGTGGGGGCATAAATGGCGCGAAAAAAAGCCACGACCCAGAGGTAAAAAGGCCGGCCCTGGAAAGGAACGAAAGCGGATAGGACACCCACTAGGATGGAAAGGGCAGTCAGAGGATATTTAAAAATGCCGGGAATAGGCAGACGGAAGAAAATAATACCCATGACCACACCCCCACTTAACATAAAAAACTGTTTGAGAGTCATGTCGCCGACCAGGCGGAACTCGTAGGAGGAAATATTTTGGGGGACGGGGTGCTGTTCCATTACTCTTTTACTCTACTTCGTGAAGCTGGAATTGCAAATGGGGCCTTTTCACAGGATTTAATTGAGATGGTGAGGTATAATTGAGGCTAATGTCCGGAGGAGATGATATGGGTCCAGAAATACCGAACGGAGGTCAGCACGAGAAGCCGGTGGTTCCAACAGGACCGGTTGAGACTGGGGGGGGTGGGCAACCGGCCTTTCAGACACCTTCGGCTGAAGAGATAACTAAAGAGTTGGAGAGGCAAAGGGCCGCACTTCGGGAGGCAGCGAAGAAAGCAGGGACACAGGGGGCTCAAGCAGGAGCGATGGGTGGACAGGAAGAAGAGAAAAAGGAAAATTTTTTCAGGCAGGCGTGGGGGTGGGCCAAGGAGAATTATGAAGGGAAAATGAAGCCTGTGGTGGATAAGGTGTGGCCGTATTTAGCGACGTTTGGAGTGGGAGAATGGTTAGAAAATGAGGCTAAGGAGCTGAGAAATGCGGTGTATAAACGGATTTCTAGGAGGACAGCGAAAATCCATCAGAAAGTGGCAGGTGAGGCGGAAGAAGAAAGAATTGAAGTAGCGCAAAAAGAAAAACCAGAGATACCTGTGGAAAAGATGCCAGAGTGGAGGGGTGAGTCTTGGAGGAGTGTGGATGCAAAAGTGAGAGATCTAGCTGCCAGATCCAGGTCGATTGAAGATGCGGAATCGGATCCGAGATGGAAGGCGGTAATTGAAACACGAGATAAAATTTTGGAGGCGGCGGAAAACGATGGGTATTTACCACTAGTCATCGGTAGTCCTAACTATTTACTTAACCTGATTGGGGAGGGGGATGAGGGCGATCAGGCGAAAGAGAAGGCTTGGGGAGAGGTGAAGCAAACTATAAGCAGGTTTATACCACAAGAGTGGGATAATGAGGGGCTGGCAACTTTCAGCGGGAGCCCGGAGATTTTCAGAGAAGCGAAAAGGGTGTATGGGGGGATGGGTGAGAGTTATATGAGGTATTTGAATATCGAAGTGGATTTAGAGTTGGCGAGGGCAGAAGTGGATAAGGGTTTGCGGCCAGCAAATGATCCTGAACTCGCGCGATTGGAGAAATTGCAATCTTTTTATAGATTTGGGATTCCTCCAGGGACGATCGGGGTACTGGCGAGGCATTTTGCTGAATTGGAGGCTAAACGGAGGAAGGCTGAGCAACAGGCGGTCCAAGGACAGACGCAGCCGGTGAAAGTGGGGGGAGGGCGGCCTGTGGATGAGACACAACCTGTAAATGTGGGTAGGAGTATTTTGGCAGGGGAATCGCCGGAGGATTTCCGGAGGCGTCAACTGGAGGAGGAAGCGAGGTTTCAAAGGGAACAATTTGAGATCAGCGAGAGAAATGGTGAAGGGGCTTTTGACACGGTGCCGGCGTTGGGATCGCCAATTTTTTATGGCATGGAGCTGCAAGAGCAGAGAAAGTTGCGGGCTAGGATGTTGGTGGCTAATGCCAGAGCTAAAATTCAAGCTCAGACATCGACCGATGCGGTGACAGATATTACAGAATTAAAAGTTATACGGAAGGAAGAGCTAGATGACCTGACTAAATATCAGCGGGGGGCAAACGAGGCTTGGTTTATTTACACGTCTTTGACGGCCAGGCCGGACATTATGTTACCCCTGCTTCAGAAAGCGGGGTTGGAACAGGAATTCCGGAAATTTAATGAGGAAAAGAAGAGAAAAACAGGGCAGGAGAGCGACTTGGGAATGGGGGATATAGTATTTCTGGCTCAGAGGAGTGCGGAAAGGTTGGAAGAGGCCCGGCTGGTTTTTGCAAGATGGATGGGGGGAAAATTTGGCCTGCCGCAGTATATTTCCGAGGTTGGGGTGACGGATCCGAAAGAATTGAGAGAGGTGAGAATAAATAATAAGAAGGCAGAATTAGCAGAGGCGGTGGGTTATAATTTGATGCGAATCGGGCGAGTTCCGGAATCAGTGGATACATACTTTAATAATGTATATGGGGCAAACTCGAAATATTTGCGGGAAATCGGCCTCGAAGGCAAACCACATAGTCCGACATCAATAGCGGGAATATCGGCGTACGGAGTGAGATTAGTATTGAATCCGGGGGCGGAAATTTGGAATTCCGACGTTCCTCCCCCCGGTCCCAACAAACTTTCTAAAGAAGAAAAGGGTATGTGGCCGAGAAGTGGTAATTTGGGAGCGGGGATGTATAGGGAGATTAACAAGCATCACAGGCTGAAGTTATGGCAGCCCGGGGCGATATTGGAAAACGCATATGCGAGGATCGATTTTGTAAAGGATAATGGCATGATGGTGTATGACAAGAAGACTAAAAATGGGAAGACGGAAGACCTGCATTTTAAGTTGTTGGAGACAGATGAAAACGGATCGGTGTTGGCTAAGAGCTTAATGATTCAGGAAGCAAAAAAAATGTTGGAAAATCCCTCCCAACCCCGTATTTTTGACTGGTCGGAATACACTAAAGGGCCGACACCGTTTTTTAGATATGAATTTTATGGAGTGAAAAGGGCGGCGATGATAACTAATTTATTGGAGCACGAGAGGCTGCCGAAGGTGGAGGGTCCAGAGAAATCTGACGCGGAAGCGGAGATTTTTGCGGCAGTGGATATGATAAACAGGGAGGATAGAATTCAAAGACGTACAATTAAGCCGGAAACCTGCAAGACAATTTTTAGGTTGATTCAGAGGCAAAACCGGAGGGTGAGTATGCCTGTTAATGCCAACGGCGAGCTGGGAGTGAGACTTGATGAGGTGGGGGCATATTTAGCGGCGCTGCATCTGGCAAAACGGAAGTATCCGGGAATGGAAATAACAAATAGTTTGTGATTACTATTTTCGGCTCCGGCGTTGGAGCAATCCAGCACCCTGGCCGAAAGCAATAGCTGTTGTAAGAAGATTGGATTCACTCTGGTCCAAAACTTCAGCTTGGTATATGTTGGCCTGATCATTGACGATACCCCAAGCACCTCTGCCAAGGGTTCTAGCAGGGCCAAAAGGCTGGCCGATGGCATTGCCATATTTGAAGGCGGGGGCTTTGAGAGCGTCGCGGACCATTTCAGCGGCTTTGGGGGTGAGAGCAAGGATGACATAACCCACCGCGATACTGAAAATGATGCCATTACCACTCATGAAAGGGAGATTGGGAAGGTTGGCGCTAATGGAGGCATTTGTGGGCCCGAGAGGTGCGAGGCTGGTTTGAAAAAGGGTACCGATGAACGGCCAACCTCCCATATTGATGAGGCTGAAGGGGGTGTGCCAGAGGAGCATATTAAATACTAACATAATCGGGACAACGACAAATACAGCAGCGTTAGCGACAATATTTCTGAACCAGGATCCGAATCCCGACTGACCAGGAAGAAGACCGAGCATAATTTGAAAAGGACCGATGATGATTAAGAGCATGAGAGTAATGTAAGTCTTGAGGAGCATCCACCAAAGCTTGAAGAGGATCCAGAGGACGGCAAGGAAGGTGATGATGGTGATGAGGGCGGCGATAGCCCCCGGGATAGCTCCCGCCGCAGAAATAGCAGAGATACCGGTAAGGGCGCCGATGCCGGCGCCAATGCCTGTTAAAATGGCAGCACCCACAAAGAAAAGAAATATGGGAATGAAGAAGTAGGTGATGATATAGTTGAAATTGTTGTTAGTAAAGAAGATAATCGCGGTTCCGAGATGGGTGAGCTGGAAGACACCGGCCGTAGCCAGGGCGGAGAGGAAGAGATATATCATGACGTAGACAAGATCCAGGACCAGACCAGCGATGGCGTAGGAGAAAGTTACAAGAATGAGAGTGAGAATGATTTTGGGAATCATGAGTTGGAGGGTGACAACGGTTTGGGGGTTGATTTTGACGCGAAACATGATTGTGAAGCCGGCTGCAATCAAAAGAATGACCATCAGGAGGTAGGAGAGATTGCGGGAAGCAACCCAGATAGGCTTGATAGCAGACAGTGCGACGTATCCCTGGCCGTATCCCTGAGCATGGACGGGGGGGGCAAGATTCAGTTGAGCTAGAGATTGGCCGATTTCATCTCTTCCAGAAGCAAGTGGGTGGCCATAGATTTCGGAAATACCACCGAGGGCAATCCCGGGAAGACCCAATTTGGCATAATCATTGAAAGTGGGAGGAGTGGACTGGCTGAGGAGCCTACTGAGAAATTTGGTAAAGTCTTCGACACTAGTGATGGGAATAGAAAAAATGTTGGCGATGGAATTTAAAATCCAATTAACCTGGGCAAAGGTGTAGCGTTCGCCAAAAATTTCGTTGGGAGGGGGGGTGAAGACGCTTTGAGCGAATTGTGAAGGGGTTTGGTTATACCAGGGGCCGGTGGGAGTAGGGTTTTTGATGCAGGTTTGGGCGCTGGTCGGGCAGGTCAGGTATAGCGGATGGACGCAGTCGGCTGCTTTGGGAATGTAACCCGGATCACACTTAGCAGTGGCGGTATTTACGGCACAATATGGTGGGCCAGTGGAAGGGGTGACGACGACACAATAGAAGCTGCCTTGGGCGTGAACAAGAAGGGGGAAAGCAAGGATTAGACAGACGAGTGAGGACAAAGACAACGAAAAACGTTTCATGGTCTAGGTATAGATTAGAGGAGTTGGCATAAATTAGCAAGACGACTTAATACTGAATGCAGGAAAATTCATTGGTTTGGGGAATAATTTCAGTGGTGGGCCACGTCGGAATGATGGGATACGCAGTAGCACCCGGGGGATTAACCGTAACGCCGTCCGGGCAGAAATTGTCAGTTCCGACATAATGTCCGATCCGGCTTTGAACGAGAGTGGCTCGGGTCCAGATAGGATCGGTACAAGACTGAGGGGCAGCGGAGTTGGTCATATTGAAGCCATAACAGGTGTTAGGTGTTCTGGAGAAGTAGGACCATTCTTCCAGTTCTTGGGCGGTGCCGGCCAGACTGTCCAGGAGGTTACAGGGGTTGATGGTGTCTCTGGTGCGGGAGGGGTCAATTTTCAGGACGGCGGCCCAGGGATCGCTGGGTCCGCCGTAGCCCCAGAACCAGCCCGGAATCTGGCCGGTGCCAATGACGCCCTTGACACAATCTCCGGAGGTATTGACGTTGCCGCAGAGAGACCAGGTAACGTCCTGGGAGGGACAGTTGGGAAGAGGGACGCCGCAGTTAACCCAATTTTCGACGTTGGCTTCGGTCCATTGGTAGGGTCCGCCCAAGAAGGTCGGGGCGTGGCTGGTGGGGGAGAAGGCGCCTTCGTGCCACATGGTGGACAGGATTAAGGCGGGCGGGACATGAAACTTGTCGCCCAGAACTTCGAGAAGCTTGACCAGAGTCGGGGGTATCGGGCCGCTGGCGGTGCCGTCGGCAAAGGTGGACCAGTTGTCGAGACCACAAAGCCGGCAGGACCCGGTGGGGTTGAGAGTAGTAGGACCGGAGCAGAGGCCGGCCGGGGTGGCGCATGAGCCTTTGGGGCGGAGAAAACACTGAAGATTAAGATCGTCGGTGATGCCGCCATTACCCAGGAAATGGTTGAAGAGGCTGCCCACGTCGGCAAAATACAACTGCGGAAGACCTCCGTTTCGGGGGCTGCGGGCTAGGGGATCGTTGGTGGTGACGTCGTATTGGGCGGAAGTAGCGCCGGGGAGAGCGGCCCGGCCGGATTCAAACTTAAGGGGGCCAGTGCCATTGGAAAGTGAGTAGGGAGCAAAACGGTGCAGGATGGAGGAAGCGCTGGCGACCAAGGTGCTGTAAATTCTTTCCACTAAGGGGGTTTTGGTATAAACAGCGATGCTGCCTTGGGCAGTGAGATCCTTGGTGGGCCAGGCGGGGCAGTAGGTATTGGGATAATAGTAGTGGCAACAGCCAATGAAGGAAGAGTAGTTAGGAGGATTGAGGCAGGAAGCGGTGTTATAGTAGCCGGCACAGAATTGGGACCAGGTTTGACCTATCAGGATATTGATATAACTGCAACTACCATTAGTGGTTTGGTAATTAGGGGCACAACTGCCGGGAGGTTCGGGGGGGCAGTTGCCAAAACAACAACGTTGTTCTTTGGTGCCATTGGCCCAACATTGGGCGTTGGTGCCGTTGCTGCCCATGAATCCGGCACAGGGGGTCTGGGCGCAGGTAGTGGAGGTAATGTATTGGCAGTTACTGGAGACATCAAGCTGGGGGGTATAGCGAAAGTACATTTCAAAAGAGAGGGCGGTGTTGATGGTGTTGCCGACCAGATTGTCACCTTCGGTGGGGCCGATACCCATATTACATAGGGGGTCGGAAGCGTACAGGGGCTTGGGGGCGGGTTTGCCTTCAAGGACTTCAGTATTGCGAGTATTTTGGTGGGTGAGATAGTCGTAAACCGGCTGGTGGTTGGAAGGGTTGTTGGGGTCAATAATGGTATTGTCGTTTATGCCCTGGTGAACAGGGATACTCTGGGAGACCAGAGCTTTGGAGGTAGCGGAAACCGGGCTTAAGGGAGAGTGGTCATAGATGGCGGCGGGACGGGAAAGGCTGGCCAGGATGTCGGAGAGGGCGTTGGCATCACGCAGGTGGGGAAAATAGAGACGGGAATCGGAAGGAGAATTGATATTGACACGAACAGTGCCGGGGACGACGTAGCCGTCCAGTTGGGGGGGCTGGGCAGAGGGGACGGCGACGGTGACCTCGCTGGTGATATCTTCCTGAGAAGCGAAAGGAACATTTACAGAAGTGGACTTATCTGCGGTAAGATGGATGCTGCCGTCGGCCTTGATGATGTAGTTGTGGTATCGGGAGCCGGCAGGGCCGCCAATTAAAGTCTGGCGAAGGGCCTGCTGAGTAGCGTAGGAGAGAAGTTTTTTGACAGGGCCGGAAAAGTTTTCCAGGCGATAGGTAAGATTATTGGTGTCGGGAGAAACCGGGTCGGCTTGCTGGAGAGTGCCATTGAGATATGAGTCAAGATAGTTGTTGACCATGTCCTGGTCTAAAAGATAATACTGAGTGTTGCCGAGGATGGGGAACTGGGAGGCGGAATATGTGAGGGCAACGTTGAAGGTGAAGTTGTGAACAAAGCAGACATCGCCGACAGGGGCGGTGGGACAGCTGTACATGGTGTCGGGGATAGCCTGAGAGATGCCGGGAAAAGCAGGCAGTGAGTCATAATTTACGACATCGGAGACGGTGTAAGCGGCTTGGGCAATGGCGCTGGGACTACACTGGAAAGAGAGATAAAGGTCGTTGGGGGGAGCGTTTTTGGCTTCGGGAACTTTGAGGGGAATGAGGGGATCGCAGGGGCTGGCGGGATAGGGACGCAGGGGGTGAAAACTGGGGAGGTTAGTGTGGTCGCAGGGCCAATCTTTGGGGTTTAAGGGCGGGGTGTAGGGAGGAGAAGGAAAGATAGGGGAAGGGAAGGGAGTGGGTTGAGGAGTGGTGGCGGCTTGAGCAAAATTAAAGGAAGATGAATAAAAAAGCAGGAGAACGGAGGCTGTCAGAGCGGATAAAAAAACCAGAGGGCGGGACATAAGCTTATTGTATCAGGTAGAAAAAGTCAGGAGGGGAGGGTGGCACTGAAGTTGAAGAAGTCGAGGCCAAGGAAAGTGCCCGTAAGGCTCAAAATGATCCAGGCGGAGATGGTGACAATGAGACCAATAATGGCGTAGGTGAGAGTATGCTGGGCGGAAGCAGCGGCTTCTTTGTCGGCCCCGGCGGTTAAAAGTTTGAGACCGCCGATGACGATCATGATAATGGAGGCTAAGCCCACCAGGGCGATGGCGGAGGAAATGAATGAAGCGAAGACCGAATTGAAATCCCCTATACTTGCAACCTTGTACATGAGTAAATATTAGCACAAAAAACCACCCGGTTTGAGGATGGTTTTTTGGCTTTGGTGTCCGGATTAGACGTTGGAAATGTTGAAACTGAGGAGGTTGACTCCCAGGAAGTTTCCAGCCAGGACAATGATGGCGTAAGCCGAGAAGACGACGACCAGGCCGATTAAGGCCGCTGTAATACGTTTTCGGGCTTTTTCGGTGCCCTCCTTGTCGCCTCCGGCCAGGATCCATTGCAGACCGCCCAGAAGCAGGAAGAAGAAAGCGACCAAACCAGCAATGACTAAGACTAAGTTAATGATGGCCCCCACCAAACGGGTAGGAGTCCAAGCGACCACGGAGTTGAATTGAGAGGCACCGGGGAGGACATTAACCTGGATTGTACCTTGGGCCAAAACTGAAGCCGGGGTGACCGCTAAAGCGGAAACGACAGCAGCGCCGGTAGCCAGAATTTTGCTTTTGCTCACATAGCTCACCCCCTTTCAGGTGAAATGGGTATGCGTAATGAGTTGATTATATAGCAAAGAGGAGAGATGAGGGAGAAACAAAGAGAAGGGTGGGTCTTAGTAATCTCCTTACTTAAACCCCCAGGTGGAGCGAAGCGGAACCCGGGGGTGGAGTCCTGCCTTTGGACGGCTCTGGTAGGATATAAGAGTGAAGTTTCGGGTTCAGGCGCAGACAGTCTACAAAACCAGGTATCGTGTCATCTGGATACCAAAGTATCGGGATCATATATTAGTGAAGGGAATGGATACTTACTTTGAGAAAGTGATGGACTCATATCTAGCCGAAAAGTATCCAGATGTACGTGTTCTGGAGCGCAGTGTGCTGGAAGACCATATCCAGGCTCTTTTAGAAATACTGTCCAAGTATGCAGTACCAAAGGTAGTCGGGGATATAAAAGCCAACACGGCGCGAATATTGAGAAAGGAGTTTGAGTATCTACGCCGAGACAGGAAGTGTGGTCGGTGGGGTATTTCGTACCCGCCGTGGGGACAAACGAGAGGATCGTGAGAAACTATATTTCCAACCAGGAAGAGCAGGACAGGGGTCGGGCGGAGCTCGTACTCGGAGATGAAACCACGGGCGAAGCGTAGCGGAGTCCGTGGAAAATCATACGTTGGAAATGGTGAAGTTGTTGAGGGTGACACCCAGGAAGTTGCCGGCAAAGGCGACAATGGCGTAAACAGCGAAGACGATAACTAGGCCGATGAGGGCCGCGGTAATGCGTCTTCGGGCTTTTTCAGTAGCCTCCTTGTCACCTCCGGCCAGGATCCATTGCAGACCGCCCAGAAGCAGGAAGAAGAAAGCGACGAGACCGGCCAGGACCAAAATAAGATTGATGGCGGCTTGGGCTAAGCGGGTAGCATTCCAGGTGGAGACGCTGCCGAATTGGCTATTAGTAGGCAGTCCGAGGTTGACGGTGTTTTGGGCCAAAACTGAAGCCGGGGTGACCGCTAAAGCGGAAACGACAGCGGCGCCGGTAGTGAGAATTTGTTTTTTGGTCATGTAAGCTGGCTAATTATATCTACAGGAGGTTTAAAAAGGCAAGGGGGGCAAAAAGCACCCCGCCGGAGCGGGGTGTAAAAATGAGCCAGGACTTTTTTAAACGTTGGAAATGGTGAAGTTGTTGAGGGTGACACCCAGGAAGTCGCCGGCAAAGGCCACGAGGGCGTAAACAGCGAAGACGATAACTAGGCCGATGAGGGCCGCGGTAATGCGTCTTCGGGCTTTTTCAGTAGCCTCCTTGTCACCTCCGGCCAGGATCCATTGCAGACCGCCCAGAAGCAGGAAGAAGAAAGCGACGAGACCGGCCAGGACCAAAATAAGATTGATGGCGGCCTGAGCAAGTCTGGTAGCGTTCCAGCTAGCTACGTTAAGAAATTGGCCATTAGTAAGGACAAGGTTGACGGTGTTTTGGGCCAAAACGGGAGCAGGGGTGATGACCAGAGCGGAAACGACAGCAGCACTAACAGTGAGAATTTTAGTTTTCGTCACATCAGTCACCCTCTTTCAGAGGCAGATGGGTATGCATAATGAACTGATTATATACAAGCTGAGGAAAAAAATCACCCCGCCAGGGCGGGGTGATTCGGCTGAACAAGACCCACGGATTAGACGTTGGAAATGTTGAAACTGAGGAGGTTGACTCCCAGGAAGTTTCCAGCCAGGACAATGATGGCGTAAGCCGAGAAGACGACGACCAGGCCGATTAAGGCCGCTGTAATACGTTTTCGGGCTTTTTCGGTGCCCTCCTTGTCGCCTCCGGCCAGGATCCATTGCAGACCGCCCAGAAGCAGGAAGAAGAAAGCGACCAAACCAGCAATGACTAAGACTAAGTTAATGATGGCCCCCACCAAACGGGTAGGAGTCCAAGCAGAAACAGAGACGAACTGACTGGTTGAAGGAAGACCTATATTAACGTTGCCTTGGGCCAAAACTGAAGCCGGGGTGACCGCTAAAGCGGAAACGACAGCAGCGCCGGTAGCCAGAATTTTGCTTTTGCTCACATAGCTCACCCCCTTTCAGGTGAAATGGGTATGCGTAATGA
>DAHWUD010000017.1:0-7145 GCA_027331445.1 Candidatus Amesbacteria bacterium
CTCGCCCCAAAACAATAAACCATCGGGACCGACCTCCATACCGGTTATTTTGGTATGCTCCAGTGACATATTCATGGCGTCCGTAATTATTCTTGGCAAGCTCTTCAACACATATTTGGCAACAGGCGAAACGATCCCAAAATTTTCGAGAGCAATATTTTTGACTGCCACCGTCCGTTTTCCGTCGATATTTTCCAGACAGAAACTGGCGGTGATAATGCTATTGGCGGCCCGGGCTTCTAATTTCAGCGCGGCGTTATTTTTATCAATCGAATTAAAAGCAATCGTTGCCTGATGAGGATTAAAATCGTCGGGGGCAACAATTGTCCCGGCCGATTTTTTAATGATATTCGGCAATAGGCCTGCCAGCTGTCTAAGGTTATTGGCGGGTAACAGGTAGGGAAAAACGGCCAGCCGGTCAATTTCATCCAAGAAAGGGGTACGCTGCGGCGGTAGGGAAGAATCCAAATGCCGGGAAAAAATCGCTTCAGCCATGCGCTATTATACTACGAAGATATAAAATACTGTAGTAAAATTATAGACATATGTTTTTTTATCCCGGCCGCGATAAATACGCTTTCGCTGTCCAAAAACAGCTCGAACCGAATATTTATAAACATTCGCTTGCTTTAGAGGCATGCATGGCCGGTTTATACGATTATTTTGCGGCCAATAATTTATTGGGAGCAAACGAACCGTCGAAGGAAGAATGGCTGCTGGCCGGTCTGGTCCACGATATTGATTATGCCGGTGAATACAAACCGTTTCACCCCACCAAAACATTAGAAGCCCTGCAACAATACGGTTTATCGTTGCCGGAAAATGTTCATCATATCGTCAAAGCCCACGCCCCGGCCATTACCGGCCAGAAACAGGAAACTAAAGCCGACTGGGCGATATTTTGCGCCGACAGCTTGACCGGATTAATTGTTGCCGTCGCCCTGATTCTTCCAAGTAAAAAACTGGCGGACGTTAAATTATCTTCAGTAATGAAGCGTTTATTGCATCAGCCGCGTTTTGCCGCCGGTACGCGTCGGGAAGAAATCAAAATGTGCACCAATCCCGAAGGTTTAAATCTGCCGGTAGAAAAATTCGTCGAAGTTTGTCTTAATTCGATGAAAGCAATTGCTCCGGAATTAGGGATGTAAATTTTAGTTACTTACCAAAGTTATTTATTTATAGTCGGACTTTGGGTTGCAGAATTGGTCGGGTATGGGGTTATTTTTGCCGCTCCGGTTGCCACTGGCGTACTGGCAAAACTAATCGGCTCGACAGCGATTATTCTTCCTATCGACGGCCGATAAAGAATCGCTTTTTTAGCATTTGTGTAAAGAAGGACTTTGTCACCGTTTTTTGCCTGGGCAAAAAACGGCTGATTCTTAAGCTTTGTTATGTCCGTAACGGTAGCAATCGTTGGGTCCTCTTTTGGTAAAACAATTAATTTACCAACCTCGTCTATTAACTGTTTAGCGCTTTCTTGTTTAACCTGTTGAGGTATCTGGAGATTGGTTAAGGCCTGTTGGGCTTTTTGATATTTAAAGAAAAATATAACCGAAGTGATTATTAATAATAAAATAAACAGTAATAATCCGGCCTTCTTCCAATTAATTTCACCCAACAGTCTTCTATATTTATTCATATCTGTATGATAAACCAATCATAGTTGGCTGTCAAAAGGTAAATGGCTGCCTGACG
Organism: Candidatus Amesbacteria bacterium; assembly: GCA_027331445.1. GTDB lineage: Bacteria > Patescibacteriota > Microgenomatia > CAZETR01 > Amesbacteraceae > DAHWUD01. The sequence goes on from DAHWUD010000017.1 coordinate 1,696, forward strand.
CCGGAGGAGTTAAACCACTCTCCATGACGTAAAAGCTGATCAAGGGTCGGCCCGGTTGCCGTGGGCGTATAGGTGTATACGATTATCCCTCCGTTTCCGGCCACTCCCGGTCCGCCGCTTCCATTTTTTCCGCCGCCGCCCCCGCCGCCCCCGCCGGCACCGTAGGCTGCGCCGCCGCCCCCGCTTTGGCCGGCTAAGCCGTTGCCGCCCCCGCCGCCCCCGCCCCCGCCCCCGCCTGATCCGTGACTGATATCCCATTCGGTCCCGGCCGTTCCCGCGCCGCCGGCCACATTAATCGCGCCCCCAGCCCCATAAGTTCCACCGAATGTTCCATCGCCCTGGCCGCCATTGCCGCCGGCGGTGTTGCTTCCCGAGGCGGCAGCCGAACCGGCGGCGCCCGGACTTCCGGAAGCACAGCTTGATGCACCGCAACCGCCGGCTCCGCCGCCCCCGCCCCCGCCTCCGCCGGAGTTGGCAGAAGTTGGCGTAGCTCCGCTACCACCATCCCCACCATTGACTGTTGTACCGCCTTTGCCGCCGGTTGCCAAACCGCCTGTACCGAGAGTTGCCCCAGATGCGCCGCCGCCGCCTTTGGCTCCGACAACCACGGCGGTACCGGTAATGCTTGTACAGTTACTGGTGGAATTGCATACGTATGTGTCTCCACCGGCGGTGGCGGCACCGCCAGCCGCGCCAACGGCGACAGTGACAGAAGCACCGGCCGACAGTGTTACATTTGTCGCCTTGGAATAGGCGCCGCCCCCGCCGCCGCCGCCGCCCGGACCTTTGGCCGCTGTTCCGGCATCTCCTCCGCCGCCGCCACCGATAACCTCAATAAAGTTGTTGTTGCTATTCCAGTCTGTCGGCACAGTCCAACTGGTACCGGCAGTTATAAAATTTGTCGAGTCAACCGCAATCTGCCACTGGCGAAACTCGTTAAAAACCGCCGGCGAAGAATTGCCGTCAGTCATAACCAGCGGGCCTAAAAGGTAAAACTCGGGACTGATGGTTGGCGTCGTAAAATAGTATCCCAAAGTGATCGAGTCGCCGGACTTGGCCTTTATTTTCCAGTTCAATTGTTTTACTGAAAAATTACCGATAACGGCGGATTTCCCCAAGAAGGGCAGCGGGTCAACCTTGCCGAAATATCCGTTTTGCAGATTGTAGCGGTTGAGGCGAATGCCAAAATGAAGATGCGGTCCGGTTGCAAGACCGCTGTGTCCTGATAATCCAATTTTCTGGCCTTTCTCAACTTCATCGCCCGCCTGTACATCGAATTGGCTTAAGTGTCCATAATAACTCTGGCCCCAGCTGTGTTTAATAATCACCGTCTTTCCATAATCCCAATCCTGGGCCAGGATTACTTTCCCGGAGTCGGCGGAAAGGACCGGCGTACCGTCGGGCATATCAAAATCTATCCCGTCATGACCGATTAAACCATATTTATCGTATTTGGCTTTCATTAAGGGATCTGTTTCCGTGACTCCAAACCCCTGTGTTATTGTATGATTGCCTGAATAGGGATAGCTAAGATTGATCGTTGATAAAGAAGTTTTTTCGCTGTTATTGTTAACGATTTTAATATCATCATAGGGGATTTTTTCATCTGGAAAAGTGGTAAAACTATCGGGAACAGTCTCTATGATCTGTCCGGAAAAATCCTGATTAAATTTGATATTAAAACCCATATGGTATTTCAGTGGCGCATAGGTTCTGGTGGGGCCGACTCTTTCAACATCAAAATTCACCGCATTTCTTACCTCAAATGAATCGGTTATTGTGTAGGTCCCATTTTTTGTCTGGGCCGTAAGAGTCATCGTATATACTCCGGCTCCTTTGGTTTGATAACTGGCTTCATAGTCCGGTCTTTCTGTCATGGAATAAGATCCGCATTCGGGATTTACAATAATCTGGCCATTGGCGCTGGACAACAAATCGTTTATCCCCAGATCCGAGTTCTGAATCTTGAGCTCCAGTTTTGCATCGCAAACCATTCTGCCGGTTTCGTCAAGAACGGCCATTGCCAGTTTGGCTTGTTTATTGGGTAAATAGATTGATTTATTGGTATTAATTGCCAATACGCCCCAGGTAAAATCTTGTTCTGTCACCTGGCCGTTCCGGTCAACAATTCTTAAGATATATTTTCCCGGCCTAAAATCAGGCGGTGGTTTAATGGTTAAAATAGTCAGTGAGTTAGTTTTTTGTTCGTCAAAAATTACCGGTACCTCTTCATTACGGCTGTTGATAAGAATCATCCGAATCTCACTGGCATCGGTGTTTTCCAAGGTGAGCTGAACCGACTCGTTGGCACGAAAGTCCTTTTTTGGTAGAGGGTCAACTTTGGGCGGAGGTTGAAGAGTCGCTGAATTTGTGGTCACCGGATTTAAATCCAAAGGCAAGGATGGTGGCGTAACCTCGGGAGTGGAAGTCGGAGTAACTGTTGGAATAATCGTCGGTATTAAGGTTGGTGGCGGAGTGAGAGTCGCAGGCGCGGTCGCTTCTTGAATAACTTTGGTGCTTATTGAAGGCGTAAGGTTTGGTGTCGGCGAAACTGTTGGAGTTATATTGCCAGTCGTAGACGCCGATGAACTCGCGTCTTGAGCAAAAACTAAAGTATTTATTGTCGGCGGGATAAATAAGTTTATAGTTAATAAAAATACGATCGTATATTTTCGCCACACCTTTAAAAATTCTTTCATAGAAAGAAAAATCCTATATTAATTGTTACTTACATAGTTCAAGACAATATCACCAACAAGAACATGGTAATTATTCATAGCCTGCATGCGAAGGAAAATAATTGCCGATTGACCGGCAGTATTCCAGGTATTTGTTCCGCCCAAATTCGTACTGGATATTCCAACGGTACCCCATCCGTCCAACGATCCGACAACATTGCCGGTTGTAGAATAAACTGATTGATTTGAACTATTGTAAATATACACATTAAGATCGTTATTACTGCTTTCAAGGGCAAGAGTGTTATAGTTAACAACGATTGCATTCGTATTGCTTCCGCAGGCGGTAATACTGGCCGAACACCAAGCGCTAAAGTTTTGCGGTAATGCAACTTTCACTGCTACGGTGTAGCTTTGCAATGGACTGGCAGTGCTTGATGACCAGGAATAATGCGTTGTTACAATTGTCGCCGAAGCTGTTGCGTCCGAAGTCATTGTGCCGGTGATGGCAGTGTCTGTTCCCGCTCCATATTTAGCGGTCAAAGAAGCTCCCGGATATTCCGCCGATAGAACCATTTGTCTAAACGGTCTGGCTGTACCGCCATAGCTTGGAGCGCCGGTGGAATTAAGACGGATATAATTTGTTGCGTCTCCTATTGCCAAACCATAATCCCAACCCGTGCCTATCTGTAAACCTGTTTCAACTGCATTGGTTTGCCCGGCAACATTTCCTATATTTATCCCCTCGAGCGTTGTGCCGGCCGTATTATTATTTGAAGTCATATTGACTCGAAGACCTGAATTGTCTATGACCGAGCTTCCGGCATTGGCGAAATCTACTTGAAGACCATTAACACCAGTCGTGGCTGCTCCTTGACTTGATCCGGTATTAATAATATTCATCATGCTGGTAGTCGGAGCAGTCGAGGTATTCATATTAACAACAAACTGTGTTCCGGCAATATCGGTAAAGACTATATTTCCAGGACTGGCAGCCGTTATTATGGAACTTCCAGCATTATAGGCAGATTGTAAAGAAGCCGAAGGGCCGGTCGCTCCCGTCGGACCGACACTTCCGGTTGCTCCCGTCGGACCATTCACGCCTGTAGCGCCAGCAGGTCCAGTCACCCCAGTGGCACCAGTTGGTCCTGTTTGACCATTGGCACCGGTTGCTCCTGTTGGTCCTGTTTGTCCGGTAAGACCAGTCGCTCCGGTTGAACCATTGGCACCAGTGGCCCCAGTTGGACCAGTGGCACCATTAGCACCGGTTGCACCAGTGGGGCCAGTAACTCCGCTTGCACCCGTTGGTCCGGTCACCCCGGTCGCACCGGCAGGACCGGTTACACCGGTTGACCCGGTTGGACCTGTTTGACCGTTAACACCAGTGGCTCCTGTCGGACCGGTTGCTCCGTTAACTCCGGTTGCTCCCGTTGGACCGGCAACACCGGTACTACCAGTCACACCGACAACTCCAGTCGCTCCTGTCGGTCCTGTTTGTCCAGTTAATCCTGTTGCACCAGTTGGTCCTGTCACGCCCGTTGCTCCCGTGGGTCCCGTTACTCCTGTTGCGCCAGTTGTTCCTTGACTTCCTGTTGCTCCGGTTGCTCCATTGGCGCCTGTCGCACCAGTTGGACCGGTTACTCCTGTAGCGCCTGTGGGGCCAGTAACGCCTGTCGCTCCGGTAGGTCCTGTTACTCCAGTCGCACCGGTTGCTCCATTGGCACCAGTGGCCCCAGTTGGTCCCGTAACCCCAGTAGCACCTGTCGGACCGGTTACACCAGTAGCTCCTGTTGGACCAGTGACTCCTGTCGCTCCTGTTGGTCCTGTAACACCGGTGGCTCCGGTAGGACCGGTGACTCCTGTAGCGCCTGTTGGACCGGTGACGCCATTGACACCAGTCGCTCCGGTTGTTCCTTGACTACCGGTTGCACCCGTGGCACCATTACTACCAGTGGCACCGGTCGGTCCAGCTACGCCCGTACTTCCGGTCGGACCCGTAACGCCTGTAGCGCCTGTTGGACCCGTAACACCACTGGCTCCGGTTGGACCAGTTTGACCGTTAACACCGCTTGCTCCGGTCGGTCCGGTTGCACCATTAACACCGGTTGCTCCGGTCGGTCCGGTTACTCCCGTAGCTCCTGTTGGTCCTGTTATACCTGTTGCACCGGTTGGACCTGTTTGACCGTTAACACCAGTGGCTCCTGTCGGACCGGTTGCACCATTAACTCCGGTTGCACCCGTTGGACCGGTAACTCCGCTTGCTCCCGTTGGTCCGGTTGCGCCATTACTACCAGTAGCACCCGTTGGTCCGGTCACCCCGGTCGCGCCGGTAGGTCCGGCAACTCCGGTTGCTCCGGTTGAACCGGCAACACCACTGGCTCCGGTTGTTCCTTGACTACCGGTTGCACCCGTTGGCCCAATACTTCCGGTTGCTCCGGTTGAACCGGCAACACCGGTACTACCGGTCGGTCCGGTTTGGCCAGTTAATCCGCTCGCTCCTGTCGGACCAGTTGCGCCATTACTACCAGTGGCACCCGTTGGTCCGGTCACCCCGGTCGCACCGGCAGGACCGGTTACACCGGTTGACCCGGTTGGTCCTGTTTGTCCATTGACACCAGTCGCTCCTGTTGGACCGGTTGCACCATTGACACCAGTCGCTCCGGTTGAACCGTTAACTCCGGTTGCTCCCGTTGGACCGGCAACACCACTGGCTCCGGTTGTTCCTTGACTACCGGTTGCACCCGTTGGCCCAATACTTCCGGTTGCACCGGT
>DAHWUD010000017.1:7244-7503 GCA_027331445.1 Candidatus Amesbacteria bacterium
TTGAACCGGCAACACCGGTACTACCAGTTGCACCGATAACTCCAGTCGCTCCTGTCGGTCCTGTTTGTCCAGTTAATCCGCTCGCTCCTGTCGGTCCGGCGATGCCATTAGCACCAGTCGCTCCGGTTGAACCGGCAACACCGGTACTACCAGTTGGTCCGGTAACTCCGCTTGCACCCGTTGGTCCGGTCACCCCGGTCGCACCGGCAGGACCGGTTACACCGGTTGACCCGGTTGGACCTGTTTGACCGTTAACACC
>DAHWUD010000018.1:0-2148 GCA_027331445.1 Candidatus Amesbacteria bacterium
CGGGTGGGTGTGGGTGGGGGGTAGTGCTTCTTTTAGGGGGGGTACCCCCCACAGGTGGGGGTCTGGCGACCGCTATAGGCTACATGCAACAAGCCAATGTTATGTACAGGGTTGGAAGGTCGGACGTGTATAACGTTGGCGTGACCTATCTCTATAATTCAACAAGCCCATTGCCTAACCACCACCCGCCTGATGCAGCCCAGGCCGGTACATAAATATTAGTGTGGTTACCCCAAACGCTGCACGTACCGCCTGATCCGCCATTAGCAATGTTAGTCCAGATTCCCGTACCGGATTGGCTAGGTGAAAAGGGAAGGTTATTGATGTAGGTACCGTTACCGCCAGCAGATGCGGTTGTGCCTCCGTTGGGGTTAATAGTTACACTCCAAAATAAAAGACTCCCGACAGTGCGGTAAGTCCCGGTATAAATAGGTGTCCCCGTCACGGTCAACCCCGTCCAGGTAGGCGTCCACGTCCCTTTTTCGGAATATATATCCCCTGAGCTGTCTATTGTAAGCCTAATAGTACCGACTACCTGATCAAATATACTTAGGTAATAACTAGTTGTGCCTGGATCGGTTACATCTATTTTAAAGCCGCGTCCTGTTGTATTAATGGGTGATAGGCGTAAACTTGCCACGCCATCCAATACAGGACGTTCGCCTAACAACAATGTATCCCATACCGACAGGGATGACGATCCATATCCTATACCTGCTTGAGAACTGGTTAACATGGTGCCTGATATATCCAGGGTATAGCCAGGTGCCGGATTATTAATACCTACCCGGTTATTAACTGGGTCGGTGCTGATAGGTGGAAGGCTGATTAACAGGGAGCCATCCGAGAATACATTAACAGGCCGGATAACCCCGGTGCTGTCTACCCCGTGTAGAATGGCTTTGTCCGTCATGCCGTCCTTGCTATAATTGCCCCGGTGCTGGTTACCAGAATAGGCCGGATAACCCCGGTGCTGTCTACGCCGTAAATAATAATCATGGGAATTTAATTCCTCTGGAAATTAAGTCTATTAACAGGGTCATCGTTGAGGCCGTCACGATGGATATAAGCCCAACAATGATATTGATTTTAACCGTTGCGCCAGACACCCATCTATCCAGGTTTCGGATTGAGTCCGTGAATTGCCTATGTTCAAGCTCATTCCGCGATAGCTGTTGGCATAATTCATCCAATCGGGTATCAATCTGTACTAGAAGGTCATGGTCATTTAGTAATTGATTGTTTTGCGTCATAGTTGGCTGCTATCCGGGCCGCGTGACTCTGCGAGGTGTAATCCAGAATAAGGGCCGCTGCCAGGGGTTGAATAGCTAGAATGACCTGGTGCATAAAATCTGCCTGGGTCGGGTAAAAATGACCAACTACCAGAAGGGCCAGGGAAAAGACGCTATCACTTAATGCCGTTAATACCTGTTTACTCATTTTATCTTCCTTATCATCCTGTATCCAGGTTCCTTAGTGCCTGTTAGCCGATTAATCTCTTTTTTTGCGGACGCGAGACTAGCAAAATTCCCCTTATACCCGTTCGGGCCAAATACATATACTTTGGACATTCTTCCGCTAGACGTTAGCGAGTAAAATACCTGGTAGCCGTGATAGATTACTTTCTTTGATTTAGTGCCTGTATTTTCCCATTCAAAGTTACCCCATCGAGACGATTTATTTTTAATCATCCCCCGGATAAACTTCTCACGTTCGCCTATCATTTTTTTAGGTCGGGCTGTTGGGGCCATGGTTACCGCGCTTTTCTCTTAGGGTAAGTTTTCTTCTTCTTTGGCCGGTGTGCTTCTATATCCCGGTTAATCTGGTTTTTCATACTCTGCAAGGTCGGCGTAGGGCTATACATATTAGCCCGGTAAGTGCCGTCCTCCCATCGAACGATAACAACCCCTTTATAGGGTTTATAAATTTTATATTTACTCGCCATCTTTACCATCCTTTTGGTTTATCTCGCTTAATCTGTCTATCTTCCCACGCCCTGACCGCTGCTCTTGCCGCTGCCAGGGTCGGGTAAACTTTACGGTTAAAATAAAACCGTTTATGTTTACTGTCCGAAATTTCATCGATTTTAAGGGTGTGATAGGTGTGAATTTTTACAGTTAAGGTTTTCATGGTTCCTCAAGGTTCATC
>DAHWUD010000018.1:2247-3932 GCA_027331445.1 Candidatus Amesbacteria bacterium
GTGGGTGTCATGGTTCTAGCTGTTCGCTCTTGCTAGGGTCTCCCCGTAGTTGTTGGGGCTGCGTGTGGGTCGAGACGTTCATTACATTAACCGGTAGCCATTCGAAGTGGTCTGTCTCTATTGCCAGGGATAACGTACCGCTTACCGTGTTAGTATTGTAGGCTGATACCTGGATTCGATAGGGAGGGCCAGACAACCGATAAAATTGTAGCCAGTCCAAGGATTGGGATTGTAATGCTATCCAGGCCGATAAACCTATCCCAAGCGAGGGAGCCAGGATCATATTTTCAGACGTGATTTGAAAACTTATAAATCCCACGTTGGCCGCTGCTGTCTGAGCTGTAATGTGCCGGATATAGGGTTGTGATAATGATACCTCCACGGTGACCGGATTAGTATTCGGCGTGTTAGGTGGAATAGTCAAGTTAACAATGTTAATAGCCATGTATATGCCTCATATTAAATCAAGCTGTAAAGTGATTGTATGAGGCCAGTCCCGCGCCAGGGAGTAGGTCTCGAATACAATATAAGGGGGGTTAGATAACCATCTATCCGTAAATATATCCATGTCATTATTAACCCAACCCGCTAAAGGGATTAATTGCATACCATAATCTAGTACCCGCGCGTAGACCGAGCCAAGGGTTCCGGGTGGGAATTGGATAACCGCTCTGATCATGTGCCTAGACGTAGGCCGTATGATGGCCTGAACGGGTGCATAGTTGGGGGTGCCTGGGGGTGTGGTTAACGTTGTGGTGTATAACATCATGCCCCCGCCATTGCTCCCGCTTCCGCAACGCTTCCAACGATGCTTTTAACGTCGGACATTGCGGTTTTAACCGTCTCTGAGTTAATAACGCCCCACAAGCCGACTACCACGAGAATAACGCCTAGTAACAGGCCAATTAGATTAGTTACATAATTTGCCCCAAATAATTGTTTTGCTCCCCCTTTAATAACTTCCCCTATGACATTACCCGCGCTTGAAGCTGCGCTAGAGGACGCCGTTGATATTTTATTACCCGCTTGTTGCGCCAGGTATCCTAACAAGTCAGGCGCGTTCCCGGTGGCCGCGTCCGTTATTAATGTGGTGCTGGTCGGTGTGGTGGTGGTGCTTGCGGTCGAGGTGGTGCCGGTTGAGGTAGTAGTGATATTGTTACTAGGAGGATTAGTTATCTGTCCGGCTGATATAGGGGCCGTGCCGTTAAATGTGGAAGAAAACCACGTTAACGGGTTATAGTGTAGACCCTTAGAATCCATAATCTGAAAATGCAAATGGGGGCCTGTTGAATTGCCCGTACTACCCGTTAATCCGATTAGTTGTCCCTGTGTTACTGTCTGACCTGTTTTAACGTTGAGCTTCGATAGGTGTCCAAAAGTGGTATAGTACCCGTCCTGGGTCAATAAAGTGATCATAGTGCCAAAACCCCCGTTGGGGGTTGCATTAATTCCCTGTGCCGTCCCTGCATAAACGACTTTTGCCCCGGTCGGTGCATAGACCGGCGATCCAAGAGTCGCTTCTATGTCTATTGCCTGGTGTCCTGCGGTAAATTCGTTCGGTTTGTAATAGGTCTTAGTGTTTGTAACCCAAGTCCAGTTGTCCTTACTGGCCGTTGTAGCCATCCCCGTTGCGCCTGTTGTGTCTGTGGTGGCGGTAGGTGGTTTATTAGTTACACTAGGTTTAA
>DAHWUD010000018.1:4030-6644 GCA_027331445.1 Candidatus Amesbacteria bacterium
TTGGCCGTTGTAGCCATCCCCGTTGCGCCTGTTGTGTCTGTGGTGGCGGTAGGTGGTTTATTAGTTACACTAGGTTTAATGCCTGGATCGGTTCCCGCCATGGTTACTTGCTCCTAACAATGATGGGTGGGTATTGAGGGTCTGAGGGTAGCATAACCCGCAAAATGGATAAATCGCCGTTCAAAGATGATATATCGGGTAAAGTTGCGGTTTGTCCCGCCAGCATACTCATACCTACCGGGTTAATAGCCGTTTCATCGCCGCCATAGTAGCCCCGCGCCCCCCGGTTTGTACGGGCCGACGCAATGCTAACAGGGGGTTTTGTCTGGTGCGTGTAGGCCGTTGATTGAGGGGGGGGTGCCTTATAAGCCGGTTTTGGCGTCCTGGGTATGGCCGTCTTTTTTGCCGGTTCCGGTGGTTTTGTCTGGTGTGTGTATATGGTCGATTGAGGGGGTGGTGGCTGATAGGTCGGGTGCGGTGCCGGTGCCTGTTTAATAATCACGCCTTCCGCGCCTGGGTTAACGTGTACGGGTGTGCTGGATATACCGATACCCCCGCCAGTCTGTATAACCCCGTTGGCCGTGTAGGTCTCTGAGGCTGCGTTCGGATAGGCCGTAATATCGCCTTCCGCGCCAGGGTTAATATGTGTCCTGTGGAATACCTGGGGTAGCCCATTGCTTCCAATGACAACGCCGGAAAAGCCAGGGGTGCCAGTATTACCGGTCAATCCTGGTACGCCAGAAGTGCCAGGGGTTGCGCCAGGGTTGCCCCCGGATTTACCGCCAGGGGTTGCGCCTGGGCTTCCTCCCGGCTGAGGGGGTGGTATAAATCGCTGTCCAGGGCCAGGTATAGGGGTCGGTGGGGGTGCGGTGACGGGTGCCGGTGTGGGGGTCGGTGAAACGGTGTTAGTCGCTGTGCCTAGTTGAGTATTAATATAATCTTGCAGCTGTTGTCGCAATTCATCGAAATTTTGGGCTAGCTGCGCGTTATCAATCCCGGCTGTGCTGGGTTGTAATGCACTACTGCTAGAAGAACGCCCCTTCATTGTGGCATAAACGATAACACCAACCCCAACCGCGCCAATGGCATATACCCCCCACGATGGAATTTTAACATCTGTGCCGGGTATGGTCATATCAGGCATGTTAGCCTCCCGTAGTTGAGGGTATTTTTTGGGCCAGGTCAACGACTACATTAGACGATAGATAACCGGGTCTCCATGGATAAATAGGGTGAAGGTTCGTGTGAAGTAATTCGAGGTCGTATGTGTTGACACTACTGATTAACTGTGGAAAACCTGGGTGAGTTTTGGCCTCTGCAATGGCATATACCGCGTATGACCGTCCCAAGCCATCAGTTACACGCGGATTAATGCCCGGTGTGGCATACGTCATAGATGATACTGGGGAGTCATACCGAGGAATATTCATTAAGACCGTCCTTGAAGCGCCTTAACTGAGGCTGTATAGCCAGACGAGATAGCGGATACAATAGCCGCAAACCCCTGGTAATTAACTAGCACGAGATACAAAATAATCAGGGTTGCGGTAACTTCAATTACACGAGGAACGTTATTCATTTTGCTTTTCCTTTTTACTGTCCAATTGAGCTTTGAACGTCGTTAATAGCCGTTACAATTTCACGGTAATGTACCATTGCAACGGATAATAAGACAACAAAAACATAACCATACCGTGTCCGGTCGTTGTCTATAATCCATAGTGGTATAGATAGAATGGCTAAGGCAATAAGCCAGGTGCCAAATGAATTAGTCATAATAATCAGGCCGCTTTTGCGCTAGAGGCCGTGTTACTCTTACCAGATATAGCCGATGTAAAGCTTTTTAACTGGTCGCTGATTGACAAAACAATAATTAAAAGTCCGAGTATGATCATTAAGACGTTTATCATTTTTGGCCGTCCTTACATCTGAGATGTATTATCCGTGTTGTTAGCAGGGGGGGTGTGTGGCTGTCCTATGGCTTTAAATGCTTCCAGAATAGCCACTACACGCCCCGCGTTAATCAGATAAATAATGACCGCGCCCAACCATAACAATAAAAGCGGTGTCATTATTATTTACCGTCACTTTCGCAGAAAAGCGAGGTATACGATAAGCACGAGCGCAATAGCGCCCAAGACGGTTAAAGTAAACCCGTCCACGGTGAAAAGTTGTTTATTGAAAAATGCCTGCATTTTTTAATCCTCTCTCTATGCGTCCTTAATCAGAATACGCACAAGAATTAAAGCCGCTGCCATACCGAGCCAGGGAACGGTAGGATTCGCATTATTCCCCCCCTGTTTTCCGCTTGCTATCTGCTCCGAGGGTGCAGAAGCGCCCTTCGCAAATGTGGCAAAAGGATACAGATCGGTCATAGACATAGTAGCTGGGGCCTGAGCTGCTCCGATAGTTGCCATAGTGGTCATCCTTGCAGGGAAATTAATTGACGCCGCAACGTCCAAAGCGTCCCCGCAGCGCCAAATGTAATAACGCTAGCGAGATCGGTCACGGCTGCGCTATACAGCATATCACGAGATGATCCTAACATGCCAAGGCTGCTAGTTCCCATCAGGTCAAATGGCACGAGTCCCAACATACGAGTAGTACCATGGGA
>DAHWUD010000019.1 GCA_027331445.1 Candidatus Amesbacteria bacterium
ACAACTTCAAAACCGATCTGGGCCTCGAGTTTGAGCGATTTGCTACGGTGGGCGAGTTTGTGGAAGCCATTCACCAGGCCATGAGCTATTACAACCACCATCGGATCCATACCAAACTCAAAATGCCACCAGCCCTCTTCAAAGCTAAGTTTCTAAGCCTGCCCGCTTAGAAAGCTTGTGCAACAAAAGGAGTACTTGACAAGGAGACTTTAAACAAAGGGAAAATGATTTTTATTCCTTCTCTCAATATGGTTATTACTCCAGACAGAGGAATGATGATGGTTTCTGAACTTACAGACGAAGAGCTAAAAGCTAATCCGCATGTTCATGATCCTTTACGTCCACAAAGATAGGTTTCCAATTTCAACCACAAGAAACTTCCCTGCTCCGAAGTAATGAAGAGTAAATTTGCGGCCAGAACGGAGATTTCAATTAATGTCCCGGTGGAGCGGGTGTGGGAGGCGTTGACCAAGCCGCAGATAATTGAAAAATACATGTTTGGGAGTAAGGTAGCGACCGATTGGAAAGTCGGCAGTCAGATCGTCTGGAAAGGGATGTGGCAGGGTAAAACTTATGAAGATAAAGGCGCGGTTCTAAGATTCGAGCCCCGGGAACTGCTGTCGGTTTCACACTTCGGTCCCCTATCAAGAGCGGCGGACCGACCGGAAAATTATCATATCCTGACCTACGAATTGTTTGATCGGGATAAGAAAACGTTTTTGATATTGACCCAGGATAACAATGCTTTTGTCGCTGAAGGAATTATTGGAAAGTTGAGCGGTTGTATAACCGGAGCGGGCTTGTTATAGTTTGAGAGTGGATAAAAGAACGATTATCGGAGGAGGGATTATCCTGGTGATACTGGCGTTTGCGGTGTATGAGGGCAGCGGCTGGGGGCGGAGTTGGCAGACGATACCAATTCCTACACCGGTACCGGTGAAAATTACGCCCGTGCCGACAATAGATGTGGGAGCGAATACGGAGCCGTTTACGAATACGAAAATGGGCTATACGATCATGATACCTGCCGGATGGGAGGCGCAGGGAATAGCGGCGAACCAAAATTTTGACGACCGGGTGGTGTTTACGCCGACAGCAAGTGCCAGTGCGACTAATATCGGCGAAATTTCGGTCACCGTGGTGAGTAAGCCGGCTTCGACTCAGGATTTAGCTACGGATGCGGATTGGAATAAGTGGCTCAGTGCGTCTGTGGGGGCAACGGACAGTTCGGGACTGGTGCAGAAATTCGGGGAGAAGATGGTGCAGGGAAACCGGGCGATGGTGCTGCGGCAGGACAAGGATCTGCCCAGCGGGTATGACTGGAGTGTGATGACGTGGGTGAGGCAGGGGCAGGTCAATTATTACATCGATGCTTTGGGCTCTAATGACTTCGGGGACACGGAGTCAAGAATTTTCGATTTTATGGTGGGATCGTTTAAAACCCGGTAAATTACGGGGTGTCGTGAAGGTAGAACAGGAGGGAGGAATCCGGGGTGGGAGTGGGGTTTAGAGCGGGAATAATACTATTTGAGTTGAGTCGGCCCAGGACGGCGTTGTTGTGCCGGATGAGAAGAGGAAAAGTGGAAAGCATGAGGGCGGCGGCGGCGACCAGAAACAGCAGAAACTGAGTGGAATTGGAATACTGCTGCAGCCGGGGAGTAGGTGAAGGGGTGGCGCGGTCTTTGAGCTGGGTGAGAATGTCCGGAGTAAGCGGAACGCCTTTATCCATAGCTTGATTTTATACTATAAGGATGTACCTATTTGGTGGTGACGGAAATTGAAGTGACGGAGACGGGAGTGAGGGGCTTTGAGTTTTCGCCGAAAGCGTTAGCGGTGACGGGAGCGGAGGCAATGGCGTCGACGACATCCAGACCGGAGGTGACGTGGGCAAAGACGACGTAGGCGTGGGGCAAGGCATAATCCTGTTGCATGATAAAGAACTGGCTGCCGTTGGTATTTGGGCCGGAATTGGCCATGGCGACCGCGCCGCGGGTGTAATCCCCGCCCAGATATTCATCGGCAAATTGGTAGCCGGGACCGCCGGTGCCGTCGCCTTTGGGATCCCCGCCCTGGATCATGAAACCTTTGATGACGCGGTGAAAAACGGTGTGATCATAGAAGCCGGATCGGGCCAGGTGAATGAAATTGTTGGAAGTAATAGGGGTATTTTTGGTATCAAACTGAATAGTGATGTCCCCCACCGTGGTATGGAGGGTGGCCTGATAAGTTTTGGCCGGGTCAATTTCCATAGCGGGAGGAGCGACGGCGGTGGGGAGGGGTGAGGGCATGAGAGTGGGGGCAGCTGAAGTAATACCTACTGATTGTACAGGATGGGAGGCGGATTGGGAAAGGGCATAACCGATGGCGCTCAGGGCCAGGAGAAAGAAGACGGTGAGAATGGCGATTTTCGTTTTTGACATAAGCCTGAACTGATATCATAGCAGACAAAAGCGGGTTTCTTAAGTTAAAATGCGGTAAATTCCGATATGAAGCAGGATTATTATTGGCAGCTGGGGGTGGGTCGGAGCGCCGGGAGGGAGGAAATCCGGCGGGCTTACCGGCAGATGGCGCTGAAGTACCATCCGGACGTGAATGAATCGGAAGGGGCGACGGCCAGATTTGAACAGATCAACCGGGCGTATACGGTATTGTCCGATCCCGGGTCCAGGGCAATTTATGATGTAAGCCTGGAACCGGCAAATATTTATACGTCCTACAGGTGCGTGCCAAAGCAGGGATCGGGAGGCAAGAGATGGCAGCTGGGGGTGGGCATTTTATGCTGGGTGGCAGTACTCGTCGTCGGAGGCGTCAATCTGTGGCAGGCTAAGACAGAAACCGGAGCGGCCGGTCAGGTACTGGGGGCCGGAACCAGTGACGCCTCCGGGGTGGAGGCGGCGGCGGCAGCGACGGATAATGGGCCACAGGTTAAATGCCAGGGACCGGACGGACAGTATATCCTGGTGAGCCAGCAGCTGTGTGAGGCGTTTCATCAGGCCTGGAGTCAGCTGACGGCGGCAAATCCTTAGGACATCAGGCAGCGGGTGTAAGATGGTGGGAGAGTGACAGGGGCGGTGACAGGGACAGAAAAGCTGACGGTGGCAGAGAGTGCGGCGGTTAGTTTTATGGTAGAGCAGGGTTATAAGGTGACGCTGCCGGTGCACGGGGTGCTGACGTTTCTGGCGGGAATGGAAGCTAATCGGTTGCCGCCAGGGACGGTAAAGATGGTTTGCGGTTTGGTGTTTGTGGTGACGACGCTGGCGACTATTCCTTTGCAGAAAGCGGCTCTGGACACACGGGGTATTTCCAGCTCAGGGGTGGTTTCGGGGGTGGCAGAATTGGCAAAGGAAAAACTGCCGAGCAACGTGAGTCCCTGGGTGCCGGTGGCGGTCGGGTGTCTGGCCGGGACTGCCTGGGGGATGGCGACCAATCCGATAAATTACGGAGCGGTGGTTGCTTCATTGGGCGGTAGCGACTATGACTGGACAAGCCTGGCGACGGGAAGTGTGCTGGGTTTAGTGACAACCGGGGTGCTAGACGCTTTAATTATCACAGGGAAGGCGCATTTTCTGGTCGACGGTTTGAAGAAGTTGGAACAGGCAAAAGCGGTAAAGCCGCTGATTGCGGGGGTAAGGATGACGATGGGGAAAGTGAGCAGTTGGGCTATGGATGGGGGGAAGTTGGTGATTTAGCGCGGGCTACCAGACCGTGCGATTTAGGAATCCTCATCGGCGTCGCTTCCGATAGTTGAAAGTATCCTGCCGACCAAAACATTCATGGAAGTATCGGGACTATATTCGACATCCAGTCCTATGCTTCCCTGCTGCCGTCTGGCAATGATATTTCGGCTACCCATGAGCCAGATGACTCTTGGAAGATCGTACTTTCATTATTAGCCCTTCGTTTCACTAATACTATTTTTATGCTCTATACTATCCCTGAAAGTTTATAACACAAAAATATGCAAGAGAAAACCCAATCGCACCCCGCTACTTTATTTGGAATTGCCTTTGTAGTAACTTCACTGATTGTAGCTAGCATCTATCTCTTATTTGTTTTCCGGCAACCTAAACGGTCTCTCACCCCAGAATCCGTGAGCCCCAAGTATATGCTTACAGTGACGGTACAACGACCCGGGCTCGTAAATAAAGTATTGGTTTATTCAGGTCTGTGGTCAGGTGCTTGTTGTGATGCAAATGGTAGAGTACCAGGAGCGACTGTTGTTGCAGAAAAGGCTCTCCCCCCTTCTGGCACGACAGTTTTTTCTTTGACTCCAGGAGACTATTTTGTTGACGCATCACTAAATAATCAACCCCAAAGAAAGCAAGGTGGCGGATACGGCTCTATCCCGCAGAACGTTCATCTAGATCAGGACTGGCACGTTGTCTTACCAATAGTGCCTTCTCTTTGAGAACGCAGCCCATTACTATTTTGAGGCCATTATTACTCCCAAGATGGGAAATGGCCTAAAAAGTCAGAACCTGATTAATTTTTCTTATTTTGTATACAGTATGTCCCTTTCGTTTTCTGACTTCTTTCATTCTCAAATTGGGCAACACTTCAATCTTAGGAATTAAGTGATTTAAAGCATTTACAACCACCACCCAAAGTTCTCCGTTTAAATTAAGTTTATTAAATGGTTTTATAATGAACTCCTGAGTAATAGCATTATCTCCAATCTTGGCGGGTACATTTGAGACAATTAGATCAAATTTTTTATCATCAACGGATTCTATTCCTAAACTGCCGGAAACCGTAGCATTTTTTATTTTATTTTCTTCAATATTTAATTGAGTATATCGAACAGCCAATAAATCTCTGTGTCAAGTATCCCTTTTCTTAGACCGGTTTCTCTAAACGGGCCTGAAGTTTCTGGTAATACCGGAGTTTGAATTTAGTTGGCGGCATTTTCAGGGTAGTGTGGATTCTCATTTGATTGTAGTAGCTGATGGTCTGGTGGATGGCTTCCACTAGCTCACCCAGGGAGCCAAACCGGTCAAACTCCAAACCCAGGTCAGTCTTGAAGTTGTTAAAAAATGATTCCTGATATCCGTTCTCCCAAGGGCTGGCTTTCTTACTCATGGAAATGGTTACTCCAAGCGACTTAATCAGGTTCAGATAGTCCCGGGAGCAGTATTCGGCTCCCTGGTCAGAGTGGACGAGCTTGGGTAGAGTACCCGTGTTTTTGAAGCCGTCAATAAAGGCGTTGATGACTAAATACTGGGTGTGTTTGAGACTCAAGTTCCAGCCCACAATTTCCCGGGTAAACAGATCCATGAAGGTGGCCAGGTATAAATAACTGTCCCGGTATTTGATAAAGGTAAAATCCGCTACCCAGACCAGGTTGGGAACGATTGGCCGTTGGCCTTTGATCTGGTTAACATACAACATCTCCGGCCGTCTTTCGTCCCGTCTCTTCCTCCACCTGGCC
>DAHWUD010000001.1 GCA_027331445.1 Candidatus Amesbacteria bacterium
TACTTTTTCCGGTTGGCAAAAGGCCACACTGGTCTATTTGGCCTGTATTCTCATAATTTGCCTCCTTATCTCCCCTCAGGCCACCGCCATCGTTTTCATGGGTCTTCTGACCGCGATTTATTTTGTTGACATTTTCTTTAATCTCTACCTGGTGACCAGAAGTCTGCGCTCTCCGCCGGAATATTCTTTTAGCCCCCCAGAACTTGCCCGTCTCAAAGACTCTGATCTGCCTGTTTATTCCATCCTCTGCCCCCTGTATCGCGAAGCCCGGGTCTTACCCCAGTTTCTGGCCTCCCTGGCCGCTCTGGATTGGCCCCAGTCCAAACTGGATGTTCTCCTGTTATTGGAAGAGGATGACCGGGAGACTTTAGAAGCCGTTCAAAAACTGGTCCTGCCGTCGTTTGCCCGCATCATCGTCGTTCCCAATTCCCAACCCAAGACCAAGCCCAAGGCCTGCAATTACGGCTTAGCCTTTGCCCGCGGGGAATACATAGTCATTTATGACGCCGAGGACCGGCCTGAACCTGCCCAGCTTAAAAAGGCCTTCCTGGCCTTTCAGACTACCCCGGCCAAAATTGTTTGCCTGCAGGCCAAGCTCAATTATTACAATCCCCGTCACAACCTTTTAACCCGGATGTTTACTGCTGAATATTCTCTCTGGTTTGATATTATCCTTCCCGGTCTGCAGTCCATCAATACCGCCATCCCGCTGGGCGGGACCTCCAATCATTTCAAAACCGCAATTCTGCAAAAGCTGCACGGCTGGGACGCCTTCAATGTAACCGAAGACTGTGACCTGGGGGCCAGATTGTTTAAGTTGGGGTACCAAACCGCCATTATCGACTCCACCACCCTGGAAGAGGCCAACAGCCGCCTGGGCAATTGGTTAAGGCAGCGCTCCCGCTGGATAAAGGGTTATATCCAGACTTATCTGGTCCACAACCGCGACCCCATCCAGTTTGTCAAAGACAACGGTATTCACGCCTTCATTTTCCAGGTCGTCGTCGGGGGCAAGATTGCTTTCATGCTGATTAACCCCCTGCTTTGGCTGGCCACCATTTCCTATTTCACTCTTTATCGGTTCGTGGGCCCGGCCATTACCGCCCTCTTTCCCCCGGTGATTTTTTACATGGCCGTTTTTTCCCTGGTCTTCGGCAACTTCCTTTTCCTCTACTATTATATGATCGGCTGCGCCAAACGCGGTCATTGGGAATTGGTCAAATACGTCTACTTCGTCCCCTTCTATTGGCTGTTGGTGAGCGTCGCCGCCTTTAAGGCCGTTTTCCAACTGGTTTTTCGTCCCCACTACTGGGAAAAAACCATCCACGGTTTCCATCTCTCCCCTGCCGCAGTGGCCGAAGTCGCCCAAGGTATCCCCGCCAAAAGATTTTATAAATTGCCCAAATTCGCTCCCGAACTGGCAGCTGGCTTTATTCTCATCGTTTCTTCGGGTATCGCCGGAGTCATTAATCTTCTCACCAACACTTTTTTGGGCCGCAATCTGAATCTGGCAGATTTTGGTCTCATCAGTTTGATCACCAGTCTGTTTACCCTCTCCAAGGTCCCCTTAGGAGCCCTGTCTCAGACTGTCACCTATAAAAGCGGTTATCTATTGGGAAAATATAAATCTGCCGTGGGCAGCTTCTGGCGGTTTACACGACGCCGCATCCTCTACGTTTCTCTACTGGCCACCGTCGCCTGGGCTTTTCTGATTCCTTTTCTTTCCGGCTACTTTCATTCATCTTCCTACCTACCGTTTATCCTGTTTACCCCATTTCTGATCATTAGCGGCTTGGCCGCCGTAGACAGCGGTTATCTCACCGGCAATCTGAAATTTGTTATCCTGGCCGTTCTCACCTTGGCTGACGCCGTGATTAGGTTTGTATTTTCCTGGATTTTTGTCAGAATCGGACATTCGGAACTGGTTTTTGCTACCATACCCATCTCTGCCATGGCCACCTTCCTTATCGGCTGGGCTTGTGCTGTAGCCCTGTCTCACAAATCCGTCCATCCGCAGGAAAAGACAGTCAACCGTTTCCCGGAGCGTTTTTTTGGTTCCTCCATCCTCTTCCGCATTTCCTCCGTGGCCTTCATCAGTCTTGATTTGATTTTAGCCAAGCACTTTCTGTCTCCCGATGCCGCCGGACAGTATTCCCTACTGTCACTAGCCGGAAAAATGGTTTTCTTTGCCGGGGGCATGTTTTCCCAATTTATTACCCCGGTCATTAGTCATTCTGAAGGAGCCGGCCGCAACTCCCGCCGCACCTTTTATAAACTGTTAGCCGTTACCTCTCTCGCTTCTCTGATCGCCCTTTTGTTTATAGGCGTGGGAGGCGAAATTACAGTTCCCCTTATCTTCGGCCCCAAATCAAACGCCATCCTGGGTCTATTACCTGGATTCACCATAGCCATGGCCGCTTTCGCAGTTTCTACCAGCATTATCAATTTTCACCAAATCCGACATCAATACCTCTTCCCTGTCATCGGTTTTATTTTCGTGCTTCTTCAGTGGCTGTTTATGACTCTTTATCACGCCGATGTGGCAGCTTTTGTTTCCGTCATGTATTACCTCTCTCTATCGCAGTTGGTTGTCTTACTGACCGCCCACGTTTTTGCTGACAAACTTTCAGCCCTGACCCAAAATTTCCTGGACTTCTTGGGAGTGTTTGAACAGCCCTTTAGGTTGACAGCCCCAACCCCGGGGAAACTACGTATCTTAATTTACAACTGGCGGGATACCAGACATAAATGGGGTGGGGGAGCCGAGGTCTATTTACACGAAATTGCCAAAAGATGGGTTGCCTCCGGTCACCAGGTAGTCTGGTTTTGCGGCAACGACCATAAGAGCCCTCGCCAGGAAACCCTGGACGGTATCCAAATCATTCGCCGGGGCGGTTTTTTCACCGTTTATGTTTGGGCCGTTATTTATTACCTGGTCCACTTCCGCGGCCGTTTTGATGTTGTCATCGATTCCGAAAACGGCATTCCTTTTTTCACCCCCCTTTACGTTAAAGAATCCAAATTCTTACTGGTTCATCATGTCCACCAAAACGTTTTTCTCGAACATTTGCACTTCCCCTTGTCTTATCTGGCCGTATTTTTAGAAACTAAACTCATGCCAGCGGTCTACCGTCATCAAAAAATCATCACTGTTTCTCAGTCTTCCCAATCGGACCTAAAACAGTTTTTCCCCGAATCGGATATCTCGATCGTTAACCCCGGTATAGATTCATCGCGGTTTGCTCCTGCCAAAAAGACTCCATATCAATCCTTTCTCTATCTGGGTCGAATTCGCCCTTACAAAAACGTTGATGTGGCCATCAGAGCCTTTGCCTTAGTCGCCAAGTTGCATCCCCAAGCCCGGTTAACCATTGCCGGCTGGGGCGAAGATATAGATAAATTAAAACAACTCACCCAAACATTGCAAATTGAAAAATCGGTTGATTTCCTCTCCAGAGTTACGGAAGAATCTAAAGTCAGGCTTATGGCTGCCAGTTGGGTGGTGGTTCAGCCTTCGTCTTTTGAAGGTTGGGGAATTACAGTTATAGAAGCAAATGCCACTGGCACTCCGGTTATAGCCTCGGACGTCATTGGCCTGAGAGATTCCGTCGTCAACCAGGAAACCGGTATTCTGGTCCCCGCTAAAGATGTCGGCGGCTTTGCCAGCGCTATGGAATATCTCATTACTCACAAATCCCGCCTGTCAACCTTATCCGCCGCAGCTCAAGTCTGGTCCCGAAACTTTGATTGGGATACCAACGCCCAAAAGTTCCTAGCTATGATTGAGCCTCTCCAAAGGTTAAGTTTCCCCATCATATCTAAAAATCTCTTATTTGCCGAGCCGGATTAGAAATCCTCGAAAATCTATATGAAGAAAATTATAGTTTCGACATATGATGATATTCATAACCCCTTTTATGGTGGAGGTGGGGCAATAGCTATTCATGAAATTTTCAAACGTCTGGCGGCCAGTTATTTCATCACTGTAATAACAGGAAAATATCCCGGCTGCAAAGATCGGGAAACCATAGACGATATAAACTACATTCGCGTCGGCAGCCGCGTAAATTTACCTCGTGTCAGTCAGATAATTTATCAACTCCTGCTTCCGATCGAAGCCCTAAGATTAGATTATGACCTTTGGATTGAGAGTTTCACTCCGCCTTTTTCTGTCTCCCTTTTGCCGTTTATTGTCAAGACCAAGCTTATTGGCTTAGTTCACATGCTCGGTGCTGCTGATATGAAAAGGAAATACCACTTGCCATTTGATGTTGTCGAAAACTTTGGTCTCAGGTTTTACAAATTTATCATTTCCCCTTCAGAATTAAATTCTGCCAAAATCAGACTGCTTTACCCACGGGCAGACATCGTTACCATCATGAATGGTATAGCACCTATTGCCGGAATTGATCCCTCGGCTCCAAAAACTCACATAACATTTTTAGGCAGATTGGAAATTAACCAAAAAGGTTTGGATTTACTTCCCCACGCCTATAAAAAAATATCCAGGAAAATCATTTATCCCCTTCTCATTGCCGGCAACGGCGAACAAAGGGAAATTAACCGCCTCCGGAAGCTCATTTGCCAGTTAGACCTTGAGTCTCAAGTCCGATTGGTGGGCAGAGTGACGGGTACCACTGAGGCCAAACTTCTTAGTCAGACCCTCATTCTTGTTATCCCTTCAAGATTTGAAACCTTTTCCCTGGTCGCAATAGAAGCCATTGTCACACATATCCCCATAATCACGTTTGATATAGAAGGCATGAAGTGGTTTCCCAAAAGTTGTGGCATTAAGGTTGCTCCCTTCAATACAACTAGCTTCGGAGGCTCCATGCTCAAACTCAGCCGCGATAAAAGTCGCCTCCAGCAATTGATTCAGAACGAAAATCGCGAAGCGCACAACTATTCCTGGGACAGGACCTCTCAAGCCTACGCCCGTTATATTAGTCAAGTCTGTGCTAACTAGTATGAAACTTTCTCAATTTATTACCACCACTGATACTCAATTCCTCATCAGTCGGGTGCGGGATATCTTTTACCAGCCTCAAGCTACATCAATACCTGAAAATAGTTTTCGCCAACTTCCCAGTCAGATAGGAAAATTCTACCTCAAGAAAATTGTCAAATATCATAAGCCAGTCAACTTGTACGTCTTTGGATATTATGAGCAAAAAAACGGGATAAAAGCCTTTGCCAAAGCCTGGGTCGGCTATCAGCATAATAGCGCCTATTACTGGCTGAAGCATGAATCAGAAGCGGTCGCCGTCTTAAATTGTGCGCAAAAATACAAAACCGATAAATTTGCCGTTCCCCGCATCCTGTCAGTCTATGAGGACAGCCATCATCTTGTCATTTTGTTTCAACGAGTCATGTCCCCTTCTGATAAATTCACTCAGAAAAAACTTGTTCAGTTATATGACGGAGCTATATCCTTTATTGATAAAACTGGTCGGAAAATTTATTCTCAGCTATCGGATAAAGTATTGAACATCTCCGCATTGCAAATTCTTGTCAGTTTGCCAGTCATTACGATCGGAGCTATTTATAAACACCCGCAACTATTTTCCAAGATACTCCGCATGCAGATTTTTATCTACCGGCATTCGCATGCCTTATTATCCGAAACATGGAAAGACTTGGTTCATCGCGATCTCCGGTACAGCATTTTGGTTTCCAAAGGAAAAAATTATATTGTTGACTGGCAGACAGTCGCATTTTCTCATCGATACCTTGAATTAGCGCAGTTACTGCACACCAGCACTGAACAAAATAAATTTCCTTCATTCCTGCTTCGATTGCATTTGTTTTCAGAGATATTTAAATCGTCTTCCAATATAGCGTTATTTAAATGCCTGTCATTTTATGTATCATTGGTCGAACTCGCTCTGGTAAATACCAAATCTGTCACCGATGAAACATTATTTATCAACCAGATTTCAGCCCTCAATTAATTCAGATATGAATCGCATAATAAAAAAGATAATTTCCACTAAATCTGCCTGCTATTTTATCTCCCCGCATTTTGACGATGCGATTCTTTCCTGTGGATCGTTGATGCATGAATTATCAGGAAAAGTTCCTCTGACAGTTATCAATGTCTTTACAGCTGCTCATAAAGGCCCCTATACCATATCCGCTAAACAGTTCCTTAAGCTCTCAGGATTTAGAAATCAGGGTCTGGAACTTTTTGCCACCCGAGCCGAGGAAGACCGAAAAGCTCTTTATTGGGTTCATGCTCGTATTATCAACCTTGGATTAACAGCTGACCAATTCAGATTAAAGCCGACACCTCAT
Source organism: Candidatus Amesbacteria bacterium (assembly GCA_027331445.1). Lineage (GTDB taxonomy): Bacteria > Patescibacteriota > Microgenomatia > CAZETR01 > Amesbacteraceae > DAHWUD01. Next base: position 6,295 of record DAHWUD010000001.1, read on the forward strand.
TTCCTGGGAAAGATTTTTCCTGAACTTAACCACATTTACCCCACATATAGATGGCACGTACTTGGCCGTATTTCCAAATCCGATAATGCTGAAAAAATTCTCACCACCAAATTGAGAAATTTTCAAAATCCTCGTGCCGTCTTCTTTATTCCCATGGGGATTGGTGGTCACGTTGACCACCGGATTGTCCGCCAAGTTGCCCAAAAACTTTTTTCTCACCTCGTTCTTTACTCGGATTTTCCATACAACGTGCGCTGCCATAATTATGGTTGTGAAGAATTACCTTGGCGCCGTGTTGAACTTGACTTCTCTTCCATGAACAAGAAATTAATAGGTATGTATAAAACTCAAATCAAAGGGCTGTTCCCTCAAGGTAAAATTCCGGACCATAAAGAAGTTTATTTCCATAAAGATATCTAACTATGCACATCGTCAAATACAGATCACTAGATGAATCGTTTCCAAAAAACTGGCGGACCCTCTGGGAAGCGGACCCCAGGGCAGGATATGTCAATGGACCACAGTGGTTTATATCAGTTCTTCAATCATTCAAACATAACCAGTTTCTCAATCTGAAAAAAGGATTTTCTTATGCGATTTAAAATGACCAAACCCCCGACCATCACCATCGGCATTCCAGCCTACAACGAGCAGGCAAATATCGGCCATCTCTTGGACTCAATCATCCTCCAATCTGAGACAAATTTTGCTCTCAATCGAATTCTGGTCGTCTGTGATGGCTGTACCGATGAAACAGGGGGCATCGCCAGACAAAAGGCACTGCTTGATCATCGCATCCAAGTAGTGGACGACAAAAGACGGTCGGGAAAGTTAAAACGGCTGGAACAAATATATGCCGCTAATCGCAGTGATATCCTTTTGGTTCTTGACGCAGACGTCTTTCTGCCCCGCCGGGACTTTTTGCAGCACATTATTTCCGGATTTGACTCTTTCGCCGTCGGCCTAGTCGGTGGTCACAGCCAGCCTGTTCCTGGCCAATCTTTAGCTGGTAAATTACTTGTTGGTCGGTCCCGCGTCTGGCAACTGATCCGTACGACGTATCTTCATGGTAACAACGTTTACAACAGTCGCGGTTGCTGTTTAGCAATGAGGAAAAGCTTTGCTAGGTCGGTTCATTTTCCCTCTGATATCGCATCGGATTCACAATATCTCTACTTCTTGGCCATTCATAACGGTTGGTTATTTAAGTTTTCTTCCCCCGCCGTCGTCTATTATCGCGAGCCGGAATCACTGACCGACTACTCTACCCAAAGGACTCGGTCCCGATCTGAAAAAAACCTGCTTACCAAATATTTCGGACTCGAAATTCTTTCAGCCTATAAGATTCCTGTGAAATTCAAAATCGCCGCAGCATTTGCCTGCTTAATCACTAGTCCTTTCTATACCTTCGTTGGGGTGGTCTTTAATTTCGTGTTCAATTACATTTATCTTCCTCGGCAAAAATTCTCTTCGGATGGGCAAATTTGGCACGTAGCTAACACTACTAAACAAATTATTAAATTATGAAAATCCTTACCAGAATCAAAAAAAATTCTTTAAATCCGGCCCTTTTCCTGGTCGGGCTTTTGCTTTTGAGCCTGCTTGTCAAAGGTCAGCCCGGCCCGCAGGGCATTAGGTACCAGCATGGTTATGACACCTCCGTCGGCAGCCCTTTTGAATCCTCAAATAGTTCCGCCCGATATGCTTTGACGGAAGCGATAGCCAAATATCACACGATTTATTTCGACATTCAGGAAGCAGTTTTCTCACTGCCGGACCTGGCAGGTCATGGAGAGAGATATTATCCGATTTTCACTCCCGGCATCTCTTTTCTCGCCGTCCCTTTCTATTGGCTGGGAAATCTGTTCGGTTATCCCCAAATCGGGGCGTATTTTTCCACCCTGATTATTTCTCTGCTCGACATCTTTCTGATTGCCAAAATTTCCCAAAAACTCGGCGGGGGCAAAGTAGCTTCTCTTTTGGGCGGTTTTACCTTCTTGTTTGCTACTAATGCCCTGTCTTATTCGCTGACTCTGACCCAGCATCTGGCCGGTTCGTTTGTGATTCTGCTGGCCATACTGAGCCTGACCTGGGACCGGAATTTCAAAAACAATCTGATTTTCGGAGTCCTCGTCGGCATTGGGGCTCTGTTTGATATCCCTAACGTCCTGGCCCTCCTCCCCGCCCTTTTCTACGTCCTTTCCCGGCATATTCATATTGCTGAATACTCAAATCGGCTGAAAATATCCATCCGCCCGTCGCTGTTTGTTCTGGCTTTAGGTGTCCTCCCCTTGGTGGCGGTATTTTTTTGGTACAACCTGGCCACCACCGGTTCGGCCCTCTCAGTTGCCCAGTTTGGCGGCCGGGTTAAGTCTTTTCAGCCGGTAAATATTGCTCCCAAGGCTTCTATTGTGCATGGCCCACAGCTTCTGACCTACAATCCCCGCGAGATGGTCCAGGGCCTATATATCCTGATTGTCAGCAATGAGCGCGGCTGGTTTTATTACAATCCCATTATCGCCGTCGGGTTGTTGGGCTTGATCCTGGGCTATAGGAAATCTCAATCCAAGAGCTTTTTCGTTTTGCTGTTTTCAACTATCCTCATGATCATCGTCCCATATTCAATGTTCGGGGACCCTTGGGGCGGCTGGTCTTTCGGAGCCAGGTATTTGATCCCCGCCTCGGCCGTTGCCTGCATCGGCATTGGCCTGGCCGTTTCCTACATTCGTCCCAAAATTTTACTTCCCTTCATTTTTATTCCCCTTTTGGCCCTAAGCCTTTACATTAATATTCTGGGTGCCCTGACTACGGCTCAGATTCCTCCCAAACAGGAAGCCCAATACCTTTCCACCCACATCCCATACACTTATAAATACAACCAGCAGCTGATCAAAAATGATACCAGCTCTCTGGCCTATCATCTCCTGTTTTCCGACTATGTGACCCCTCAGACTTATTTCTATCTTTATCTGGGCCTCCTTCTGGTTGGTTTAACTGGCCTGTTTATTTACTCGCTCTTTGAAAAGCCATGATTACCTTAAATCTCCCCAAGCCATCTCTCAGCCGTTACATAGTTCCTGCCCTGACCTTCATTCTCTCGGTTATTTCTGCCGTCTTCTATGTTCACTATCTGCACAATGGCTTGGCCCTGTCGTACAACGATGCCCGGTCTCATCTGGACATCGGTCGCCGGGTAGTCGAGGGACTCAAACCGGGATTGGCCCAATTGGGTTCGGTCTGGCTGCCTCTCAATCATATCCTGATGATCCCCACAATCTGGAATGATTTTATGTGGCATTCCGGTCTCGCGGGTGCCATCCAGTCCATGATTTCTTTTGTCGCCACCGGGCTGTTAATTTACAAATATCTTGCCCGTCTGAAAGTCGGAATTCTGGGCCGGCTGATCGGCGTTTCCGTCTTCGTCGCCAACGTCAACATTCTTTACATGCAGTCCACCGCCATGACTGAGCTCCTCCTTTTGGCTACCATGACCGCCGGCTGCTATTTCTTGCTCCTCTGGCACCAGGATGATAATTTGATCAATCTGGTTCAGGCCGCCTTTTGGATTATGCTATCCACCCTCATCCGTTATGATGGCTGGTTCCTGCTCTTTATTGCCGCCATTTTGGTTTTTATTCAGGTCTTAAGAAAACATAGCTTTAAACAGGCGGAGGGTGAAACCTTCTTTTTTGTCACTCTCGGGGCCTTGGGCATCGTTCTCTGGTTACTTTGGAATGCCGCCATTTTTAAAGACCCGCTTTATTTTGTCTTTGGTCCCTTTGCTGCGCATACTCAACAGGAACAATTGGCCCAAGCCGGCAACCTACCGACTCTGCACAATATAGATTATTCCACCACGATCTATCTTTACGCTCTCCTTTACAATTCCTATACTCTTCCGGCCATTTTTGCCCTGGCGGGAGTAGCCATTTTTCTCTTCGACGAGCGGCTCGATTCTTCATCGCGCATCTCCACCCTTTCCCTCCTCACCCCCTTTGTCTTTAATATTATTGCCTTATACCTTGGGTTTTCCGTGCTTTTCATCCAGGGGCTGTCCGGGGAAACCTGGTTCAACGTCCGCTACGGTATCATGCTCATGCCCTCCATAGGTATATTTATAGGCTATTTGTTTCATCGCCTGAAAGATTTTCGCTGGATGATTGCCGGTTTGCTTATCTTTGTCATTTTCTTTGGCCTCGCCAATCAAGATGCCGTGACCGTCGACGACGCCCGGGTCGGCAGCAGCCAGAAAAACGTTTCTGAAGTCGCCGGTTATCTGGCCAGTCATGCCCAAGACCAACCCGGCTATATTCTTATCTCCGTTGCCTCCCATGATGCCATTATCTTTTCCTCCGGCCTGCCCATGAGCCGGTTTATTCACGAAGGCACCGGCGCCTATTGGATTGCCGCTACCACTGCCCCCGATCGCTGGGCCAGGTGGATTGTCATGCGCACTTATGATAATACCGACCTGACTTGGAAATTTGTTTCCAAAGCCCCCGGATTCAAGAATTACCACTTGGTTAAACATTACCCCTTCGCAGACGTCTACGAGTTAAACAATGATCTGATTCCCGATTTACATTTCATTCCCCTCATTAACCCATGAAACTCAAAACAGGGAAACTGGATAATTTACCCCATAAAATAGCAGTATGAAAAAACTTCTTCTTTTATCTCTTTTTCTCATTCTGGCGATTACCATCATTGCCATCGTCGTCTCTGGCGGAACTTCGGTCTCTGCCGGGCCGTCGCATGCCCTGTGGTGGCCGGTTCAGTCTGTTGATACCATGAAATATTCTCGGGATACGGCCCTAGCTGAAATTAACAACCCTGCTTTTGACTCGGTAATTGATACCCAGGTCAAAGCTATCGCCGGTACCGGTGCCACTCATGTTTCTATTGCCACGCCCTATGATGAACAATTCATTCCCATTTTGACCCGTTGGGTAATGGCCGCCAGGAAATATCATCTCAACGTCTGGTTCAGGGGCAATTTCTCCGGTTGGGAAGGTTGGTTTGGCTATGCCAAAATCACCCGGGACCAGCATTTGCAGATGACAGTCGCTTTTATCAAAAACCATCCCGATCTCTTTGCCGATGGCGACATTTTTACTCCCTGTCCCGAGTGTGAGAATGGGGGACCGGGTGATCCCCGCCAGACCGGAGACGTGGCTGGTTTCCGCCAGTTCATGATCACCGAATATCAGGCGGCCCAAAAAGCTTTCAACGATCAGCATCTGCAGGTCGCTTCCAACTACGCCTCGATGAATGGAGACGTCGTTCGCCTGATTATGAACCGGACGACCACCATAGCTATGGGCGGACTGGTTGTGGTTGATGATTATGTCAGCAGTCCGGATAAGCTGGTTACCGACATCAAACAAATTGCCGATATTTCCGGCGGCCAGGTTGTCCTGGGCGAGTTTGGCGCTCCTATCCCGGATATCAACGGCAGCCTGACCGACCAGGAGCAGGCCGCCTGGCTGGATCAGGCACTGAATTTATTGTCCGCCGCTCCCCAGATTTCCGGACTCAATTATTGGACCGGTGTCGGCAGCTCCACCGCCATTTGGAACGATGATGGCAGCCCCAAACCGGCCGTGAATGTCCTGACCCATTATTTCAAGCCCGACCAGTTCACCGGCTTTATTAAAAATTCCCTAGACGAGCCCCTTCCCAGCGCCCGCATTTTTTACCACCAGCGCGCTTATTCTGCTGATGCTGCCGGGGCGTACCATCTGCCGGCCCTGGCTCCGCCCCAACAGATCACCGTTTCCGCTCCCGGTTACAAAGATCAGGGTGTTTTGCTCGCCTCTTCTCAGGAAATCCCCACTGTTACTCTCATCAAAAATCAGCCGGATTTACTCTTCTGGCTGCGGGACTTGCTTTTTAGACTAACCCATAATATAATTAGGACCTGATCTATCCTGCTCTCCTGACCCTCCTGCTTCTTGCCCTCTTTAATGTTAAAGAAAATTACCCTCGTCTTAATTGCTCTAGTCTTCTCCTTTACGTTTGGAGCCGCTCCCGCCAGGGCCATTTCTGACGGCTTGGTCCCCGATTTTCCCTCCTGTACTTCACCCACAGGCACCCTCAAAGTCAGCTATTCGGACGGCATCCACGGCATCGTCGGCAATTCCGGCACTTTTACCGGTAGTGACGCCGTCTATATCGTCGGCGATTCCAATCTTACCCAATGCTTTTGCGCCGCCGATGGTTCCGGCATCCAGACCAACTGGTGGAAAATCGGCAGCCTCAGCCAGGACCAATTCAATACTCTGCAAAGTCAGGGCTGGATCTATATCCCCACCGGTTTGCCTTGGGGCCTGGAAGACGCTCCTTACTTCGCCCAAAATACTAATTATTCCTGCGGCGGCAGTTCCGGTGGTGGTGGCAGCCCGGGTTTAAGTCCTGCCGGAGCCCCGGTTTGTAATTCGGCCGTACCCGCCGCCCCCGTCATCACTTCTATCGTCAGAAACGGCTCTTCCGCTACCCTGACCTGGACCCAGGTCAATCTGGCCGACCATTACCTGATTTCTTACGGTCTGTCTCCCGGCAACTGGCTTTATGGCGTGCCCAATACCGGCAATGTCACTTCTTTCACCATCAACGGCCTGGATCCCAATACCCAATACTACTTTGCCGTCCGGGCTGTAAACAATTGTATGCCTTCTGCTGAATCAACTAGCGGCCAGGTCCTGGGTGCATCAACAGGCGAAGTCTTAGGTTTGGCCAATACCGGCAATACCGCCGAAATCGTCGCCTTCCTGTCTCTGGGCTTTGCCGCTTTAATCCTTTCCCGCTTGGTCAAAAAGTCCCGTGCCCATTAAAGTTTCCACTCTGCTTCTGGTTTTTTCCGCCGGTTTCTTCGCTTACACCGGCTATCTGCTGTACCAGCAGCACGCTCCCATCCCGGATCCTGCCCCCCAGTCCCAGCCCCAGGCCGCTTCTCCTTCTGCCACTTTGCGCCTGGCCTTTCCCCAATTAGACATCAGTCTCCCCGTTTACCCCGCCAAACTGACGGGCACTCATTGGGACTATTCTTCCATCGGTATTTCCCATCTTTCTTCCACTCCCTGGCCCGGGCAGCCGGGAAATGCCGTCTTTTACGGCCACGACTGGCCCAATCTCCTGGGTCGGCTGCACGCCGTCCAAATCGGCGACCAGATAAAAGTAACTACTTCCGCGGGTAACATCTTAACTTACAATATTGACGCCACTCGGATCGTTTCCCCGGATCATCTGGAAGTCATCGCCCCCACCCCCGATTCCCGCCTCACGCTTTTCACCTGCACCGGTTTTCTGGATTCCCAGCGCCTCGTGGTCACTGCCCACCTACTTCATTCTTGAACTCCCCTCAAACCCTTCTATAATCGAGTGCATGAATCATTCCGGCGGGAATCGTGAACTTGAGTTTAATTACACTCCTCCCAGCGCTCAAACCTGCCGCAGCGGGCGCCGCCTGCCCCAGGAAGTCTTTAAGTACTCAGGCGATCTTCCCCAATCTCTCTTCAATGTTTTGTATCGGACGTTGGAACTTTTTCACCTGGATTGTACCGGCCCCTGTTCAGGTTGCGCCGTTGTCGCTTCATTAAAACGTATGGATGTCACTCCCTCCAAGGATCCCGCCCACCAGGCCGAATATCCCCTGCGCGGTTAGTTGCGCGATTCCTGCGTGATATAATGGACTCATGTTCCGCCCCGTTTACACCCTGACAGACAAGATTGTGAGCGATCTCAGCCACATCGCCGAGATCAAATCCCTGGTCGCCCGCTCCGGCCTTCTGCCGGCCCGTGAGGCCTTCCTCAGGCGGGCGGCGGTCATCAGGATGGCCCATACCAGCACCTCTATCGAGGGCAACCAGCTGCAGGAGTTCCAGGTCCGGGAATTGGCCGAGGGTAAAAAGGTGCGGGCCGAGGCGGACCAGATCCGGGAAGTCGAAAACTATCTGGTGGCCCTGCGCCGTATTGACGACCTGGCCGACACCAAGAACCGCTTCACTGAGTCGGATATTTTGGCTATTCATAAAGTTGTTGTCGAAGGCTTAGTCGAGCCCGAAAAACGGGGCCATTTCCGCTCGGGACCGGTCTACATCGTCAACGTCCTGCCCAAAGGCGATGAGGAGTTAGCTTATACCCCTCCCGCTTCCGGCCGGGTTCCGGGATTGATCCAGGACCTGCTCGATTGGCTGGCTGCCCACGACCAGGTTCACCCCATTATCCGGGCCGGTTTGTTTCACTACCAGTTCGAGACCATCCATCCTTTTACCGACGGCAATGGTCGTACCGGCCGCCTCATGACCCTGCTTCATCTCTATCAGTCCGGCTGGGATTTTAAAAAAGTCCTGGTCCTGGAGGATTTCTATAACCGCAACCGCAAACATTATTACCGTGCTCTCCAGACCGGGGATACCTATGCCTCCCGCCAGGGTATCGATTTAACGTCCTGGTTGGAATATTACGTCGCCGGTTTCCTGGATGAAGTCCAACGCGTGAAAGACCAAATCTTAAACCTGTCCGTGATTGGGGAGCAGGATGTGACCCGGAATGTTTTGGACAATGACGAACTGCGTCTGGTGGATTTTGTGATTTCCCTGGGTCGGATTACCAGCTCCGACGTCGTGGATATTCTGAAAGTCCCCAAGCGGACCGCCCAATTCAAGCTCAAACGTCTGGAAGATATCAAAGTTCTGGCCAAACGCTCCGCCGGCCCCGCCACTTATTACGTCGTTCCCCCCGTTGCGTGATTACCTGCGCGATAATTGCGTGATATTTTTACTCCGGAAAAAATTCCATGAGGTCAGCACCAGTCCCGGGGCGATGCTCATCACCACTACGAAAATAAACACATACCACAAACGGATCCGGATATGTTGGGCTAGCAGGTTACCCAGAAAGGCAAAAATCACCGCTTCGGGGATTACCCCCAGCGCCGTCGCCGCCATAAACCCGGCCGTATCCATTTGTAAAAGCCCAGCTAGATAGCTGACATTAAAGGGCGAAGACATGGTCGCCCGGATCACAAACACTCCGAATGCCCCCCGCTTTTTCAAAAAGTCCCGGTAAAAACCCCACCACCGGCTGTTAGCTATCCGTCCCAGGAATTTTTTCCCCAGGTATTTGGTCAGCTTAAATCCCGTCGTGCAGGAAATTACCTGTGATAGCCATATCAGCATCACCCCCGGTAGGAACCCGAAAATCAGCCCCGCGGCCATTTCTACGAGCAGTATGGGTACAGGCAGCGGCGGCACCAGTACATTCAGCATAAATATGCAGAATATTAAAACCGGTGACCACATTCCGTAAGCTTCAATTCCCCGGCGCACCGCCAGCAGATTCCTCCGGGTCAGGTAATGCCTCCCTGTTACGATCAGGTAGACCATCGCCGCCACTGTGAGCATGATTGCCGCCACGGCGAATATCCGCTGCTGGGTTTTCTTCTTCATTTGACCATTCTACTGTTACCGGATCTGCTAGTGAATAGTAAAACCACTCCGGCCACCCCCAATGTAGCGAGACTTATTCCCCCGGCTATCTCCCGGTCCGGCGTCGACCCGAATTCCAGTCTCACCGTGTGTTCTCCCGGCCCTACGCCAAAACTGATTACCCCGGGAAAATTGGGATTTTGGTAATCCATGGCTTTCTCCCGTCCGTCCACCCACAGCTTCCACCCGGGAAAATAGTCGGTGTTTTCTTTTATCACCGCCGCCGTTTCCGCCCGGATGCGGTATTCGTGCCGCACCGAATTTCTCAATTCGTTTTCCACAACCGCTTTCCCGGCTATAACCTCTGCCGGCGCCGCCGGGGCAGCCGCCGCAAACGGCCGGCGGATATCCGACCATACCGTCGCCGCCATCGGATAGGGATCAAATAAAAAAATCGACGGCCCGCTTTGTTCCAGTTGAGCATCAGATAAGGCAGGCAGAAATTTCCGGGGCGCCCAATTCAATACCGAGCTGACCACCGCCGCGGCGATTATTCCCCTGGCTGCCGCCGTTTTCCATTTTCCGCCCAGCGTTTGGACTACCAGCCCGCCGATCGCCGCTACCACCAGACTTTCCACCGCCATCATCCGGTAGGCAAACTGCAGATTTTTTAATATCGGCAGCAGGTTCCAGATGATCTTCGCTGGCTCCTGCATTAGTCCGAAGTAAATGGCTGCCCACGCCAGCAAAAACCCCAGCTCTGCACGGGCCTTGATTTTCCCGGTTAACCCGCCCCAAATTCCGATTCCGGCCAGAATAAGCTGCACGTAACCCACCAGATTTACCAATTCCCCCCGGTGTCCTTCCCATAAAAACCCCCACTCGTAAGGGGAAAAAATATAGTCGCTCAATTTCTGGAACTCTACGCTGCCGGCGTATGCCGCCTGGTGGGTAAACTGGGCTTCGTAAAGCACCGGTATCCAATACCAGGCTGCAAGTGCCAGCCCCAGAACTAGCGGTACCACCGTCCGCCGGGTATTTTTCTTCAGCATCCAACTGTAAGCGGCGATAAACGGGACTGCTACCAGTGACACTGCCTGGTGCGACAAAATCATCCCCGCCAACGCTGCTCCCGCCCCGCTAGCCCAGATAAATTTTCCCCGCTCCTGGTATTTCCACATCAGCCCCAAAACCAGCGGCAGCCACATCATCGCCCACAATTCTCCCAGTGCTACCCGGTAATGCAGGTCGATGAGGTGATAGGGGGCAAACAGATATAACACCGCCGCCACTGCCGCCGGACCCGCGGACAAATGCTTCCTGGCCCACCAATACATGCCCATCCCCGCCAATCCAAACACCGCCGCCAGCTCCCACTTGATGCTGGTCAGCATCGGCAGACCCGAAATTATCTTCACCAGTGCCGCCGCGGCATAGGGTAGGGGATAAGTAAATATAAATAATGCCGATCCGAAACCGAAATTAATACCACCCGCCCACCTGGGAATAACCACCCCGTCCCGCCATGCCTGGGCATACGCCGTGGCAAATACCGCATGAAATGTCAGGTCTCCGCTTTGATAGGTCCCGTTTCTGAAGATATTCCACACCGGCAGCAGCGTTACCAGCCCCAGGATCACCAGCCAGCTCAACTTTCTGCCCCGGATTTTTTCCGCCAGCCAAATCCCACCGCACATCACCGCCGCCCACCCCAGGTTTAACGCTGCCACTGCCACCGGCATCATGTCATTGACTCCATCACCTAAATATCAGCATAATATACCTCAATGTCATGGTTTGAACATCTTTTTCTCCCGCACCATACCAATAACCAGCGGGCCAAGCTCCTCCATCCTTCGTCCTGGACCCTGATCATTCTGGCTTTTGTCGCCTTCCAGCTGGTCTTGGGCCGGGCTTCCCGTTCTCTGCCGCAGATTTTGGGTTATGCCTCCCAGATCCCGCCTGCGGAAATCATCCGTCTCACCAATGTCGAGCGCCAGTCTCTGGGTCTTAACCCCTTAAAAGAGGATGCCCAGTTGGATCAGGCCGCCGCTGCCAAAGCCGCCGACATGTTTGCCCGGGACTATTGGGCCCATATTTCGCCCATCGGCACCCAGCCCTGGGCTTTTATCACCGCCGCCGGCTATATCTACCGTTATGCCGGGGAAAACCTCGCCCGGGATTTTTCTGACCCCAATTCCGTTGTCCAGGCCTGGATGAATTCTCCGTCGCATCGGGAAAACCTGCTTTCCGACCGCTATACGGATATCGGTGTGGCCGTGGCTGACGGCACTCTCCAGGGCCGGGATACCACTTTAGTCGTCCAGATGTTCGGTACCCGCCTGTCTATTAATCCCGCTCCCCAGACTCAGGGCACTTTTACCGTCCAAGCCGCCGACCAGATCCCCACTCCCACCTATGTCCTTTTGCCGACTCCTACTCCGGTAATGGCCGCTCAGGTTACCCCCGTCGTCTCTCCGTTTAATCTCACCAAGTATCTTTCTTTCGCCATTATTGGCATAATATTACTTGTTTTGATCGTGGACATTGTCGTTGTCAGCCGCCGTAAGGTGGATCGCTGGACCAGTAAAAGCCTGGCCCACGTAATTTTCCTGACCATTTTATTAATTGCCGTGCTCATCACTCTGCGCGGGCAGATTCTCTGATCATGTCCCAAATTGTTTTTCAAAGAGATTTCAGCCGCCACCCCCTGCATTATTTTATTCTGCTCTGTGTTGAGCTGGTCGGCCTCTGGGGCATCTTCTGGTTTTCCTATCAGCCAGTCACTCAGCTGGCGGTTTTGATCGGTATGTCAGTGGCCTATGTCGTCTGGGGCGCCATCCATCATTATGAGCATAAAGACCTGCATGTTAAAATCCTTTTCGAATACCTGCTCGTGGCCATTTTTGCCGTTTTAGTCTTTGGCTCACTACTTTTGCGCACTTGAAACACCGTCTTTTTTTCGCCATTGATCTTCCGGATCCCTGCCGTTCGGCCGTCGTCGATCTCCAGACCCGCCTTGACCGCCTGGGTCTGCCGGTGATGTGGGAAGAACCGGCCAAACTCCACCTGACCCTGCATTTTCTGGGCCCCACTCCGCAGGAGCAGATAAATTCGTTTACTCCCGGTTTGCAGAAGCTGGCCCGCTCCGCCCCCGCTTTCTCTCTCACGCCCTATTTTTTGGAGACTTTATACCGCCGCCATGAAGCCTCGCTGGTCTATATCGGCATGGAGGGCGATTTAACGGCCTTAAAAAACCTGCATAAATCATTGGCCGGACTCCTTTCCGGCTATCAATTGCCGGCCCAAAACCGGTTTTTCCCCCATATTACCATCGGCCGGCTCAGGCGTGACGACCCGGTTACCACCAAAAATTTTTTGAGCCGGATCGACGCCGTGGATATTCAGCCCCTGCCGTCATTTTTGGTCGATCACCTGACACTCTATGAAAGCGACTTGTCTCCTGCCGGCAGCCACTATCAAAAAATTGGACAATATGGCTTAGAATAGACATATGAAAGGCATCATTCTCGCCGGAGGCAAAGGTACCCGGCTTCGCCCCCTCACCAAGATCACCTGCAAGCAGCTCCTCCCCGTCTATGACCGCCCCATGATTTATTACCCCGTCCAGACGTTGGTTTCTTCCGGCATCACCGATATCCTGGTTATCGTTGCCCCCGATTATGCCGGGCAGTTTCTGCACCTTTTAGGCTCCGGAAAGGAATTTGGTGCCCATTTTAGCTATGCCATCCAGGAGGAGCCCCGGGGTTTACCTGAGGCTTTTATTATCGGCGAGGATTTTATGGACAATGAACCGGTGACCATGATCCTCGGGGACAACATTTTTGACACCAGCTTTTCACCCGAAATTGCCAATTTCACCACCGGCGGCCTGGTGTTCGCAAAACAAGTTCCGGATCCGCAGCGTTTCGGCGTAGTCGAATTTGATTCTCACATGCGGGCCGTCTCCTTTGAGGAAAAACCGAAGGATCCCAAAAGCCAATTCGCCGTGGTCGGCCTGTATATCTACGATCACCATGTCGTCGAGTACGCCAAATCCCTTACTCCCTCCGCTCGGGGAGAATTGGAAATCACCGATATCCACAAGCTTTACCTGAAACATAATCAGCTCAAAGTCAGCACTTTTACCGGTCTCTGGGAAGACGCCGGGACCTTTGACAGTCTCCTGGCCGTGAGCAACTACATGGCTGCCAAGGCCAAAGGAGAGGTCAGATGAAACTTCTGGTCACCGGCGGCGCCGGCTTCATCGGCTCCAATTTTGTCCGTTACTGGCTGGCCAAATACCCCGGGGATTATGTGGTGAACTTCGATGTCTTAACCTATTCCGGAAACCTGGAAAATCTGGCCGAAATCCAGAACAATCCCCGCTACTCTTTTATCAAAGGTGACCTCAGAAACATGGCAGACGTCGAAGCTGCCATGTCCGGCGTCGACATCGTTGTCCATTTTGCCGCCGAGACCCACGTCGACCGCAGTTTGTTTGCCGCCGGTGATTTCATCACCAGTAACATCCTGGGGACCCAGATTCTTTGCGAGGCTGCCGCCAAACACCACGTTACCCGTTTTCACTACATAAGTACGGATGAAGTCTACGGCGAGCTGCCGCTCAATTCTACCCAAAAGTTCACTCAGGACACTCCCTTCGACCCCCGCAACCAATACTCGGCCAGCAAAGCTTCGGCCGAACACTTTGTCCGGGCTTACTATCACACCCACCATTTGCCCATTACCATCACCAACTGCACCAACAACTTCGGCCCTTATCAGCACCCGGAAAAATTTATCCCTCTGTTTATTACCAATCTCCTCCAGGGGAAGAAAGTTCCCATCTACGGGGATGGTTTAAACATCCGGGATTGGCTCTATGTCGTCGACCACTGCCGGGCCGTTGATCTGGTCATCCGCAAAGGGGTTATCGGTAAAAGTTATCTGGTCGGAGCCCAGCATAAGGAAATCAGCAATCTAGAGCTCACCCACAAACTGCTCAAATTATTAGGTAAAGACGATTCCTCGATTGAATTTGTCACCGACCGCCCGGCGCACGATCATCGCTATGCCGTCGACTGGAGCAAAATTGCCGCCCTCGGTTGGCAGCCGGAGCATGACTTGGATACCTGGCTGGCCGCCACGGTTGACTGGTATAAAACTCATCGCGACTGGTGGCAGCGCGTCAAAAGCGGCGACTATTTAAAATATTATGACCGGGTCTATGGACATCGATCTTAAACCCCGAAATTTTAAGCTTAATTCAATTGATCAAAGTCCGTCTATAGACGGAGTGTTTTATAAGAGTTTACAAGTCAATATGGATGATCGGGGCAGTCTCACCGAACTTTGGAGCGCACCCTGGAGTCGGACCGAGCCGGTGGCTCCCCGAATCGCCCACGTTTATTACAATGTCACCCATGCGGGGGTAGTTAAAGGCTGGCACTATCACCTGCACACTTTTTCCCAGTATACCTGCATCGTCGGCCGGATGCAGGTGGTTTTGATTGATATCAGAACTCAATCTCCCTCATTCGGCTTTGTGGACCAATTTGTGATCGGCGCTCACCGCCCCGGTTTTATTAAAATTCCCCCGGGGGTTCTCAAGGCCTGGAAATCTTTATCCGGAGATTCTGTCATTATTAACCTTCTGACCACGGCCGATGTCCAGGATAACTACAAAATTCCCCTCACCGACCTCCTCCCCGATATATGGCAGGACAAATCTTAGTCATCGGCTCATCGGGTTTGGTCGGTTCGCGGTTTGTCGAACTGTTTCCCCATCCGGAATTACTGCTTACTCCTTCCGAGTCTGAATTTAATTTCCTTCGCCCCGCTTCGATTACCTCATATCTGGCTGCTCGCCCGGTCAGTTCTGTCCTGAATTTTGCCGCTTTTACCGATGTCGCCGCCGCCGAAGCCGAAAGAGGGGACACCGCCGGCCTGTGTTGGCAGGTCAATGTCTCCGGCGTTCACTTGCTGCGGTCTTTGATCGCCCCCTCCGCTTTGCTTATTCAAATTTCCACCGACATGGTTTTTTCCGGCTCCTCCTCTGACCCGGGTCCTTACCCCGAGGACCATGCTCCTGAACCAGACCCCTCCCGGGTCACCTGGTATGGTTTTTCCAAATCCCAAGCCGAACTGGCGGCCGGTCCCGGGGCTGCCGTCGTTCGCATCAGTTCTCCCGTTCGCGCCCGCTATCCGGCCAAGTTAGACTACTTTAGAAAACCTCTGGCCCTGTTTGACGGGGGTCAGCTTTACCCTTTGTTTACCGACCAGCGCCTGACCATTTCCTTTATCGATGAGGTGACTTTGGCCCTGCAGGCGATTATTAATGACCATCGCTCCGGCATTTTCCACGTCTCTTCCTCCGACGTCACCACTCCCTATGAAGTCATTTCTTATTTGTTGTCTTCCGCCCGTCATCAATCCGGCGTGGTCAAACCTGCATCTCTTGCCTCGCAGCCAAGTTCTGTCCGCTATCCCCGTTTCGGCGGCCTCAAATGTGCCCTGACCCAGGCGGCTCTGGGTCAAAGCTTCAGCTCCACCAAAGTCATCATTGCTAAACTTATTTCTCAGGGCCTTACTTGATTCCCAGTAAATGCGGCAGCCAGGTGCCCAGCAGATATCCGCCTATTCCCGAAGCCGCTCCCGCCAGCATAATTTGTAAACCGCTGGCCACGTACGGCAAATCTGCCACTTTGCCTTTGACTACCCCGATGCCAAAAAGGGTTATCAGCGTTGCTCCCACCGATATACCCATTGCCATATAACCGGTAAAAAACACGTATGGGACCAGGGGAATAACCGCGCTGATGATGTAAGACACCCCTACCAAAATTGCGTCCCGCCCCGGCGCCCCCGCCGGTTCCGGTTCAATTCCCAGCTCTTTTTGCACCATGGTATTCATAAATGCCTCCGGGCTGCGGGCCAGTTTTTTTACCACTTCTTTGGCGTCTTGTTCCGGCATGCCGTCAGCCATAAACAAAAATCGCAGTTCTTCTTCTTCCTCTTGGGGCACGTTTACTACCGCCTCTTTTTCTTTGGCGATTTCCGCCAGGTGTACCTGTCTTTCTGCTTGCGAAGCCAAAAATGACCCCACCGTCATGGAGATCGAGCCCGCGAATCCCCCGGCCACTCCGGCCACCAGCACGATGTGTCGGCTGCCGAAAGCGCTGGCCACCCCCGTTACCACTCCCAATGTCCCCAACAACCCGTCCTGGACTCCGAATATCAACTCCCGGATTTGCGAGATTTTTTCAACCCGGTGCTTTTCCATCAGCGTGTGTCGTAAGTGGTGTTCCCGGTTCATTTTATCTTTTTGTCTTTCTCCATGCCCCGATTTTTTTGTGGTCTCCCGATAATAGCACATCCGGGACCCGCCATCCTCTATACTCTTCCGGCCTGGTGTATTGGGGGTATTCAACTTCTCCGTCATTGTGCGATTCTTCGGTCAGGGACTCCTCGTTTCCCAGTACTCCGGGGATCAGCCTGACCGCCGCATCCACAACCGTCATTGCCGGCAGTTCTCCGCCGGACAGCACATAATCACCTACGGAAATAACTTCATCGGCTATTTGCTCTTCCACCCGTGCATCCACTCCCTCATAGTGCCCGCAGATTATTATCAAATGCTCATCTCTCGCCAGTTCACCCGCCATCTTTTGCGTAAACTTTTCCCCGCCCGCATCTGTCAAAATTACTTTGGTTTTGTTATTTGAAGTTTGAATTTTGGATTTAATATCCTGAATTGCCCTGTCCACGACGTCTACCCGCATTACCATCCCCGGCCCTCCGCCATACGGGTGGTCATCCACGGATTTATACTTATCCGTCGCCCAATCTCTTAAGTTGTGAATTTTTATGCTCACCAGCCCTTTTTCCTGCGCCCGCTTCACGATTGAGCTGCCAAACGGTCCCGCAAACATTTCCGGAAATAGTGTCAAAATATCAATTGTCAGCACAAAAAACATTATACTATTTAGAACTTCCGTGATCTGCGGATCACACCCTCCTTCTTGCGAAGAGCAAGAAACTTGATTAAAGAGGGGAATGGGGGAAGTTCTGATATACTCAAGCTATGAAAGTTGTCATCATTATCCCCACGTACAATGAGCGGGAAAATACCGACAAAATGATTGACATCCTGGCCGATATTCTGCCCCAAATTCCTGATCATCAGGTGGAAGTGCTCTATGTTGATGACTCCAGTCCGGACGGCACTGCCCAGGTCATCAAAAGCTTCCAGAAGCACTATAAATGGCTGCATCTTCTGGAAGGCAACGCCAAGCAGGGTCTGGGCTCCGCCTATGCCCGGGGCATGCGGTATGCCATGAAAGACATGCACGCCGACTATCTCATGGAGTTTGACGCCGATTTTCAGCATCCGCCGCAGGATATTCCCCGGCTAATTGCCGAAATTAATCATGGTTACGACTACATTATCGGTTCCCGGTATATTGCCGGCGGCTCTATTCCTGCACATTGGGGCGGGAACCGTAAGCTCTTAAGCGTGGGTGGAAATCTCTTCGCTCGTTTTGCCCTGCTCATGCCCCAAATTCACGACGTCACCGGCGGTTTTCGCCTTTCCCGGGTTAAGGGCTTTATGGATCGGTTTGATTTCTCCACCCTCCTCTCGCGGCAGTTTGCCTACAAAATTCATCTGCTGGCCTATATGGTCAATGCCGGAGCCAAGGTCAGGGAAGTGCCTTTCCATTTTGCCGCCAGGACTTCCGGTGACTCCAAGATTATGAAAAACGAAATGAAGGAAACTCTCCGCGTAATCTTTCTTTATCAGACTAAAAATCCCCAAGTCCGGCGCTTTTTCAAATTTGCCGTGGTAGGTTTTGTCGGTTATCTGGTCAACGCCGGCACCCTCCAGTTGTTTACTGTCTGGAAGTGGGGGAGTGTCGCCGTCTGGGGTATCTCTACCGAGTTGGCCATCATCAGCAATTTTGTCTGGAACAATGTCTGGACTTTCAGCGACCAAAAAATCACCGGTCCGGGTAAACTCGCTTACAAATTTTTTCAGTTCAACCTCACCTCCATGGGAGGTCTCTTAATCCAAACCGTCGTCGGCACCTTATCCGATTGGCTGCTGCACACCACCCACTACCGGCAATTAGTCCTGGCCTTCGCTATCGTCTGTCTCGTCCTGCCATACAACTACCTCATGTACACTCTGGTCATCTGGCGGCAGAAAAAGAATTAAAGAAACGGTGCCAAAGTAGGAATCGCCACGGTATTAAAATTCAGGAAATTAACGGTGTAGAAAAATAGGGGAATAATCGCCAAGGCCAAAATCACCCGCACCTCTTTCTTCTCCCACAATTCTGCCAGTCCTAAAATCACCACCGGAACTATCGGTAATGCATATCGGCTAACATCCCGGTGGGCCACAAACAGCAGTACCGATCCGAAAACAATTCCGAACCACCCCCACACCCGGTCCTTTTTAAACGCCCGCCAAATTCCGACCGCCCCCACCACGTACATCCAGACTACATCATCCAGCCACCATGTCCCCACCCACGGCTGCTTACTATTAAAAATTCCAAATGGGAATGGTAGCAGGTGGATATTATCCCCGGAATTAAAATACGCCCAAAAATTTCCCATCCTCACCCAAAACAGATAAAACACCCCCACCAGCGCCAGGCCAATGAGGGCCACCGGATATATTTTCCAGGGAATTTTTTTGGTCTTTATCCACTCCTCTATGCCCCATAAGCCATAAGCTGCCAGCAATAAAATCCCCGGGCTCTTGGTTATCACTGCCATGGCCCCCAAAAGCCCCGCCAGCCAGTATTTCTTTTTTTCGAAAGCATAAAGCGACCCCATTGTCGCCAGGATAAACAGCGTCTCCGGGCTGCCTACCGACCGCACCCCCCACATACGCGGCCACCAGAATAACCACACCAGCGTGGCCCACCAGGGATTACCCCATTTCTTTTCCCTCCAGATTTCAAAGATCACTACGGCCGTTATGGCCGATACCGCCAGGTCAATCGCGATCATGCTTTGCAGGTGGTTTATCCCCGCCAGGGTAAATATATCTATAAGTAGGGGATACCCGGGAAAATGCGCCGCGTAATATTCCGCGGGCAAGGGAATGCTGAAGTTTTTTTCGATCAGGGCTTTGTTGTACCAGGTCTTGGCGACCACCACATAATAAATTCCGTCAAAGTTCCTGTAGATTTTATTCGTCCCGACGCCAAGCCACACCGCCAAAGTGGAAAAGACGCTGATTGCGGCTATTAGAATTCCGCTGGCTAGCCTCGATTTCATCTGTAAATAATCATAACATACTGGTATGATTGGGTCATGAAAACCGGACTTTCCGTAGTTATTCCGGCCTATAATGAGGAAGCCAACGTCGCCTCTTGTCTGCAGCAGGCTTACTCTGTCCTCAAGGCCCTGGACCTCGACTGGGAAATCATTTTCGTCAACGACGGTTCTCATGACCGCACCGGTCACATTGCCAAGCTTCTCACTCGGAAAATTCCCCACCTTTATGTCGTTGAAAACAAACCCAACAAAGGCTACGGCGGATCTCTCCGGACCGGATTTGCCGCCGCCACCAAGGAGTTCATCGCCTTTGTCCCGGCCGATAATCAATTTGATTTTTCCCAAATTAAAGATTTTCTTAATCTCGAACGTCAAACCCACGCCGATATTATTAGCGGCATCCGTCCCCACGGCGGCCGCGATCCGGTTCATCGTTTGGTTATTCGCTGGGCCTGGAATACCCTGGTCCGGGGCCTGTTCGGATACCTGGCGAGCGATATCGATTGCGGTTTTAAACTTTTTAAAAGCAGTCTTTTGGATAAAGTCCTGTTGACGTCAGACGGCGCCATGATTGACACTCAGTTGCTGGCGGGTGCCCGGGCCAGAGGATACAAAGTAGCCGAACTCCCGGTTACCCACCTTCCCCGTACTGCCGGTAAATCCACCGGCAGCAATCCCCGGGTGATGCTTAAAGCCTGGCGGGATTTAATGGTTTTTTGGTGGCAGCTGCGTCAGGAAATCTTGGTGGAGCAGGGGAGAGCTGTTTTCCGCTGGGAAGCCTTGTTGCTTATTTTGGTCTTGGCCGTTGCCGCTTTTAGCCGCCTTTACAAGATTGACCAGTATATGACCTTTTTGGGCGATGAAGGCCGGGATGTTACGGTCGTGCGCCAGATACTTTTGGGCCAAAAAATCGCCCTTATCGGCCCCGGCACCTCCATCGGCAATATGTATCTGGGCCCGCTGTATTACTACCTCATGCTCCTTCCCCTGGCTCTGGCCCGGTTTTCTCCGGTCGGCCCCGCGGTTCAGATCGCCGTATTTAGTCTGGCCACCATCTGTTTATTATGGTGGTTGGGCCGCCAGTGGTTTGGCCGCGTTCCCGCCTTGGCCGTGGCTCTTCTTTATGCCCTGTCACCCACTGTCATCATCTATTCCCGATCCTCCTGGAACCCCAATATCATGCCCTTTTTTGCTTTACTGACTATGTATGCCATTTGGAAAGTATGGCGCTTCAACTACTGGCGCTGGTTGCTGATAGTCGGCGTCAGTCTGGCCTTCGTTCTAAACTCGCATTATCTGGGCCTACTGCTCACCCCCGCCATTTTTCTCTACTGGGTTTTAACCAAAAAAACTTCTGTCGCCTGGCGCTATACCCTGCTCTCCACCATGGCCTTTTTGCTGCTGATGTCCCCTTTATTCATTTTTGACCTGCGTCACAACTGGACCAACGCCCGGGCCATGTTCCAGTTTTTTACCGACCGGCAGACCACCGTCAATCTTAAAGTTTACAAATCCCTACCTTATCTCTTTCCCATCTGGAGGGATATTGTGACCAGCCTGCTTGCCGCCAAAGCGGCTCTTCTGGGTCAGATTATTGCCATCGTGCTGGTAATTTTCGTCCCGGTCATGGCTGTATTCCGCTTTCGGCGCTCCAACTTTCCCGACTTCGTTTTTGTTTTAGTCTGGTTGGGCGCCGGTCTGGTCGGCCTGGGTCTGTACAAGCAGCATATCTACGATCATTATTTTGCTTTTCTATGGCCGGCGGTTTTTCTCCTGGCCGGCTTTCTTCTGGAGTTTGTTTCCTCAATTAAAGTGGGGATAGCTGTCTCTCTCGCCGCCGTGGCCTATCTGGCTTGGGTTAATGCCGTCGCCTCGCCCCTGCTTACCCCCCCCAACAATCAGCTGGCCCGCACTCGGGATGTCGCCGATTTCATTACCACCGAAGCCGGCAACCAGCCCTTCAACCTCGCGCTGCTTTCCCACAACAATTACGACGCCGCTTACCGCTATTTTCTGTCTTTGGATAATGCTCCCTATCGCACCATTCAGCAACAGATTACAAATCAACTATTTGTCATTTGCGAGACTCCCGATTGCCAGCCCATAAATAACCCCTTGTTTGAAATTGCCTCATTTGGCTGGGCCAAAGTTGATCGCCGGTGGGAATTTCCCTGGGGTGTGAAGTTACTTCTTCTCGTGCACAATCCCACCGGGGCTCCGTCCCAGCCATGAAAAACCCCCCTCTTTTACTCGTTATCATTCTGGCCCTTGCCCTGTTTCTCCGGGTTTTCCGTACCGCCGACCTAATGGGCTTTTATTATGATCAGGGCCGGGACGCCCTGGTGGTCTGGGATTTGGTTCATCATGGCAAGGTTTTCCTCATCGGGCCGACTACCGGCATCGAAGGCATCTTTTTGGGCCCCTTCTATTATTATTTAATTGCGCCCTTTTATGCCCTGGGAGGCGGCAATCCTGTTTTCCCGGCGGTCGAGCTGGCCGCCATCAATGTTCTGGCTATCGCCCTGCTTTATTACATCGGTCGCTTGTATTTCGACCAGGCTACCGGTTTGCTGGCTGTGGTTTTGGTCACCGTTTCCGCCAATTTAATTTCCGCCCAGCGCTGGCTCAGTAACCCCACTCCGTTGCCCCTGTTTGCCCTGCTGGTCCTACTGGCTCTGCTCAAAATTATTAACGGCCGTCCCCGCTGGTGGTTGGTCTTGGGTCTGGGTACCGGGCTGAGTTTGCAGCTGGAAGCCGCCTCCGCCGTCTTTTTTCTCCCCACAATTTTCATCGTGCTGCTTATCCATCTGCGCCGCGTTAAATTTTCCCCTCCGCATCTTTTATCTGCCGTGGCTTTGTTCGGCGCCACCCTCCTACCCCAGATTTATTTTGACTTTCGCCACGGCCACATTCTGCTTCACGCCTTCCGGCAGTTCCTGTTGTCGGAAAAAAGCTTTCAACCCGCCGTGGTTGGATTTTTGGCTGACCGCCTGAACTTTTATTTCGTCAACTTTTCCAATACTTTGTTCATCACCCATACCGCAGCCGTCGTCGGCTTTATAATTTTGGGCCTGTTATTATTGTTGTTCTCCCTCCGGCTGCCCCGTCAGGCCTTTGTCACTCTGCTTGTCTGGTGGTTGACGCCGATGGTTATTTTATTGTTTTATCACGGCAATCACGGTTACGTCTGGGGTTATTACTTTACCGGCGTCTACCCGGTTTTTATCCTTATTGCCAGTGCCCTGGGTGTGGCCGCATTTAAAAAATCGCCTCTCATGAGACCCGTCCTGCTGCTGCTCCTGGCCCTGTCGCTGTTCCAAAACGTCAAACAGATCAAAGCCGACCTTTTTCGCCCGTATCCTTCGGTCATTTCTTTGACCACCAGCACGGCGGCCGTAGATTGGGCCTACCGCGACGCCGCCGGCACCGCCTTTAACATCGACGCTTACGTTCCTCCCCAAATTCCTTACGCCTATGGGTACCTGACCCTCTGGCAGGGGGCCACGGTCTTTCATACCCAGCCTCAAACTGCACTTGTCCCCCGCCTTTATACTATCTATGAACCGGATTTGGAGCGGCCGGATTATTTACAAAAATGGCTTGCCCGCCAGGATTCATATGGCCCGGTCTCTGCTTCTACCCACTTTGGCGACGTCAGCGTCCAGCGCCGCACCCGCATCTCAGCCCCCTAATTTATGTCCAAAATCCGCTCATTTTTTTCTTCCTTCCTCCCTCTTTCTTTGCTTTTGGGCCTTTTTGTCCGCAGTTATCAGTTTGCCGACCGCTTCTCATACGCCCATGATAATGACCTGGCCTCCTGGATTATCAAGGATATTGTCTTTGACCACCATCTCCGCCTCATCGGTCAGCTGACTTCCTCTCCTGGTATCTTCATTGGTCCCATTTATTATTACCTGCTCATTCCCTTTTATGCTCTGGCTCATTGGGATCCCATCGGCTCCGTCTGGTTTTCCGTTATTATCGGCGGCTTGGCCATCGCCAGCGTTTATTATGTTTTTAATCGCCTCTACGGCCGTCTTCCCGCCTCCGTCGGCTCTCTTATTTATGCCGTTTCCTGGAGTATCGCCGGCACGGAAAGGGAAGTCGTCCCTACCACTCCGGTTTTTCTTTGGACCATCTGGTTTTATTACACTATTAATCTGCTGTTTCAGGGCAAATCCCGGGGTATTTTATACGCCTTTATTTTAGCCGCCTTGGTCTGGGATATAAATTTAGCTCTAGGCTTGGTTTTTCCTCTCGTTCTGATAGCTTTGCTGGTCCGTCATCGCCGCTTTGTTCGCCGGGATTTTCTTGTTCCTGCCGTTTCGGCTCTGGTTTTGTCTCTACCTTTGATTTTGTTTGAAGTCCGTCATGGTTTCAGCCAGACCCGGGCGCTTTGGCAGACTCTGGTCCACACCGGTTCCGGCCACATCAATTTGCCTGCCAAACTCAACCACGTAGTCCTTTATGCGGCCCAAAACGCGACCCGGATTTTTTACTGGAATCCTCCGGCCGATCTCTCCGTTTATTTGATTCCGGTCCTTCTGCTGCTCTTCCTGGTTTACCTTTCGCTGCGCCGGCGGTTTTTACAGCCCCGGGATATATTTATTTATCTGTTTTGGCTGTCGGCTTTTATCGGATTTTTTCTCTTCAACTCCATTAATCTTTCCGAATATTACCTCAACGGCGCCAATATTCTCTGGATCTGCTTGGCGACCCTGGTCCTCTCCTGGCTTATGAGTCTGGGAAGGTTCGCCCGGGTCGCGGCGTTGGTCGTCGTTGCGTTTTTTGCCTGGGAGAATTTATCTAGTTTCATTACCGCCCCCAACAACGCCAGCGGTTATGTGGAAAGAACCGCTCTGGTTAAATACATTGCTGCTGACGCCGCCGCCCACCGTTACCCCTGCATCGCCGTTTCGTATATTACTTCTCCGGGCAACAATTTAGGTTACCGCTACCTGTTTTATCGGGCCGGTCTGCATGTCAATCAGCCCAAAAGCCAAAGCCCCGTTTACACCATTGTTTTTCCTCTGTCGTATGTCGATCGGCTGGATAAAACCTTTGGTTCGTTAGGAGTTATTCTCCCCGATTATAATCGTTATACCCCCTCAGGCATTGCCGTCAGTTGCTCGGGCGCCAACGCCAACCTGACCGATCCCATGTTCGGTTTTACCAATTAATTATGGCTTCAATTCCTTTTCTCTCCGTAATTATTCCGGCCTACAACGAAGCGGCCAATCTCTCCGGTGATCGCCTGGCTCCTATCACTTCTTACCTCTCTTCCGTGGGCCATACCTGGGAACTGCTCGTGGTCAATGACGGATCCACCGACGCTACCTTGGATCTCCTGCGCCGGTTTGCCGCCCATCATGACCACGTGTCCGTGATTGACTCGCCTCATCGGGGCAAGGCGGCCACCATTATCACCGGGGTAGAGCAGTCCCGGGGCCGGTATATTATTTTTTCCGATATGGATCAGGCCACGCCCATTTCCGAATCCCAAAAACTTCTTTCCCGGCTGCAGTCCGGCTCGGATATCGTCATCGGTTCCCGGACTGGTCGTCAGGGCGCCCCGCTGTTTCGTCAGGTGCTGGCCTACGGCATGGTCATTCTCCGGGGTCTCTTGTTGCGTCTGCCTTACCGCGATACCCAATGCGGGTTCAAAGGCTTTGACCGGGCGGCCGCCGATAAAATCTTTCCCCTCATGAAACGCATTCATCATTTCCATCCGATTACCGAAGCCGCCGTCAACCCCGGTTTTGATGTGGAGCTGCTCTATTTGGGCCGCAAGCTGGGCTTTAAAATTGCCGAAGTCCCTGTCGCCTGGCATCACGTGCAAAGTACCCGGGTCAGATTTTTCCGGGACGCCTTTTCCGGTTTCAGTGAATTGTTGTTAGTTCGCTGGCGCTCCCTGACCGGCGCTTATCATCTCAAATCATGACCCGCCCTTTTCTGTCCGTTGTCATCCCGGCCTACAACGAGTCTCCCAACTACTCTGCCGGTTGTCTTGACCCCCTGGTTCCGTTTCTCTCCCGCCAAAAATTTTCCTGGGAAATAGTTTTTGTCGACGACGGATCCACCGACGATACCAAAGCCCGGCTGTCGGAATTTTG
Organism: Candidatus Amesbacteria bacterium; assembly: GCA_027331445.1. Lineage (GTDB taxonomy): Bacteria > Patescibacteriota > Microgenomatia > CAZETR01 > Amesbacteraceae > DAHWUD01. The sequence continues at coordinate 32,129 of DAHWUD010000001.1, forward strand.
CCGTCTTCATCCTCACACCCGGTTGCTGACCATTCCTCACGGAGGCAAGGCTGCCGCCGTTCGGGCCGGGATTTTGGCCGCCCAAGGCGGGATAATTTTGTTTACCGATTTTGACCAGTCTACCCCGCTTAAATTTTGTTTGGACTTCATCGCCGCTCATCGCCGGGGTGCCGCCGTCGTTATCGGGGTCCGGGTCCATCGCGATGCCGGGGCGGACAGCCTGGCCAGTCGGGTCCGCAGCCGGATTTTTCTGTTCTTCGTCCGATTGATTGCTCTCCCCGGCATCCGGGATTCCCAATGCGGCTTCAAATCTTTTACCCGTGGGGCCGCCGCCAAAATATTTTCCTCACTTCAGGTCTGCCGCCAGAATCAGGTTTCGGGCGGGTATATGGGAGCTTTTGATGTTGAGGTCCTGTTTTTGGCCCGCAAGTTTGGGTTGGCCATTGACCAGCTGCCGGTGGATTGGATCCGGGTTCCCTCCCACCATCTTAATATCTGGCGTGAACCCGTGTCCATGCTGCTGGACACCCTGAAAATCCGCCTTTACGATATACTGGGTAAGTATGGTTAAATATCGGCGCTGGCTTTTCCCGGCCCTCTTGATTCTTCTGGGCGCTCTGGCTCTGCGTCTCGTCCGCCTCAACTCCCTTCCCATTTTTGCCGACGAGTCAATTTATATCCGCTGGGCTCAGATCATGCGGGCCGAACCTACTCTGCGCTTTGTGTCCCTCTCCGATGGCAAGCAGCCCCTGTACATGTGGGCCGTCATCCCCTTCTTTAAAGTGATTTCTGATCCTCTGATCGCCGGCCGTGTCCTTTCCGCTCTTTGCGGTCTGGGCACCCTGGTGGGCGTTTTTGCTGCCGCCCAGGTATTGTTCAAACGCCCCGCCGTGTCGTTTCTGGCCGCCTTAATTTGGGCCGTCCTTCCGTATGCTGTCTTTTTTGAACGCATGGCTTTGGTCGATCCCATGCTCAATCTGTTCATCGTCTGGACCTTCGTTTTTTCAGCTCTGGCCCTCATTCATTCCCGTTGGGACTTAGCCATGTTAGCCGGCTTTTCTCTGGGCTTTGCCTACCTCACCAAATCCCCGGCTCTGTTTTCCTTTTTTCTCGTCCCCTGCTCGCTGCTGCTGGTAAATCTGCGGTCCAAATCTCCGCTTCAATTAATCAAACAAGGAGCGCTGATCCTGACCACTTATATCATTGCCCTGGCTATGTATAACATTCTGCGTCTCGGGCCTGAATTCAATATGCTCGCTTCCCGGACTCAGGATTACTATTATCCCTTGTCCGAAGTTATCCGCCATCCCTGGTCGCCGCTTCTACCCCATCTGCAGGATGATTTAAGTTTTTTTGCCTATCTGCTGACCCCCTTTGGCCTCCTGCTTAGTCTGCTGGGGATATTTATCGGTAAATTTGACCGCTGGCGTCCCCGTCTGATTTTGGTGGCCTGGGCCTTTCTCCCGGTCCTGGCCCAGTCTGCCGTCGCCATCAGCCTGACCGCCCGTTACCTGCTGTTTTCCGTGCCCTTCATGGTCATCCTGGCCGCCTGGGCCATTTCTTATCTCTGGCATCATTTCCGTCCCCTGTTGGCCCGGTTGCTGCTGGTTGCGGTGGTTCTGCCGTCTTTGGCTGTGGACTTTTTGTTTCTGTTTGCCATTCAATCAGCCCCCCTGCCCCGCATCGAACGCTCCGGCTATCTGGAGCAGTGGACGGCCGGCACCGGCCTGAGACAGGTAGCCGATCAGCTAAAGATTTATGCCCGCAAGGGCCCCGTACTAGTTGGTTCCGAGGGTTACTTCGGTACGCCCTTTGACGCCTTGCAGCTCTATCTTAATTCCCAGACCAACGTCCGGGTCATCGGCGTGGGCGTCTGGATCAATTCCGTCAGCGATAAACTCACCAACGCCCTGGCCGATAACCAGGTCTTTTTGGTTGTCAATTCTTCCCGTTTCCATGCCGACTATCATCAGCTGGGTTTAAAATTGCTCGCCAGTTATCCTAAGGCCGTGGCCCCTGACGGCAGCCGGGAATCCCTGCTGTTCTTTCAGGTATTACCAACCAAATGAAAAAAGACCTTCTCATCCTATTACTTCTTATTCTCCCGGCTTTCGGCCTGCTTTTCCAGAAAGGGTATTTTGCCATGCACGACGACCTGCAGAGTATGCGCCAGATGGAATTGGATCATTGCTTTAGGGACGGTCAGATTCCCTGTCGCTGGGTTCTGGATATGGGTTACGGTTACGGCTACCCCTTATTTAATTACTATCCGCCCTTTCCTTACTATCTGGGCCAGATCTTTCGCTGGGCCGGCCTGTCATATATCGATGTTGTCAAAGCCGTGGGTGTCGTCGGATTCATTTTTACGGCCGCCGTCATGTATTTTCTCGGCCGGGAATTTTGGGGCCGCCTGGGCGGGTTAATTTCCGCCGCTTTCTATTCCTACGGCCCTTACCACTCAGTTGATTTTTGGGTCAGGGGAGCCATGAATGAATTTTGGGCCATGGCCTTTTACCCGGCCATTCTTTGGACTTCATATCGTTTGCTTCGTTCTTCCACCCCCCGCCGCTGGATTCCGGCTTTAGCCCTCTCAATTGCCGGATTGATGCTGTCTCACAATCCCATGCTCATGATCTTCACCCCCACCGCTGTGGTCTGGGCCCTGTTTTGGTGGTGGAAATTTCATCACTCCCGGGCCGCTTTTATGGGCCTTGCCCTGTCCTCTGTTTTTGCCCTGGGTTTGGCCGCCTTCTTTACCCTGCCCGTGCTTTTTGAACAGAAGTTTGCCCATGTCGATTCCCTAATTATCGGTTATTTCAATTATCTGGCTCATTTTGTTCCCATCAGCCGCATGTTTTGGATCGTTAAGTGGGGCTACGGCGCCTCCGGTCTTGGCCAGACCGACTTTTTGAGCTTTAATATCGGTTATTTGCAGTGGCTGATTCCGGCCGTGGTTTTAATTTTGCTGCCGTTTGTCAAAAGACTCCGTCCCTACAAATTTTTTATCATTTTGCTCACGCTTTTTACCCTGGCCTCATTATTCATGATGCACAGCAAATCCACTTTTATCTGGCAGCATTTTGCCCCTCTGGCCTTTTTGCAGTTTCCCTGGCGGTTCCTCTCTATGGCCACTTGTTATGCTTCTCTGGCAGCGGGCGCCATTGCCCTGGCCCTGCCGGCCAAAATTCTGAAATTCACGGCCGCCGTGCTCTTGTCCGCCGTCGTCCTCTTAAACGGCAATTATTTCCGCCCCCGGGTCTGGTATCCGAATATGACCGACGCCGTCAAATTTTCCGGTCATTCCTGGTATCTGCTCATCACTTCCGGCATCTTTGATTATCTCCCTATTTATGCGCCCCACCCTCCCGCCGATCCCCCCGGCGGCAATTTGAATATTACCCCCCTGGGCGCTTATCAGACCATCCGCAAAACCACGGATTTTCAGTCCTACCAACTGCAGTTGTCCGCTCCCTCTACCGTCGAAATCGAGACTTACTATTTCCCCGGCTGGCAGGTCTTCCTGGACGGCAAGTTGCAGGCCATTAATCCCGCCCGCGATCCGCTGCTGGGCCGTATGAAAGTCGACGTCCCCGCCGGCAATCACACCTTAGTCGCCCGTTTTACCAATACTCCTGTCCGGGCCGTCGGGGATTATGTTTCTCTCTTCTCCTGGCTTGGACTGCTGGGGTGGGGGATAGTTTCCCTCACAAAATCCTCCGCGTTTTCCACCATCGTCTCCGGTTTAAATAGACACCAATCGTGATTTCCGGGCACGATTTTTATTACCGCTTGGGGAATAGTTTTTTTCCACTCCTGAATTAAACCCGGGTCTAACACTTCATCTTTATCTCCCCACATAATTAATGTAGGCACATCGACATTTCCCAGCTCCAATTCCTTTCTAGTAATTGCCCTTTTGATTATCTTCATCATCCCGGGAATATTTGTCGGATGCTTGCCCAAAAAGTCGGCGATTGCGTCCCGGTTGATCCTCAGTGTCATCTGCGGGTTTTCCTGCCAATCTTTCACCATTTTTTCCATTACGGCCTGCTGAAAATGTCCCCAAGGCTTGTCTGTCACCCCGGCCGGATCGATTAGCACCAGCCGCGACACCTGTTTGTTTTCCGCCGCCAGATGCGCGGCCACACCTCCTCCGAAAGAATGGCCAGCCGCCACCACATTTTTCCACCCCATCTCTTTCATCATCCGGCTGAAATATTTGGCATAGTCAGACCAGCCCCAAATTTCCGTCGGAGCCGGGGAATCCCCAAATCCCGGCATGTCGGGAGCAATGACCCGATAATTCCGGGCCCACAACCCCAGGGCTTTGCTGTACGTACTCGCTTCAATCATGGCCCCGTGAAACCACATCCAGGCGCTGTCATTTTGTCTGTTCAAATCCAAGTATTTGCAGACCTGCCCCTCGTAGGCATATGTCAGCTTTTCTCCCATGCGTTGTATTTTAGCAATTGTTTGCCATTCCTGCTTCTCGGGTATAATGACTTCATGGGCAATGAAGTCACTCTGGGCGATGTGGATTTAGCCTCCATCAAGGCCAGATCACTTACCGGCACCCTTACTCTCATCAGCCGCTCCTTTCTCATCCAGTTTATAGCCACAGGCGGCCTGTTTCTCCTCACTGTTTTCTTAAGCCGCCCGGATATCGGTTTGTTTATTGCCGTCAATAGCCTGGTTTCCATCCTAGGATATTTTTCGGATATCGGCTTGGCCGCCTCCATCGTCCAGAAAAAAACCTCCGTTACCGTCTCCGACCTGCGCACTACTTTTACCCTGCAGCAAATCCTGGTCCTGACTCTTATTCTTATCACCCTGGGCCTATCCCCCTTCCTGGCCCGTTATTACCATTTCAGCGGCCCCGGCCTGTGGCTGTTGTATAGCCTGCTGGCAGGGTTTTTCCTGGCCTCCCTCAAGACCATCCCCTCGGTCATTCTTGAACGCCAGCTGCGTTTTGAGATTCTCGCCTCCGTCGAAGTTATCGAAAATATAGTTTTTTACCTCATCGCGGTCTTTCTGGCCTGGCGCGGCTTTGGGGTAGCAGCCTACGCCTGGGCCGTATTGCTGCGCGGAATTATCGGTACGGCCATGCTTTACCTGCTCTCGCCCTGGCCGATCGGCTTGGCCGTCTCCCGCTCCTCGCTTAAAGTCCTGCTTTCCTTCGGCCTTCCCTATCAGTTGAATACCTTGCTGGCTAACATCAAAGACAATTTCCTGGACGTCCTGTTATGGCGGATCATCGGGGCCAACGGCGTCGGCATCATCGGCTGGGCCCAATCCTGGTCGCAAAAGCCCTTAAGCTTTATCATGGACAACGTCACCAAAGTCACCTTCCCCGGTTTCAGCCGCCTCCAGGATCATCCCGAGGAGCTGCGCCACGGCATTGAAAAAATGCTTTTCTTTATCACCTTTTTGATTTTCCCGACCGTCGCCGGCATGGCCGTCCTCGCCCCTCAGCTTGTCCGCCTCATTCCCCGATATGATAAATGGGAAGTGGCTCTGCTGCCTTTAGTTTTGTTTTGTCTCAATTCCGCCCTGGCCAGTATTTCCACCCCCATGACCAGCATCTTAAATGCCATCGGCAAGGTAAAAATCAATACTTACCTCATGATTATGTGGACGGCTCTCACCTGGATTATTACCCCGGTCCTGGCTATAAAATATCAGTACTTGGGTGTCGCCTATGCCACGGCCATTATTTCCCTTACCTCCTTTATCCCCGTCATCCTGGTCCGCCGCTACATTTACTTCAATTTTTTCCAAAGCGCCGTCAAGCCCGCCCTGGCCGCCCTGTCCATGACCGGAATTTCCCTCACCATTACCCACTTCCTACCCCAAAATCTGTTCATGTTTATCGTCAACATTCTCATATCCGGTGTTTCCTATCTCGTGTTTTCCTATCTTTTTGTCGGTTCCGCTTTAATTACCGATGTTGGTCACCTCATCCATGCTTTCCGCCGGCCTAAAGCGTAACCTGCTCATAATTATCGGCACCGTCACCTGGTCGGTCACCACCGTCAAAAGCGGCCTTCTTTATCCCTTCGGCCTGGGATTTTGGGGCCCCCAGGGTCACGACGGAATTTGGCATTTATCCCTTATTGGCAGCCTGTCCCGCGGCAGCCTGGCCATGCCGCTTTTCGCCGGCGCCGCCATTAAAAACTATCATATCGGCTTCGATCTCCTGCTCGCCCTCTTGCACCGGTTGACGTTTATTCCGGTTAGTTCGCTTTATTTTCAGATTCTGCCTCCGCTTTTGGCTCTGTTTGCCGGTCTTTTCGTTTACCGTCTGATTCATGCATGGACAAAGTCAGAGGTTTCAGCCCTGTGGGCCGTCTTTTTTACTTATTTCGGCGGCAGTCTGGGCTGGCTGGTTTCCTGGATTCGCACCGGAACCTGGGGCGGGGAATCGCTTTTCTGGTCCCAGCAATCGATCTCCACTTTAATTAATCCTCCGCTGGCCCTGTCTTTTTGCCTGCTGCTTTTAGGTCTCTGGCTGTTAACCCAAAAGCGCCTCCTCTGGGCCGGATTGGTCTTCGGCCTGGTGCCCTTCGTCAAAATTTACGGCGGCCTGTTGGGTCTGGCCGGGCTGTTTTTTGCCGCCTTCAAAGTTAAATCCTACTGGAAACCGTTTATCCTGGCTTCAGTTATTTCGGCTCTTTTATTTGTGCCTTTCAACCTGCACGCCGCCGGCCTGGTCATCTGGCATCCCTTATGGTTTCTGGACAACCTCATGAACCCCGACCACCTTGACTGGCCGCGCTATCTTTCGGCCCTGGCCACTTACAGTTCCGGGCATATTTGGTTTAAAGCCATCCCCGCCTACTTCGTCGCCTTCCTGATTTTTCTGGTCGGTAATCTCAGCTTGCGCCTGCTCGGCTTATTCCACATTAAGACTCCGGCTTCATGGTCCTGGTGGGAAGTTTTCCTCTGGGCCGCAGCCATAGCCGGCATCGTCCCCCCCCTGTTGTTTTTACAGCAGGGCACTTCCTGGAATACCATTCAGTTTTTCTACTATACCCAGTTCTTCCTCGGTCTGTTGGCCGGCGTGGCCCTGGGCCGCCTGCGCCCTAAATTTCTGCTCTCCCTGGCCGTCGTGGCTTTTACCATCCCTACCACCATCGGCACCTTGCCCAATTATCTGCCGGCCCGTCCCCCTGCCAAACTTTCTCCCGCTGAGCTTTCCGCCCTTGATTTTCTTTCCCGCCAACCGTCCGGTATCGTCCTCACCGCCCCTTTCGATCCTGCTGCCGCCGCGGCTGCCGAGCCCTTTCCTCCCCGGCCACTCTATCTTTATGAATCTACTTCCTATGTTTCGGCTTTCTCCCACCAGCCGGTATTCATGGAAGACCAGGTCAACCTCAATATCACCGGTTACGACTGGCAAACTCGCCGGGCCCAAGCCTTGGCATTTTTTGCTTCTCCCGACCGTCAATTTCTCACCGCTAATCATATCCGTTATATTTACCTGGTGGGCCACCAGCGGCAGCCTCTGCCAAACCATATTTCCTCCCTCACCCGGATTTTTTCCGATTCCGAAGCGGATATTTATCGGGTAGATTAAATCCGTGTAAAATAATCTTATGCTTTCCGTTGTCATCACCGCCTACAACGAAGTGGACAATTTACCCCGGGCGGTCGCCTCGGTCAAACACCTGGCCGACGAAATCGTGGTTGTGGATACCGCCAGCACCGATGCCACCGCCGCCGTCGCCAAAAAATTAGGCTGTAAAGTCTATCACCACCCCTACTCCGGCATCGTCGAACTGGCCAGAAATTTTTCCATCAGCAAAGCCGGGGGTGATTGGCTGCTGCTTCTGGACGCCGATGAGGAAATTCCCCCGGACTTGGCCTCCCATATTCATCAGGTCGTCTCCCAAAACCGGGTGGATTACTGCCGCCTGCCCCGCAAAAATGTCATCTTCGGCCGCTGGATCAAAAGCGATCACTGGTGGCCGGATTATGTTTACCGCTTGTTTAAAAAAGGGGCTATTTCCTGGCAGGCTTCCATCCACAGCATTCCCCTCACCACCGGTACCGGCTATGATTTTCCGCCGGAGGAGCACCTGGCTATTTTGCACCACAATTATCAGACCGTCACTCAATATATTGACCGCCTGAACCGGTATACCGATTTTCAGTCCCGGGAACTGTTTTCTTCCGGCGTCCGCTTTGTCTGGTCGGACGTGGTGACTAAACCCTTTGCCGAATTTCTCTCCCAGTATTTTTCCCGCCGGGGCTATCAGGAGGGTTTGCATGGACTGGTCTTAAGTCTCCTGCAGTCTTTTTCCCAATTAATTGTCTACCTCAAGCTTTGGCAGCAGGCCGAATTTCCTCCGGTCCCCGTTACCCCCTCAAAGCTTGTCTCGGTGTCATCCGCACCCGGGCGGGAATTTTGGTGGTGGTATAAGGAATCCCGGGCCGCCTCTGCCACCGGGCTCTCCCGTTGGTGGTGGCAGTTGCGCCGCCGCCTGCCTCTATGACTATCACCGCCCTAATCATCAATTGGAACGGTCAGAATTATATTTCTGACACCATCTCCCGTCTGCTGACCCAGTCTCCGGATCTGAAAGTTACCGTCATTGACAACGCTTCCACAGACGATTCGGCCAAAATCATTTCCCGGCAGTTTCCCGGGGTGGAGTTGGTTTCCCCGCCCCAACACCTGTCTTTCTCCGAATGTTTGAATTTCGGCTTTTCCCGCTCAGTCGCCCGGGGCTCTATTTACACCTGGTTGGTCGGCTCAGACGTCCTGGTTGAGGACAATTGTCTTAAAAATCTGTTGGAGCTGGGTGAAAAATACGGCGATGTGGGCATGGTTTGCTCCAAAATTTACGTCGTCCCCAATAAAGACCGCCTGATTTATTATGCCGGCGGGATCATGGACTGGTTTAATTTGCGCCCGGTCAATCGCGGCCAGGGCCAGGTGGACGCCGGCCAGTTTGAACACGACGTGGAAACGGATTTTGTCCTGCCTCTTTCCACCCTGATCAAAACCCGCATTCTCACCGAAGTGGGCATTCTTGACCCCGCCTACTTTGCCGATTACGATTGGCTGGATTTTTGTTACAAGTGCCGCCGCGCCGGGTGGCGGCTGATGTATGCCAGCCAAAGCCACGTCGGATACCAGAACCTGCAGGAACCCGATTTTCCCGATTCCATAAAAGAATATTTTATCGATCGCAACCAGCTCCTGTTTGGCCTGCGCCACGGTCCTTTTTACACCAAGTTTTCCCTGCTCAAAAATGCCTTTCACGAATATTTTTTCGGCCGTCCCTGGCAGCGCCGGGCAGTGCTGGATTTTTTTACCGGTAACTTCGGCCGCGGTTCCTACCAACCGGAGTAAACCAATGCTAAGCGTTATTATCATCACCAGGAATGAAGAGCAGATGCTACCGGATTGTCTTAAGTCGCTCGATTTTGCCGATGAAATTATTGTCGTTGACACGGGCAATACTGATAGTACCAACGAAATCGCCCGAAAATCCGGCGCCAAAATAGTCACTTCTTCCGGCTCCGACTACTCGCAGTTTCGTGATGCCGGCCTCAGGGCTGCCCGCGGCGATTGGGTCTTGTACATCGACGCCGACGAACGGGTCACCCCGCCGCTGCGCGCGGAAATCCTTTCTCACCTTAGTTACCCCGGCGGCATTTCCGCCTTCGCCCTGCTTCGCAACAATATTTACCTGGGCCGCCGCATGCGTTTCGGCGGTTGGGGAGGGGATTACGTTATCCGCCTGTTCTCCCGGCCCGCTTTAACCGGCTGGCGGGGGCAGTTGCATGAACAACCCGTTTTTACCGGCCTTATGGCCAAGCTCGTTTCTCCTCTGGACCACTATTCCCATCGCGACCTTTCCTCCATGGTGACTAAAACTCTCAACTTTACCGCTTACGAAGCCCGGCTGAGGTTTGCTGCCGGTCATCCGCCCGTGACCTGGTGGCGCATTTTTCGGGTCCTGCTGACTGAGTTCTGGTATCGTTTTATCCGCTTGTCTGCCTGGCGTGACGGCCCGGAGGGAATTATCGACGGCCTGTTTCAGGTATATAACACCTTTATTATTTATGCCAGATTATGGGAATTACAGTATGACAGCCGCCGTTTATAACCCCTATTGGGCTACCCTGGGTGGGGGAGAGCGCTACACCGCCTCGTTTATCCGTTTGCTTCTGGACCGCGGATGGCAGGTGGATGTCTGGTGGCCGCAGGATATTTCTCTGCTTATCCGGGACCGGTTTTCCCTGGATATTTCCGGCGCCCGATTCACTCCGCGCCGGCCGACTTTTGGATACGACCTGCTTTTTTTTGTGTCTGACGGCAGTCTGCCCCTGTCTTTCGCCAAAACTACCCTCATTCACCTCCAGTTTCCGTTCTCCGGCATTTCCGGCCACTCTCTGCCCAATTTCTTCAAATCCCGTTTTTATAAATTTGTAGTTAATTCATACTTTACCCAAAAATTTATTGATCAGGAATTTTACGTGCGTAGCACCGTAATTTACCCCCCTGTCGATACCTCGCAGTTTTCTCCCGGTCCCAAAACCAAAACCATTCTGTATGTGGGCCGCTTTTCCCATTTGGCCCAGGCCAAGGGCCAGTCCGTTCTCATCGACAGTTTCAAACATATTTACCGCCGCCTTCCCGGTTGGAAATTAATCCTCGCCGGCGGTACCGCTGTCGGCGCCGATCCCTCTTTTATTTCTGCCCTTAAAAGGTCCGCCCGCGGTTATCCCATTCAGATTCTGACCGATCCCGACCTCTCCGTCCTCAAAAAACTTTATGCCTCAGCTACTTTTTTTTGGTCCGCCGGCGGCTTCGGTATCAATCCCGAATCCGACCCCGTTAAAGTCGAACATTTCGGCATCAGCGTCGTCGAAGCCATGTCTGCCGGCTGTGTTCCCCTGGTGACTAATTTGGGCGGCCATCCGGAAATTGTCGACTCCGGAGAAAACGGCTTTCTCTGGGACACCCCGACTCAGCTTGAAGACCGGACTTTGGCCCTGGTCATTGATCCCGGTCAACTTCTCCGCCTGTCCCAAAATGCCGTGTCCAAGAGTAAAATATTTGATATAAAAAGCTTTAATACCGCCTGTGTTTCACTTCTCCATGTTTAAAAAACTTCCCCTCTATATCATTTTGGGTCTCCTCCTGCGCTTGGTTTTGATGCCCGCGACCGCCCATCCGGATCTGCGGGGTTTTAATTTGGCTGCTTACTTTATCGCCCAAAAAGGTGAAGTATTTACCTTCTATGATCATATGCGCAAACTTCCGCCCACCGACCGTCTGGTCGAAATTTATATTCACGACGGCCAGGGTATTTTTATTTATCCGCCCCTGGCCTATTTAACCCACGCTCTCTTCAATTTAATTCTTTATCCTCTTTATCCTCACGACACCTGGTACAAGCTCATGTACTACTACGACCAGTTTTTGGTCGACCCCGGCCGCCCCTGGCTGGTATTTCTTTTAAAAGTTCCCTACCTGATCGCTGACGGCTTCAGCTTACTCATCTTGCGCAAAATTCTGGACCCCCGCCACCGTTTCATCGGCTCCCTGATTTGGATTTTCAACCCCGTCACTCTTTATTCGGCCTACATGGTCGGCCAATTTGATATTTTTATCGCCATGTTTACCCTGCTGGCCGTTTATTTGTCGCAAAAAAAATCCTATCTTTCTCCCGTGGCATTGGCGCTGGCCGCCGGTTTCAAGCCGTTTACCTTACTGTTTTTGCCGCTGCTTCCCGGCAAAAAATGGCTCAACGTTTTACTGGGATTTCTGACCTTTTTATTCATCATCGCTCCCTACCTGCCTTCCCAGTCATTCCGCCGGGACGCTCTTTTAGCCAGCCAAAGCGACAAAATCCTTTATGCCAAAGTCCTGGTCACGGGATCGCAATATTTGTCCTGGTTTTTTGTCGGCCTGTTCCTGATCTATTGGTTTAATTTATTAAAGCCAACATTTTTTTCCACTTTCGCCTGGCTGGCTGCAGCCTTCATGCCTTTTTATGTCTTCAGCGATTATCATCCTCAGTGGTTTACCTGGATGGCTCCCATTCTCACGCTCTGCGCCGCCGTTTACACCAAATCCCGCTTACCCATCCTGGTCATGGTCGCCTGTTATTTTGTTATCGTTCTGACATTCGACAGTTCGCTCAATTTTGGTCTCTTCGGCATTAATTTTACTTTTACTGCCTGGCTGGTGCGTTATTTTCCCCCGGATGAGTTCGCCTCCCTGGTCAGAAGTCTGTTCGCCGCCACCGCCGTAGTCTTTTTGCTCCGGATTAAAAAACCGGCTACCGATGGCAAATGAAGCGTCATTGGCCCATCGCCGTCATCTTAATTTTTTTCCTGATCCTCTTTAAGGACTTTTTCTTCCGCGGTTTTATTCCCGTCCCTGCCGATACTTTGGTTGGCGCTTATTATCCCTGGCTGGATTATAAATGGGGTTACCCCGTCGGCGTCCCCGTTAAAAACCCGATTATTTCTGACGTTTTTTCTCAATTTTTCATCTGGAAACATCTTTCCACCGACCTTTTAAAGCAAGGGGTAATGCCGTTCTGGGATCCCTATTCTTTTTCCGGCACCCCGTTTTTGGCTACTTTTCATTCTACCGTGCTCTCTCCCTGGAATATTTTCTTTCTTTTGCCCAAATACTCCGGGTGGGGGATGAACATCTTCGCCTCTTTCTTATTTGCCGCCGTCTCCATGTATTTTTACTTGTCATTATTCGTCCGCCGTCCGCTTGCCCGCCTAGCCGGATCGGTCGTTTTTGCCCTGGCCGGCCCCATGACCACCTGGGGCGAGTTCGGTACCGCGGTTTGGGCCGCCGGCTGCCTACCGTTGATTTTTTTGAGTTTGGAAATGATCCTCACTTACCGCCGGCTCCGGTTTGCTTTTCTCCTTACCGCCGCCGTAGTTTTACTTATCCTTTCCGGTCACGCTCAGCTTCTCACCTACGCCTTTGTCCTGGCACCCTTTTATGTCCTGCTCCGTCGTCCGCCGTCCCGAACTATCTTATTAATTGTCCTGGCTTTTGCCGCCGGAGTCATTTTGACTGCCATCCAGTTGATTCCCACCGCGGATTTTCTCACCCGTTCCATCAGAGCCGAGGAGAAATTCTCCCAGTCATATAATTACGGTCTTGTCCCCGCGTCCCAACTTGTCCGTCTGTGGATGCCCGATTTTTTTGGCCACCCGGCCACCGGCAATACCTGGGGAGGATTCGATTATCATGAATATTCCGCCTTTCTGGGCACCCTGGTTCTCCCACTGGTTTTTGCTTCCTTTTTCCTCCCGGCCTCGTTTATCCGCAAATTTTTTTCTGTGGTTTTTATTTCCAGTCTAGTTTTGGTGGTGGACAGCCCGCTGTCCCGGTTAATTTTCAGCCTGCCTTTACCGCTTTTTACTTATTCTTATGCCAGTCGGTTATTTTTTCTGACCGGGTTATCGGCGTCGGTCCTGTGCGCCGTTTTTCTGGATTCTCCCCGCTGGCGCCCTGTCGCCGTGGCCTCGTTTTTTCTCCTGTCTTTGACCGGTCTGGCCCTGGTCCTGGCTCCTGCGTCCTTTCGCCACATCGCCCTCAAAAATTCCCTGCTTCCGGTTTTCCAGCTGCTCGTTTTAATCGCCTTCATTTTCATCTCCCGTTTCCGGCGCTTCCTGGTCCCCGCGCTTCTGGTCTTTCTCCTGTTTGATTTAGGCCGGTATTTTGTCAAGTTCACTCCCTTTGTTCCCTCTCGCCTGGTCTTTCCGACTACCCCCGTCATCAGTTTTTTAACTGATCAACCGGGGCTATTCCGTATTGCCAGGGAGTCGGCTGCCCTCTTACCTCCCAACACCTGGGCCATGTATCACTTGGAAAACATTGAGGGCTATGACCCCCTTTCTCTCAATAGCTATAGCCATTTTTTCCATGACGTTAACCGCCAGCCGTATGCCGACACTTCGGGTCGCTTCTCCCAGCTGACCGATTTTCGCCCCCGTTTTCTCGACGCCTTGGACGTCAAATATATTCTGGAAGTGAAACCGACCTCTGACAAAAATCTGCCCCCGATCCCGTCTGAGATCCGCAAAAATAATTATCCGCTGGTTTTTTCCGACGGCCACGTTAACGTCTACCAAAACCCCACCGCTCTGCCCCGGGCCTACTTTGTCTCCCGGGTTGTCACTGCCACCCCTGAAGCTCAGCTAGCCTCATTTCTCGATCGCTCTGATTTTGATCCGACTAAGACCGCCATTGTTCCTGTTGCCGCCCCGGTTACGTCCGGCACGGTTTCCGATATCGTCTCCCGCCCCAATTTCTATTCTCTGACCGCCGCAGCTACCTCTTCCGGTCTCTTGGTTATGGCCAATGCCTACGACCCCGGCTGGACAGCCGCCGTCGACGGCCGCCCCATCCCGGTCTACCGCACCGATGGGGGATTACAGTCGATAGTTTTTCCTGGCGGCACCCACCGGGTGGTTTTCACTTACCAGCCCCCTTACTTTGATCTGGCTTTCGCTATTACCCTCTCGGCCTGGGTCGGCGTAACCATCTGCTTCTTTGTTTCCCGGCCCAAAATTGTATAAAATCACTCTGATGGGGTTTTTGATTGGACTTTTGATCTTAATTTCCGCCTTTTTCCGCGTTCCCGGCCTGGCCCATTACCCCCCCGAACTCTTCGGCGACGAGGTAGACGTCGGCTACCAGGCCATGTCCCTTTTCCACACCGGGCGGGATCTGTACAACCAGCCCCTGCCGATTTATCTCCATTCCCTTTCTGAATGGCGGGAAGGTCTGATCGTCTACCAGTTGGTTCCTACCATCGCTATCTTCGGCCATACCCCACTGGCTGTCCGACTGCCTGAAGCCCTTTTCGGCACGCTCACCCCGCTTATCTTGTTTTTGACTCTCTATTCTTTTACCAGAAATAAAACCCTGGCTTTCCTGGCATCCCTGTCCCTGGCCCTCATGCCGTGGCATATTATGTATTCCCGGATGGCCGCTTTCGGCGTCGCTACTCTCACCGACTTTCTCCTTCTGGCAGTTCTTTTTTACCGCCGCCGCCGCTTCGCTTTTTCCTTCCTGTTTTTCGCCTTAGCGATATACACATATAGTACGGCTTATATCTTTGTGCCCTTGTTTTTAATTGCTCTCTTTTTTGTTCTCAAAACCCGTCCCCGACTTTGGCATTATTTGCTGTTTGTTTTATTTGTTGCCCCCTTGATTTATGAAGTCTTCCTGGGCCCGGCCCGTCAGCGCTTTGGGGTTTTGAGTTTTACCAGCCAGTCGGAATTTGTAAACAATATTCAAACTCTACGAGTCCAGTACCCCGCTTTAATTGGTAAAAGTTTCAATAACAAATACCTCGCTTCTCTGAATTTATTTACTCAAAATTATCTCCGGGCTTTTTCTACCGACTTTCTCTTTGTCCGAGGCGATCCGGTCGTCCGCTCCAGCCTGCAGGTAGTAGGGCAGCTCCTGCCCCTCTCTGCCCCCTTCGTTTTGTTGGGCCTCTTCTTCCTGGCCCAACGTCGGCAGTGGCTGTGGCTGGTGTGGTTGGGCCTGGCTCCCATCCCCTCGGCCATGACTTATGACGGGGCTTTCCATGCCACCCGCCTGTTCCTCATGGTCCCGCCGTTAGCCGTCGCCACCGGCCTGGGGCTTAATGAATTTATCAGCTGGTTTCCCCGGGTTGCCAAACCGGCGGTCTCTCTGGTCCTCGCGGGTCTGTTTGCCGTCCATCTCTTCGGCATCGCCGGCTATTACATATATGTCTACCCCGCTGCTTCCTGGCGCTGGTGGCCCACCGGCTATGCCGCTATTATGACGGATCTGCAAAAATACTCCCCCTCATACTCCCATGTCTTCATCAACAACACTTTCGAGCCTTCTCTAATCAGATTTTTATTTTGGACAGATTATTCCCCTGAGCAATTTCATCAGAATTTTACTCTGGATCAGCCGATTCCCGGCATTGCCCCCTTTTATACCGGGTTTAAACTGGGTGATAAATATTATTTTGGCGACTTTGCAGCTCCCGCGGGGGTTTCCTATTATGACCATCTGCTGCCGAACAGTCTTTATTTGATCAGTCAAAGGGATAACGTCCCCGGTAACTGGGACTGGAGCGTCAGTCCGCCCGCCGGTGTCCGGGTCCTGTCCACAGTCAGGACGCCTCTGGGCGATCCGGAGTTTTACCTCATCACTGCCAAATGAAAAAAGCACTTCTGGTCCTGGTCATTTTTACGGCTTTAGCCTTTCGCATTTTCCTTTCCTTCAACAGTAAACAGGGCGACATGTACAACAATTTGGATTGGGGTCAGGGCATGTGGACCTATGGTGCGGCTCACATTTATGACGTTCCCCAACACAATTGGCCGCACAGCTGGCCCAACCAGCCGCCGGGCAGTCTGTATCTTCAGGCCGCTTCATCCTGGCTGGCTGGGACCATCGGTTACTTAATCTGGCACCCGGGCATCACCTTCAAGATTCTGCCCTCTCGTTTTATTTGGTGGTGGGATGTCTCCGGCCCGTTGATTTTAATCAAATTGCCCTCCATTCTGGCTGATTTCGTGATCGCCTGGGTCATTTACCGTTTTGGCGTCCTGTGGCATCGGCCACGAATTGCCTTATGGGTGGCCTTTATTTACCTGTTTAATCCGGCCTTGTGGTACAACTCGGCTTTCTGGGGTCAGACCGACAGCCTCGTTGCCGCCTTCGGTCTCTTATCCGTTTTGTTTCTTCTTGAAGGCCGCCTTTTTCTTTCCCCCCTGTTTCTGGGTCTCTCCTTCATTACCAAGGGTTCCTGGCTGCCCATCGTCCCTCTCTATCTCTTTTATTGGTGGAAAAATTATCGCCCGGCCTGGCCGAAACTGCTTATTGTCCCGGCCGTTTTTTATTTGCTGGCTCTGCCGTTCCATCCGCATTTGGACCTGCCTTTCTGGTTTACCCGGCTGTACCTGACCCGGATTCTTCCCGGGGAAACCGCCTGGATTACCGTCATTGCCTTTAACTTTTGGAATCTGTTCTTCCCGGCCTCACTCACCCCCGTGACCACACCCATCCTGGGCTTGCCCGCCCTCTACTGGGCCTGGTCCGCCGTCGCCGTATTTTTGGTCCTGATCCTGCGCTATCTGTGGCAAGATTCCGCTCCGCATCGGTTCGTTTATGCTGTCATGCTCCTATTTTTTGCCGTCTTTCTCTTCGCCCCCAAAATGCTGCAGCGGTATTTTTATCCCGTATTTCCTCTTTTATCCCTGGTGCTGATTTTTTCCCGTCGCAAACTTTATTGGTTTATTTATGGCTTGGTTTCCTTCTGTTATCTGGCCAATCTCTATTACCAATGGTGGGCCCCGGGGATTTTAGCCCTAGAGCGTCTCTACACCCCCCTATTTATCAAAACAATCAGTATAATCTACTTAGCCTCTTTTTCCGCCTTTTATGTCCAAAAAAACGTTTAACCTGCTGCTCCTGGTCATTTTAATTTTGGGCGGGCTGGCCCGCCTATCTTCCCTGCACCGTTATCCGGCCGGCTTTACGCCTGACGAGGCCGATTTTGGCTACAACGCTTACTCCCTGCTTTTGACCGGCAAAGACGAGTGGGGGACTCCTGCCTGGGCTTTGTTTTACCAAAATCTGCGCTCTTTCGGAGATTACAAATTGCCCCTGTATGCCTTTTTGGCCGTTCCCACCGTCCGGATTTGGGGTCTTAACGAAATGGCTACCCGCCTGCCCAACGCCGTTTTCGGCACCCTGGCCATCGCTGGTGTTTGTCTTCTGGCCCAGCAATTGTTTCACCACCGCCGCCTTTCGCTTCTGGCCGCCTTCATGTTCGCCGTTTCTCCCTGGAGCATCAGTCTCAGCCGGGGAGCCTTTGAATCAAACTTGGTCACCTTTTTTCTGCCTCTGGCCATTTACCTGTACATGCGCTCCCGCTACAGCCTGTCGGCCGTATTTTTTGCCCTGGACATTTACACCTATCACTCAGCCCGCCTCATTACCCCCTTTATTCTCCTGGCCCTGTTTATTTTCTACCGCCCCAAACTCACCCGGTCCCTAATTATTGGCCTGGTTGTCTTCTGTCTGCTGTCACTCCCGGCGGTTATCTCATATACCGGTGCCGGCCAGAGCCGCCTCTCTGATGTCAGCCTGTTAAATCCCACCGACAACTGGTCCGGTGTGGCTGACCGCCGTTTTCAGGATGCCCAGGCCGGCTTGCCGGATGTCGTCTCCCGCGTGTTCAGCAACAAGCTCACCACCTTATTTCAACAGTCGGCGGATAATTATCTCTCCTATCTGTCTCCCCAGTTCTTATTTATCCAGGGAGCCGGGGAAGCGACTTACGGCATGATTCCCGGCCGCGGCGTTTTGTATCTGGTCGAGGGCGTCTTCCTGATACTTGCCCTTTTTCGCCTCATCCGTCATCCCGTCCGGCCGCTGCTGTTTGTTTTAACCTTGCTGCTTTTGGGTCCGCTTCCCGCCACATTTGCCAAAGGTCTGGGTTTCTCGGCCAATCGGGCCGCCACCATGCTCCCGTTCCTGATTTTGCTGCTGGCCTTCGGCTGGTCTTATCTTCTGGATCTTTCCGGCCGCTATCTCACCGCCGTTACCCTGCTCATTTTTGCCGTCTATCTGGTCCAGGTGTCCTTCTTTGCCGAAGATTACCTCTATCACGCCCCCCGTCTCAATGCTCCGGCCATGTCCTACGGCTGGGCCGAGGCCGTCAGACGTTTTAAGCCCATTTCCGGTCAGTATTCTCTTATCAAAATCAGCCGCAGCCTGTCCGAACCGCAGATTTTTATTGCCTTTTATTGGCCCATTCCCCCCGCCGATTATCAGGCCGCTTCCCGTTCCTGGTCCGATTTCAACCTCAAAGGTTACCGTTTCCTGGACCAGTATGACGGATATCACCTGGGAGATTTCCGTTTCGGCAACCTGAATCCCGCCGACTCTATTTCCGTTCCCACTTTGTATATCGGCAAACCCGATGAATTTCCCCCAAAGTTCCCTTATTATTTCCAGATTTTTTCTCCCACCGGACTACCGGCCATCCAGGTATCCGGCAGACAGCCATGAAACGCCTTCTGATTATCCTGCTGGTTTTGTCCCTGCCCACTTTTGCCCTGATGCTGAAATTTGGCATCTTTACCATGCACGATTTCCACGTCTTTCGCCAGTTCGAGTTTTCCCGCTGTTTTGCCGACGGCGTTTTTCCATGTCGTTGGTCACCCGATTCCGGCCTGGGTTACGGCGAACCGCTGTTCGTCTTCTATGGCCAGTTTCCTTATTGGCTGGGCCAGATTTTTCGCACCCTGGCCTTTTCCATCATCGATTCGGTCAAAGCCGTTTTCATTTTATCCCTGGTCGGGTCCGGTCTGACAATGTTTGTCCTGGCCCGGCGCTTCTGGGGCAATCTGGGGGGCTTGGTCAGCGCCGTCTTCTACATGTATGCTCCGTACCGGTCCGTGGATGTCTGGGTCCGCGGCGCCCTGCCGGAAGCCCTGTCCTTTGTTTTTTTCCCGCTGTTGTTTTATTTCCTCGATCGATACCTGCTGCTAAAAAAAACCAAATACCTGCTTTTCCTTTCCCTGACCTTTGCCCTATTGATCATCAACCACAATCTCTCCACCTACATGATTACCCCTTTTTTGGGCTTTTTCTGGCTCTTTTATGCCGTCAGGTCCCGCTCCTGGTTTTCCGCCCTGCCCTTAATCGGCGCCGGCCTGCTGTCCGGTCTGCTGGCGGCCTTTTATCTCCTGCCAGTCCTGTTTGAAAATTCTCTGACCACGGTGACCCAGACCACTCAGGGTTATTACAATTTCCAGCTGCACTACGCTACTTTGCACCAGGTCTTCATTTCCCGTTTTTGGGGCTATGGTGGCTCTGTCTGGGGTCCCACCGATGGTTTGAGTTTCTCCGTGGGCCAGCTGCATTGGATTCTGCCCCTGCTGATTGCCGCCGGCCTGGTCATTTTTCGTAAGTTGCGCCATCCCGGGACACCGCTGTTTTTCTTCTGTCTGGCCATGGGTTTTTTTGCCCTCTTTCTTACCCACGGCAAATCTGAATTCATCTGGAAACTGATTCCGGGCATGGCCTTTGTCCAATTTCCCTGGCGATTTCTTTCGCCCGCCGTCTTCTTTTTGTCCCTGGCCGTAGGTATCCTGCCTACCATGATTACTGCCTACCGGTCTCTGGTTTCCGCTCTCTCGGTCGTGGCGGTCGTTTTGGTCAATTTTTCTTTTTACCACCCCGACATCTGGCGGCCTATCGGTGATAATCAGCAGTTTCAGGGCAGCTTGTGGAACGAACAGCGCTCCTCCGCCCTTCTGGATTACTGGCCCAAAACCGCTCCCGTCTTGCCTGTCCATTTTGCTTCCGTCGATCCCGTGTTTGCTTCCGGCTCCGGTCAGTCTTTACTTTCCCGGCCGCACTCCCAGTCCGCGGATTATTCCCTGGAAATTGCTTCTCCCCAGGCTCAGGTGACCTTTCCCATCGTCTATTTCCCCGGTTGGGTAGGGGAGATAGATCGGCGCCCGGTCTATGTCGGACCCGACCCCGCCGGTTTGATTTCTCTCCCGCTTTCCCGCGGTCTGCATCAGGTCTCCCTGAAATTTATCGATACCCCGGTGCGCTATTGGGGCAACGTGATCAGTCTGGCAGCTCTGGTTTTCTGGCTGTTGGGTCTGACCGCCTGTTTAATTTATGACCAGAAGTAGTTCGCTTTGCTGGCTGACGGTTTTTTTGCTCGGCGGCGCTCTCATCCGCCTGGTCGGCCTGGCCCATTATCCCCCCAGTCTCAACTGGGATGAGGTCAGTCTGGGCTACAACGCTTATTCGCTCCTGCACTCCGGCAAAGATGAGTGGGGCGTCGCTTTCCCCGCCATTTTCCGGGCCTTCGGGGATTACAAACTCCCGCTGTATGTCTACGCCGACGTCCCGGCCGTCGCCGTCTTTGGCCTGTCTCCCGCCGGTGTCCGCCTGCCGTCCGCGCTGGCCGGGATCGGCTTGATTGCCGTCAGCTTTCTTCTGGCTTACCGGATTTTTACCGACCGCCGGATCGCCGTGCTCACGGCCTTTCTGGTCGCCGTCTCCCAGTGGACGCTGTTTCTTTCCCGGGTGGCGGTTGAAGCCAACCTGGCCGCTTTTTTCATCAGTTTGGGCATTTATTTGGGCCTGACCAAGCGCTTTTATCTCAGTGCCGTTTTTTTGGGTCTGTCCGTTTGGACTTACAATAGCGCCCGGGTTTTTGTCCCCCTGCTGGTTTTTGTTTTTATCCTTTTCTCCCTCAGACGCCTGAAATCATTGCTCCTGCCCCTCCTGGTCGCCGGCATATTTATCGTTCCCATGTTAATCCAGCTGTTACTGCCCACCGGCCAAGCCAGGTTCGACTGGGTGACACTTATCGATTCCGGCGCCGTGGCTCAGATCGCGGCCTCCCGGGCCTCCAGCCACTTCCCTTACCCCCGCCTGCTGTACAACAAAGTCACCTATTTCTCCGGCCACTTCCTGGTTAATTATCTGCAGGCGTTGGGACCGGACTTTTTATTTATAGACGGGGGCAGCCAGTATCAGTTTAATATTCCCCATTTAGGCCTTCTGGGCCTGGTCAACCTGCCTTTCTTTTATTTGGGTCTTATTTTTCTGGTTTTTTCCCGCAGCCGGACTTCCGGATTCATTTTGCTCTGGCTGCTTTTGGCTCCGGTCGCCGGCAGTCTGACCCGGGATGCCCCACACACCCTGAGGCTCATTCCTCTATTGCCCCTGCCCATGCTCATCTCCGCTTTCGGCCTGGTTCGGCTGCCCCGCTATCTTCCGCTTTTAAAATACCCGCTTTACGCAGTTTTTATCGCCGGTGTAATTTACGCCTTTGCCGACTTTTCTTATGTCTATACCTCCTCTTACCCCGTCCGCTACTCCTGGTCCTGGCAATACGGCTACTCCCAGGTAGTTTCTTATATCAAACAGCATTATTCTCAATACGACGGCATTATTTTTACCAAAAAATACGGCGAGCCGCACGAATTTGTCCTTTTTTATTGGCCGTGGCCGCCCGCAGCATACCGTACCGATCCCCGCTTGGTGCGCTATTACCGGACCGATTGGTACTGGGTCGATGCCTTTGCCAAGTTCCGTTTCGTCAACGATTGGGACATGACAAAAACCGTTTCCGGTCTTTCCGCCCCCGGTAAGTACCTGATTATTTCCAGTCCCGACAATCCGGTTTCAGTAGGGGAGCTCGGGCAAATCGATTTCCTGAACGGCCATCCGGCCTTTATTATTTCCCAAAAGGCTATATGAAAAAATATTTGCTCTGCCTCATCCTCATTTCCCTGTTTGCTCTGGCTCTGCGTACCATCCGTCTGGCCGACCGCCCCCTTGGTTTTACCTGGGATGAAGCCGCCCTGGGTTACAACGCCTATTCTCTTTTAAAAACCGCCCGGGACGAACACGGTCAGTTGCTTCCGGTTATCTTCCGCTCCTTTGGTGATTACAAACCCGGCCTGTACATTTACGCTGACGTTCCTTCAGTGGCCGTTTTCGGCCTGAATGAGTTTGCCACTCGTCTGCCATCGGCCGTCTTCGGGGTATTGTTGCTGCTGACCTCGGCCTTGTTTGCCTGGAATTTTTTCGGTCGAAAAGTTTCCCTGCTGACGGCCGGGCTGCTGGCCGTTAATCCCTGGGCTTTGCAATTTTCCCGCGGGGCCTGGGAAGCCAACTTCTCTCTCCTGCTTACTCTTCTGGGAGCCCTCTTGTTTATCCGTAAAAAATATCTGCTGTCCGCGGTCTTTCTCGGTCTCACCTTTTGGACTTACCAGGGGGCCAAATTGTTCACCCCGCTCGTTATCCTGGCCCTGATAATATCTTTCCGCGGCTTTTCCATCAAAAAATTCATGGCCCCGATTCTCGTTCTGGCTTTATTTTTGCTGCCCATCGTCATCGGGTTTTCCGGCCAGTCCGGCCGTCTGGTCGTCCTAGGTGTTTTCAGTTATACCCGTCCCGCTTCAGTCATTGCCGGCCTGCTCAAACAGGAACGCCTGACCACTCCCAATTTTTACTTCTGGTTTTTCCATTCCGAATTGTTGGATCAGACCCGGGGTGTTGCCCAACGCTTTCTCAATCATTATTCTCCCCAGTATCTGTTTTTTTCCGGAGACTGGTCCGATATCCGCCAGGCCACGCCCTATTTCGGCTATTTTTATCTCCCCGAAGTCGTGACCATTCTTTTTGGCCTGCGGTTTGTCTGCCGCCGTTTTACCTCCGGGGCCCGGTTTCTGCTTTTATGGCTGATCTTCGCGGTTATTCCCTCCGCCCTCTCCCGCGATATCGTTTCCGGCGTGCGCTCTCTTCCAGAAATTATTCCCCTGGTTATTTTCTCCGCTCTCGGTTTCTCCGGGATTTGGAATAAAAAATTATTATTTATTATTTTGTCCGGCGTCACGGTCTTTTTGTTTGTAAATTATTTGGATCTGTATTACATTCTGGCTCCGGACTATTCTGCGGCGGCCTGGCTTTATCCCTACAAACCCGCTTTGGCGGCCATCAAACCCTACCTCAATTCCAATACCCGGGTGGTCATGACCAATGCCCTGGGCCAGCCGTATATTTTTGTCCTGTTCTACTACCGTGTCGATCCGCTGCAGGCCCAAAAACAGCTTTCCGGCCAGCCTCAAAATTCCGTGGACGTGGGCGAAGTGGCCTCACTGGATCAATTCATTTTTAAGAAATTCTACTGGCCGGCCGAGCGGGGGAGTCATCATACCATCTATGTCGGTGATCAGTACGAATTGCCTGCACAGGACCTGCATCAGGCAAATTTGATTCGTCTCAAAGATATTTATTATCCTGACGGCACTTTAGCCTGGCATATCGTGGAATTGCAGTAATATGCGCAAATTTCTTTTGGTACTCATCTTGATTTTAGCCGCCGCCTTGCGGCTGGTTGCCCTGACTTCGTTTCCGTCCGGATTTAATGCCGATGAAGCCGCTCTGGGTTACAACGCTTACTCCTTATTGTTAACCGGCAAAGATGAACACGGCCATCCCTGGCCGGTCAATCTGGAATCCTTCGGTGACTACAAGCCCGCCCTCTATGCCTATCTCTTGATCCCCTTTATCAAAGTCATGGGTTTGACCGAGCTGGCCGTCCGTCTGCCCTCGGCCCTGTTGGGTATTCTCTCCGTGGCTTTGATTTATGCCTTAGCCAAGCTGCTTGTGCCCAAAGCTAAGTATTTTCCACACCTGGCCGCTCTCGGCCTGGCCATTTCTCCCTGGGCTATTCACTTTTCCCGCGGCGGTTGGGAAGTCAACCTAGCCACGACCCTGCTTCTGGCCGGCTGTTGGCTCTTTGTCACCTGGACCCGCTCCTTACGTGTCTGGCACCTGAGCTCAGCCTTTATTTGTTTTGTCCTTACCCTGTATGCTTACCAGTCCACCCGCGTGGTCTCTCCGCTTTTGGTCATCGGTTTATTGATTATCTATCGCCGCCTGGTTTTTTCTCACTTCCGCCGGTTCGTGATTTCCTGCCTCCTCCCGGTTCTGCTGCTTGTGCCCTTGGTCATATCTCTGACCGGGGTCGGTGTCGCCTCCCGCTTTTCCGGTGTCGGCCTCACAGCGGATATCGGCCCGGTTAACCGCATTAACCAGTTCCGCGGCCAGCACTCCGCCCGGACGCAGCTTTTGGCCAAAATTCTCTACAACCGCCCCGTGGTCTACACTCTGAAATTTATCAGCAATTATTTCGATCACTTTTCCCCGGTTTTCCTTTTTATCAGCGGTGACGAAGTGGCCAGGAACCGGGTCCCCGAAACCGGGGTCTTATATCTCACCGATTTTATCTTTTTGGCTCTGGGAGCGGTCTATCTTTGGCGCCGGCCCGGCCCGCATACCCGCCTGATCTGGCTTTGGTTGGGTGTGGCTCCTGTGGCTTCGGCTCTGACTTTTCAGACTCCCAGCGCTCTGCGCGCCTTTCCCCTTGTCATCCCGTTGGTCTTATTGATTGCTTTGGGCGTTAATTATTTATTGGATCTGATTAGGAGTAAAAAATTACTTGTTTTCTCAAGTATTATTTTAATTATTATTTACGGTTACCAGTTCACCCGTTACCTGCATGAATATTACATCAATTATCCCGCCGCCTACCCGGCCGCCTGGGAATATGGTTTCAGTCAGTTGGTCCCGTATGTCCAGTCGGTTCAGTCCAAATACCAGCGGGTTTTAGTTACCGATAAATACGATCAGCCTTATATCCTGTTTCTCTTTTTTTCCCGCTACCCGCCGCAGGATTTTCAGAATCATCACGTCCTGACGTTCCGTGACCAGTTCAATTTCAGCACCGTTCGTGATTACGGCAAGTTTCACTTTGCTTCCACCCCCTGGGACCAGGTGCGGGACATTCATTCGGCTCTCATCGTCGCCGCTCCCGAAGACATCCCGAGCGTGGGTGTTAATATTGTCAAAACCATTTATTTTCCCAACGGCGATCCCGCCTTTAAGATTATTTCCAACTGATGGCCAAACCCACTCTCTCAGTCGTTCTGGCGATTTTCAATGAGGCCGCCAATCTGCCCCGCTGCCTGGATTCGGTCAAGGGCCTGGCCGATGAAATTATCGTCGTCGATGGTCAGTCGTCAGACAACTCGGTGTCCATTGCCGAATCCTACGGGGCCAAAATTATAGAGACTACCAACAAGCCCAACTTCCATATCAACAAACAGCTGGGACTGGAGGCTGCTACCCGTGACTGGATTCTCCAGCTGGATGCCGACGAGTGTTTAAGCGACCCTTTAAAATCGGAGATCAAGCGGGTCCTGGCTTCTCCCGGGGAGTTTGTCGGGTTTTGGCTGCCCCGTAAAAATTATTTTTTGGGCCGGTTTTTGACCAAGGGCGGCCAGTACCCGGATTACACTTTGCGGCTGTATAAACGGGGGCAGGGGAGACTGCCGGCCCACGATGTTCACGAACAGGCGGTCGTTTCCGGTCCTACTTCGCACCTGCAGTTTGATCTCCTGCATTACGGCACGCCCGACTTTTCCAATTATCTGCTCCGGTTCAATCGTTATACCTCGCTCACCGCCTCCGAATTCTCCAAAAAACATCTGCCTCTGAACCTTTTTTGCGCCGTTTATTATTTATTTATTAAATCTTTCTGGGAATTTGCCAAAATTTATTTTCGCCACAAAGGTTTTGTAGACGGCTTTCCCGGCTTCGTTTTTGCCCTGTTTTCCGGCCTGCATTACGCTGTCGCTTACATTAAATATTGGCAGATTTCCCGTTTCCCGGCATGATTAAAGTCGGCTTTATAACCACCCCGCTTTCCGGTGCTCACGCCGTGAGGGGCGTCGGTTTCTACACCAGACTCCTTTTGTCACATCTTCATGCCCTGGCTTCACGATACGATGTCGCCCTGACTGAAATTTCCGTTCCCTCCCCGGATTTTGATCTGATTCATTACCCCTTTTTTGATCTTTTCTACCACACCCTGCCTTTTACTAAGGCAGCCAGAACCATAGTCACCATCCACGACGTCATCCCTTTGGAATTCCCCGATCATTACCCTCCCGGCCTCCGCGGCCGCCTTAACCTCAAGCAGCAAAAATTGTCTCTCCGCTCGGTTTCCGGGGTTTTTACCGATTCTTATGCTTCCGTTAAATCGATTCATAAATACCTGGGGGTTCCCCGCGATCGGATCAAACTCATTTATTTAGCCGCTTCAGAAATTTACCGTCCCCAAAAAGTTTCCGCCGTCGTTTCCCAAAAATATTCCCTGCCCCAAAAATTTGCCCTGTTCGTGGGCGACATTAATTGGAACAAAAATCTTCCCGCCCTAGTCCAATCCTGCCTGACTCTGGGCGTAGATTTGGTAATAGTGGGCAAGCAGGCGGCTCAGGTCGACGCTTTGGACCTCTCTCACCCCGAACTGCGTCACATCGCCCGGTTGCGGCAGCTTTTCTCTTCTCCCCTGATTCACCGCCCGGGTTTCGTGCCCGATGCCGATTTGGTGGAAATTTACAATGCAGCCGCGGTTTATTGCCAGCCTTCTTTTGCCGAAGGGTTCGGTATCCCCATCGTCGAAGCCATGGCTTGCGGCACCCCCGTTGTCTGTAGTGACACCTCTTCTATGCCTGAAATAGCCGGAGAAGCCGCCGTTTATTTTTCCCCGTCAGATCCCGAGGCTCTCCAAAAGTCCCTTTTCCGGGTCCTTTCCGACGCCCCGCTTCGCCGCCGGCTCTCCCGATTAGGGCTGGTTCAGGCCCGCAAATTCTCCTGGCGGCAAACCGCCGCTGCCACTCTTCAGGCCTATCAAAACTCGCTATGAAACTGCGCTTCCTGATTTCAGCCTTGCTTATCTGGCAAGTCATCATCTCCGCCGGCACTTGGCTCTCCGTCCGCAATCTGCCGTTGCGGGACAAGTTTTTCGGCGGCATGGAGTTGGCCGGTCCCCTCGATCCCAACCCCTTTTTACGTAACCCCATTCTCTATGCCCGGGCCAACTTTGACGGCGTTCATTATGTTAATTTAGCCAAAGGCAGTAGTTTTGGCCTGAGCCAGGAAGTATTTTTCCCTTTTTACATCAAACTTCTAAGTCTTTTGGGACCGGTGTTTAAAAATTACAATTCCGCCGGGGTGTTTATTTCCCTGGCCTCTTTTGCCGCCGGTTCATATATTCTTCTTCGCCTGCTGCAGTTGGATTTTTCCTGGCCCGTCGTCAAGTGGACTTACCTGGCTCTGCTCCTGTTTCCCACCGCCTTTTATTTCAGCTTCGTCTACACCGAAGGGCTATTTTTCTTTCTCTCCGTGGCCTGTTTTTACTTTGCCAGGACGGGCCGCTGGTGGCTGGCCGGTCTTGTCGGGGCCTTGGCCTGTTACACCAGGATTACCGGTATCCTGCTTTTTCCGGCCCTGCTCATCGAATATTTTTCGGCCCCTGCCAGGAAATTCAGTTCCCTGCTCGCCGTCTGCCTGGTCCCCGTGGGCCTGGCAGTTTTTATGCTTCAGTTATCTCACACCTTTCATGACCCGTTGGCTTTTATCCACGCCCAGTCCGATTTTTTTCAGGGCCGGACCGATCATCTGGTCCTCCTGCCCCAGGTGTTTTGGCGCTACCTGAAAATCTTTCTGTCCTTCAACCCGTCCGACCCCCTCCTTTTTACCTTGCTACTGGAATTTTTTACCGCCCTGGTATTTTTAGTTTTGAACCTGCTGTCGCTTTTCCGCCTGCGGTTTTCCTATATTTTTTTTAGTTTTGCGGCCTTTCTCTTACCCCCCCTTACCGGGTCTTTTACTTCTCTGCCCCGCTATGTTTTGGCCGGGTTCCCCGTTTTTATCCTTCTGGGCTCATCTCTCTCCCGCGCCCGGACGGTAAATCGGGTAATATATATCAGCTTGAGCCTGTTCCTGGGCTTATTTTTCCTGTCCTTATTTGTCCGCGGTTACTGGGTCTCATGAAACAGAAAGTCCTCCGCCTTGTCCGCCATCCGCTGTTTTCCGGCAGCGCCGTCATGATTATCGGCACCAATTTAAATAACGTCCTCAGCTACCTGTTTCATTTGTTCATGGGTCGGATGCTGGGTCCCGCGGCTTACGGCGAAATGGCGGCCCTGTTTTCACTGATTATTTTGGTCAGTACTGTTCCTTCGTCCCTGAGCCTGGCCGTGATTAAATTTGTCTCCTCCGCCAAAAACCCGGACTCTCTCTCCCGGTTTATGAGTTTGATCCTGGTTTGGTCAGGCTTGGTAGGCGGGGTCATCACCCTGCTACTGTTGTTGTTTTCCCGTCCCCTTTCCTCATTTTTAAATCTGAGTTCCCCCGTACCGGTTTTCATTATCTCCTGGGCCTTCGTTTTTCTGCTGCCTTCATTTGCCCTCAAATCCGCCCTCCAGGGTTTGCTTCAGTTCAATAGCTATGTTGTCAACATTTTGGCCGAGAGCGGATCCAAACTTCTGTTTGGTATTCTCTTTGTCCAGATCGGCTGGTCGGTTTCCGGTTCCATATCCGGGATTCTCGTTTCCACTTTAATTGGCCTGTTTATCGGTTATCTCTACGTCAGTAAAACCGTCCGCTTCGCCTTTCCCAAGTTTTTTCCCCTCGGCAGTTTCCTTCGCTATTCGGTCCCGGTCATGATTTACTCGCTGGCCGGGACCTCGCTTTTTACCACTGACCTGATTTTGGTCAAGCATTTCTTTTCTCCTTTTGACGCCGGGACGTATGCCGCTTTGTCCACCATGGGAAAAATTATTATCTTCGGCGCCGGCCCGGTCTCCGGGGTGATGTTTCCCCTGGTTTCCCGGCGGCACGCCTCCCATGACCATTACCGAAAAATATTTTGGTATGGCTTTGCGCTGACCGGCGCCATTTGCCTGGCGGTTTTGGCAGTTTACTTTGCTTTTCCCCGGTTTGCCGTCAGCCTTCTCTACGGTCATAAATATCTGCAGGCTGCCGGGCTGCTTTTCCCCTTTGGCATTTTTATTACTCTTTATACCCTGTCCTCTTTTTTGGTGGGTTTTTTCCTGTCCGTCAGTTATACCCGGGTGGTTTGGATCACCGTCCTGGCAGCAGTAGCCCAAATTATCGGGATTTTCCTTTTCCATTCCACTATTTTTTCAGTGATCTTTGTCTCAATCATAGTTTCACTTTTACTGTTTCTGGGGCTTCTGGCAGCATTAAAAATAAAAACTGCTAAAATCCTGGCATGAAGGTCTCCTTGCTCTCTGTAATTGTCCCTACTTACAAACAGCAAAAAACCATCACCCGGGATCTTTGGCGAATTAAATCGGTCTTATCCAAACTGCGTTATCCCTCGGAATTAATTTGCGTTGTCGACGGCACTTCCGACGACCACACTTTTATCAAAGCCAAGGCTTTTGCCGCCCACCGCCGGAACATCAAAGTAGTTGGCTACCCTACCAACAAAGGTAAGGGCCACGCCGTCCGCTTTGGCATGGCCCGCTCCCGGGGCAACATTGTCGCCTTTATAGATGCCGGCATGGATATCAATCCCAACGGCTTGTCCATGATTTTGGAGCATTTTGAATGGTACAGCGCCGACATTATCGTCGGATCCAAGCGCCATCCTGTTTCCAAAGTTAATTACCCCTGGCAGCGGCGTATATTTTCTTACGGCTACCAATTACTGGTCCGGCTGCTGTTTCATCTTAAAATTCGTGACACCCAGGTGGGTCTGAAATGCTATCGTCGCGAGGTGCTGGAGAAGGTATTGCCCCGCTTAATTATCAAGACTTACGCCTTTGATATCGAAATTTTGGCCGTCGCCCATTACCTGGGCTTCACCCGTATTTACGAGGCCCCCGTGGAGGTCAAGCTGGACTTCGGCAAAAACTCCACCATTACCAGTAAGAAACTTTGGTATTTTATTTTTCGCATGTTTCTGGATACCTTGGCCGTGTATTACCGCCTCCGGCTTCTTCACTATTATTCTCGCCGCAATCGCCGTAAATGGATCTATGACTCAGAACTAAATTTCCGCGTTAACACCGTTTAGCCCATCCGCATGTATCTTGCTTACCTGATCATTTTTCTGGCGGTCTTGCTGTTTTTTATCTTCCCGGCAGGCGCCCTCCTCGGTGACTGGTTCCTGCAGACCGATTCTTCCCCCGCCATTTCCGTTTCCCTGGGCCTGCTTGTGGTTACCCTGGAAGCCTATCTTTTAGGCCTGAGCCATTTGTACCCCCTGACCTTGCCTCTAATTGTTCTACAGGCCATTATCATCTGGCGGTACTTCCATCGCCGACATCTCTTTGTCAGCCTGCTTTCTCCCCGCCGCCTGTCATTGGTGGGAGCCGGTTTTGTTCTCCTGAGCGTTTTTATAAACAGCCTCCAGTTATTCCCTTTTGGTGCCGTCACCTCTAAAGGAATTTCTCTGTACGGGGCCCACTTTGTCGATTCCACCTGGCATTTGTCGCTCATCAACAGCCTTTCCCGATCCGTTCCCCCGCCCAACCCCCTTTATTCTGGCCTTCTGGTCACCAATTACCACTATTTGGTTGATCTGCAAATAGCTCTCATTCACAATCTTACCCGCATTCCCGTTCCGGTCTTATATTTCCAAATCATCGGCCCCTTTTACCTGTTGCTGCTCTCACTTCTGATTTATCGCTTTTCCGTTTCCTTATCGGGTCGGGCGCTCACGGGAGTAATGGCTCTCTGTTTTATTATGCTGAGCAGCAATTGGTATTATTTTGCCCGGCTGGTTTTTCCTCTCGCGTCTGTTACTCCTTCAGTTGCCTGGGTCGAATTTTTCACCACCAAAACCGTCAATTATCCCTTATTGGTTTCACTCATCCTCCTTTTTGTTGTCCTTGAGATTATTCGGACAAGGCCCAGTCTTTCCCTTGCCCAAGCTCTTGTTTTGGGCTTTTTAACGGGCAGCATTTTTGGTATTAAGTCGCATACCGCCGTAGTTTTAGTGGCTGCATTGGGTTTCGTAGCTCTGCTAAATCTTTTTAGGAAAAATTTTTACTGGCCCCTCGTTTTTGTAGTTTCACTCATCACCGTTTTTATATTTTCCCAGTTGGTAATTTCCTCTCCCGCAGGGGGACTGCAATTTAGTCCCCTGTGGTTTATCAAAGTGATGTATGAAAGCACAGACCATTTAAATTTCCCCACCTGGGAGCTTCGCCGTCAGACTTTGTTAGCTCTCGGCTCATATCTCGGAATCGTCAGATTGTATTTCCAAGGCCTGTCCTGGTTTTTGTTCTTAAACTTCGGCCCCTTGCTTTTAGGTGTTGTGGCCCTGCTTGATAAAAAATTGGACCGGAATATAAAAACAGTTTTACTGGGTCTTTTTCTATTCGGGCTGTTGGCCACCTTTTTGTTTATTTATACCGCCACTGCCATTGTCACCATCCAGTTTGTTTACCTGTCGCTAGTCGCGGCCTCAATTCTAACTGCCTATTTTCTGTCCCGATTTTCCCGTTTTGTGGCCGTTTTCGCTTTTGTCGTCATCTGGCTGTCATTGCTTCCGGGCACTGCTTCCCTTACCGCCCAATATCTTAATTGGTCAAAGTCCTACAGTGTCTCTCCGGCCTTAACCGCCGCCTTAGTGTTCTTGACCAAGCTGCCTCCGGGAACCATTCTCACCGATGACACCTTTTCCGCCGGGTCATTCGTCCCAGCCTATTCAGGGGACACCGTATATTTGGGCGACCATCAAATTTTAACCAGCTTGGGAATCGATTACTCAGATCGGAAAAAATACCCCGTTTCCTGCATCAAACCGCCGTACTCAATAGCTTATATCCTTGCTCGCAGCCCCGTCTTAGATTGTCAGGCCCCGATTTTTGATTTAAACGGTGTTTATATCTACTTGGCCTCAAATAGTCCCCACAGCAGGTTACCGTAAGTTATTCCTGACTTCAGTTCCAGCCTGCACAGCCGCCCGGCAGCCATTTTGCCGGGAACCAAAAAAGAAAATAAGTTAAACGATCCGATCCTTTCTTTTACTAATCCCGCACTTTCCAAAATCTCCTCCAGGTTTTTCGGATCATACTTCGCCAGATGCTGTTCATCCTCCAACTTGGGCACGGCACTGACCAGGTCCAACAGCCTCTCCAGTATCCGCCACGAACTTTTGTAGTTGGGCGTGATAATGCATATCCAGCCCCGGGGATTGAGCATTTTGGTGAGCTGTTTCAACATTGCTTTTGCCTCCCCGATTCTAATGTGCTCGATCACGTCCATCATGACTATCAGGTCAAACTTTTCTGCTATCCCGGCTTGCCCGATGCTTCGGATGTCTGCTTGCCTCAATGTCACATTCTTAATTTTTTTATCATTCAGTGTTTTTTTCAAAAAGGCCAATGCCTCATCATTGTAATCCACACCCACAATTTTCGCGACGGATTTGGCAAATCTGAATTCAAAATTGCCGGAACCTGTTCCCAGGTCAAGAATCTTCATATTCGGACGAATTAATCCTTCCACTGCAATCAGCTTGTTGTTATGCCAATTGGATTGAAAAAAATTTCCGCTTCTGATTGCCTTATACTGATAATCCGCCGGAATTCCCAACTGCTTTTCTATAATAGTCCCTTTAAGACGGCTTTTTGTCATATAATACTCGCTGGATATAGATCATTATATATGAACATTCTCATTTTAAATTGGCGGGATCCCAAAAATCCGCGTTCCGGTGGTGCAGAAGTCATCACTTATAAATACGCTAAATATTGGACTTCCCGGGGCCACCATGTTTTTTGGGTATCTAATTATTTTTCCGGTGCCAAATTAATCTCGTACGAACCAAACTTGACGATTTTCAGAATTAGGCCCGAACTTGGATACACGGTTAAAGGTTTAATCCTCTCATACCCGTTATTTCTCCGGAACGCAACCGGAAAGGCCATCCAGATAATGAAAGAAAACCGGATAGATTTGGTCGTCGACGAAATTCATGGGTTGCCTTTTTTTACCCCTTTTTATTCCAGACCCCGGCACGTCTTGCTTGTCTGTGAAGTAGCCGGACCAATTTGGGACAAGATGTTCCCTTTCCCCATTAGTAAAATCGGTAAACTCCTCGAAAAGATAATTTACATTCTTTATCAGAATACTGAAACTTGGGCCATATCCCAAAATTCCCAAAAGGACATCTTTAATCTAAATCACAATAAAAATATTAAAATTCTTCCTTTGGGGATAGATCCTTCTCCTATTTCGTCGAAACCTAAATTTCCCTATCCTTCGGCCGTTTTCCTGGGACGGTTGGTCAGGATGAAGGGGATTGAATCAGCAATTTACGCCGCCGGCAGGATAAGCTATGAATTCCCCAAATTTAAACTTTACGTTGCCGGAGCCGGGTCTGAAGAATACCTGAATTTTCTCAAAAGCAAAGCCAAAGAAATAAAGGCCCGAAACAGCGTAATATTTTGCGGATACCTTTCCGACGCTCAAAAAAAACAGTTATTGGCCAAAAGCCATTTTCTTATTCATCCATCTTTCAAGGAGGGCTTCGGATTAACCATTCTCGAAGCGGCTTCTGTGGGCACACCGGCGATAGCCAGGAAAGGCAGCAGTCTCGATGAGTTAGTCAAAGACAGGGTGACTGGATTTTTATTTACGAAAGATTCGGATATCAGCGCCTGTTTTAAAGCAGGCATGCTCAAGTCAAATTACGCCGCGCTGCAGTCAACGGCAGTCCTGAATAGCCGAAGGTATTTCTGGGATGCTGTCCTTAAGAAATCCGGTTCAATCACCGGAATAAAATGAATATGCCAGTATATATATTCATCGGCACAACGGCAGAATTTATTAAAATTTCACCGGTCATTAAAGAGCTTAGAAGGAATCATGTCCAGTTTTGCCTAATTACTTCAGGCCAGGGAAAAATAAATTTTGAGGAATTCAGGCCGTATCTTGGCCCTATAAAAGCCGACATCTCATTCGAACACAAGGGAGAAAAATCGTCTACCTTACATTTTGCCGTCTGGGCAGTCAGGACTCTGCTCGTGAGTTTGGTGTCGCTTCGGGACGTATTCCCAAAGTCAGATCGCGGGCAAACCCTCCTCGTCGTCCACGGCGATACCGTGTCTTCCCTGTGGGGTGCGCTGATCGCCTATGTCTACAAACTAAAGTTGGTTCATATCGAATCGGGACTGCGGTCATTCAATTTTTTGGAGCCTTTCCCTGAGGAAATATGCAGATATTTGCTTTCCCGGGTTGCCCGCATTAATTTTTGCCCCAATCAATGGAGTGTTGATAATTTAAGATCACGAAAGGGTATTAAAATTGATACTTTCCAAAACACACTCATTGATATTCATAAGTTTGCGGTCAGCCGAAAAATTAAACCGCCGCACATTCCTTCGAAATATTTTGTCCTGGTGATTCACCGCCAGGAACATGTAATTTTTGACCGCGGGAAGACACTCAGGATTATTAAGGAAATTTTAAATGCCACACCCCGATTGCCGTGCGTCTTTATCATGCATCGTCTGACCTCGAATTTTATTGACTCGCTGGGGCTTGAAGACTCATTTTTGAAAAATAAGCGCCTTATTTTATTGCCTAGGCTCTCATATTTTGAGTTTACCTCCCTTTTGCATAACTCTCAGTTTGTCATCACGGACGGAGGCAGCAACCAGGAAGAGTGCTATTACCTGGGCAAACCCTGCCTGATACTGAGAAATAGAACCGAGAGAATTGAGGGTCTGGGTGAAAATGCGGTCCTGGGAGGCTTCAGCACAAAATATATTAGGGACTTTATCGGCAATTATAAACAATACGTTCGTCGTCCTATTGCCGCTTCCGCATCTCCGTCCGGGATAATCGGAAATTACCTGAAGGACTCGATACGGGACACTTCCAATTATGGCCGGAATTAAAATCAGCATAATTGTTGCCACTTTTAACTCCGAATCCACGCTTCCCCAAGTCCTGGCCTCAATCGATAGACAAAAATTTCCCAAAAAATCGATTGAAACGTTAGTAGTTGACGGAGGCTCTACGGATAGGACCAAACAAATAGCCAGGAAGTTTGGTGCCAGGATCATCAATAATCCGAAAACCCAGCAAAACTATGCTAAATTCCTGGGTTTTACCAGAAGTCACGGAAGATATCTTCTTTTTTTAGACTCGGACGAAATGCTCGTGGACCCGACGAGCCTCAGGCGCAAAATCGATTTTTTTTCAAAACACCACGAAATAAAGGTCGCTATTCCCAGCGGTTATCTGACCGGTCCCAAAAACTCAATTGTTGCCAATTTTGTGAATGAATTTGGGGATCCTTTTTCCTTTTTCATCTATCGTCTCTCAAAAAGTTCCGACAGGTTTATACGGACCATGCGCGGTCGATACCCGGTCCGGCTAGAAAATGACAACTTCCTGGTAGTGGAAATCAAAAATGCTTCTCAAATTCCGATCCTTGAGCTGACGGCCGGCGGTAGCATGTTTGATTCGATTTATTTCAGGCAAAACTTCCCAACTGCAATCCGCGGCCCCGAACTGCTAAATCATGCCTTCTATCTGATCAACTCGCTGTCACCCCTGCTGGCAATTACTAAGGACGACCCGATTATTCACCACCCATCCGGCTCTCTTAAAAATTACCTGAACAAGCTTTCCTGGCGCATCAAGAACAATATCTATTTTAAGGATACTATGGGAATTTCAGGGTACTCTGGCAGGGAGGAATACCAAATTGGTCTGACAAACCGATTAAAAAAATTCATGTTTATTCCTTATTGCCTCACAATTCTATTTCCGGTAGTTGATTCAATCTCATTATCCGTTTCCCGTAAAGATGTGAAATATTTGCTTCATTTCCCGTTAAGTGAATATACAGCCATGTTGATCATTTTTCATTTAGTTGCGAAATCCTTCGGAATCATGCCTTCGCTCAACACTTATGGATCCAATCAGCTCATCGCAAAACCTTGATTACCTTTGATTCTACGCTTCCCAGAAGCTGTTCTGAATTGACAATTTAGCCAGGGGATGGAAGTTTTTTGATAAATATTGAGTCAGTCTTTTTACATCGAACGCATCCTCGATTAACATCGTTGCACCATTGTATCTATCAAAAAAATGTTTAGCCCCTTGTAGTACTTCCACCTCATGCCCCTCTACATCAATCTTAACGAAGACTTTGGATTTGAATTTCAATCGCGGATTTTTGAATATACTGTCGAGCTTGGCCGTCTTGACGGTAATTTGTTCACTCGTTTTAAAGCTCACAATCATTTTTGCCGGTTTGAAATAGTAAAACCTCTTTAATCCGTCGTGGTTACTTAAGGCGACGTTAAACAACCGGACATTTTTTAGTTTGTTTTCCCTCACGTTTTTAGAAAGTAGCTTGAAACTCACCGGATCCGGCTCAAACGAAACGGTTTTTAAGTGAGAGCCATGCGTATTTGCCAATTTAGCAATAGCCACGGTGTATTTACCGAATCCGGCTCCAATATCAATAAATGTCACATCAACCCCTTCGAGGATTTCTTTGATTATTAGCGAAATTAATTTATTTATGTCCACTCTTTCAAACGCGGGGGAAGCAGTCTCAATGTCAAACAGCGTTTCCCTGACAAAAAAATTCCCAAACCTTGTTTTTAGTAATAATTCCTTTGATCGTGTAGTTGTTGCCGATTTAAACTTCAGAAGCGCGTAAAAAAGGAATTCAAATTCATTAATGAATACCTTGAATTGATAATTGCGGCATTCAAAAGGGGAAATTAGTTTACAAAATATTAATTGAGGATAAAACCTCAACTTTGATAGTACATCCATCCGCATAGTGGGATTTTATCCCAACCATTGGGTTAAAGCCATGTTCCGAGTTATACTTGTAGCCAGTGATTTCAGAGAGACGACCGCATAACAAAGCAGTCACCAAATATTATCTCCTTGCCCTTGTACTGGTAGTTGTTGTTTCGCATTGGCAGTGGATATTTCAAAATGCATACTATAGCTGGGGTGATGTCCGTTTTCCGGCCCAATTTGTTGACACATGGAAGAATTTATTTGTTCTCCCCTCACTCTGGTCGTCATATTACAATGGCTTGGGGGGAATCGACCTTCTTTTATCGTGGTTTCCGTCTTTTAATGTTGTTTTTGCCGGACTGGCATCCGTTGGCTTAGACTCCAGAGTAGTATTTAGGCTCTTTTACTTGATTCCTATTCCCTTTCTCTCCACCATCGGCAGTTTTCTTTTGGCCAGGCACTTTACCAAAAGCAACCTGGCCGGGTTTATTAGTGCCTTGGTATTCTCTTTTAATGTCGGCTTTCTTTTGGCTGAAACGGGTAGCCCGACCATCTCATTGGCCGAAGGCCTGGCTCCGCTGATCTTGTTTTCGTATTCCGTCTACCTGAAATCCGGAAAAGCAAAACATGGTTTATTAACGGGTTTATTGAGCTTTATTTGTGCTTCTTACGAGTTCCGGATTTTCTACATTATTGCTTTTATTTTGATATTTTATAGCATTTTTTTCCATCTTTTTGAGCTCAAGATAACCGTTCATAATGCCAGGAGGCGAATTTTTCTGTCTCTGTTGCCGCTGCTGGTAGTTCTGTTTCTCAGCCTCTATTGGATTCTTCCGCTATTCTTTACCCATAATCTGGCCGGCAATGCCTTGTTTAATCGGAGTTTGTTTGGGGATAAATTTTCATCCCTTAGACAATCAATAGCTTTATTTTCTCCGTGGTGGACGGGAGGGCACGGCTACGCGGGGGGGGTTGTTCAACCCATTCCCCGGCAGTTTTGGATCATCCCAATTCTCGTCATCTTGGGGTTCGTCGTCAATATCAAAAACAAATATGTCTATTATTTCGTTTTCCTCAGTTTATTGGGCATCCTGCTTACCAAGCAGTCAGATTATCCTTTCCCGGATTTATACAGCTGGCTATTCACTCACTTTCCCGGATTCAATGCCTATAGGGAAGCCAGCAAGTTTTTGGTGATTCTTTACCTGGGGTATTCGGTATTGATTGGTTTTTTTGTTTCCTGGATCGACAGAAATTTCATCAATTCCAAATTTCTTCATTTCTTTAAATTACTCGTAGTGGTAGAAATTGCTTCATTATTCCTGGTAAATGCCAGGCCCTTTGTCATCGGTAGCATCGGAGGGCTTTTTACACCCAAACACCTGCCAGCGGAGTATCAAACTCTTAAAAATTTCTTGATCTCTGACAGAGAATATTATCGAACCCTTTGGATTCCCACCAACAGCCTCTGGGGATATTTTGACAATCTCCACCCGGTAATAAATATGCATACTTCATATTTTGATACCTGGGGAAATATCTTTTCCACAAGACCGGATTTTCGGATCATGCCGGACACCAGCAGATACATTACCAACGACAATCATCAGGCTTTCAATTTTCTGTATCAGAACTATTCCGCAAACTTGATAAACATCCTCTCGATTAAGTATGTAATTGTGCCGTTAAAAGATACCCAAAACGATGACGACATGTTTGTCAATTACGGGATGAATGACAGGCAGTATATTCTGGATTTTCTGAACCGGTTGCCTTTCCTTAAAAAAATAGATATCAACACCCCCCATATTGATGTTTACGAAAACAAGAGTTTTCGCCCCCTTTTTTATCTTACCGATTCACCCCCCTCAATATTTGACTCAAAACCAGCTTCCTTTTCTGCTGTCGCGTATCAGAGCTTTAGCTCCACCCGGTATCTGATTCGGGTAAACCACCTCAAAGATCCCGAAATTCTTAGTTTTTCACAATCGTATTCTCCCGATTGGACTTTATATATGGGAAAAATAAATCCACTGCTGGCGATTTTCACTTCTAAATCTCTGTCGTCACAAATGCACAGCCAAGCAGATTCCACGTTTAACACTTTTTATTTGTCGCCCGATGAAATAAAAAAAGACTTCGCCCCGTCATCGTATCAAACAAACCCTGATGGCAGCATCAATTTTACGGCCACTTTATATTTGAAGAGCCAATCGTATGTTTATTACGGAACGGTCATGTCCGTAGCCGCTTTGATATCCATCTTGGCATTTTTGATCGTCCTTCCCCGGAATAAGCGTTGATCTCAGGCATGTAGTACAATTCACCCATGACTTACCCGACAAAGGTATTACTCACCGGAAGCACGGGACTTTTGGGGAGAGCCGTTCTGGCCACCGCCCCCGGCAGTTACAAAGTTTTCCCGGTTTTTTCAAAAAATCCCCCTTTAAATCTTGGTTATAAATTTCTTCAGACGGATATTACAAAGAAAAACGAAGTTAACGCGATATTCGAAAAAGTTAAACCGGATGTGGTTATCCACGCCGCTTCAATAGGCAATGTAGACTATTGTGAGAGAAATCAGGAAGAAGCTTTCAAGGTAAACGTCACCGGCACCGAAAACCTGGTCAAACTTTGCCAAAAAATTGGTTCCCGACTGGTCTTTATTTCCTCGAACGCAGTTTTTGACGGGTTCCACCCGCCATATTCTGAAACTAGTCAGGTAGCCCCGGTAAATTGCTACGGTCAAACCAAGGTCGCTGCTGAAAAAATTGTTTCCCAAAGCGGCCTCGACTTTCTCATCATACGTTTTACCCTCATGTACGGATGGAATAATTCCAATCAGAGGTCAAATGCCGTTACCTGGCTATTGGACAAGTTGAGAAGAGGCGAGGATGTAAATCTGGTTACCGATACTTATGTCAACCCCGTCTTTAATCTTCAGGCTGCTGAATGCCTCTGGAAGGCTCTGTTTTTGGGTAAGACCGGAATCTACCACGTCGGGGGAGGAGAGCGGGTCAATCGCTACCTGCTTGGTCTGAAAACCGCTCAAGTGTTTGGATTTGAAACCTCGTTTATCAAACCGGTCACAAGCGATTTTTTTCCGGGAATTGCCCAGCGCATGCCGGACACCACCTTTGATACTTCCCAAATGCAGCGAGAACTCAAAATTCGGCCCCTAAAAATCTTAACCGGTCTGAAAATCATGCGGCATATCAGCATATGACAAAAGAGAAGATTCTATTTGCCCCTATTCACTACTTCTATGGAAAAAACTACGGCAGCGAAATGATCTGTGCCCACGACATTTTTAGCCGTGTGGTCAAACTCCGCCCCAGGTCTTTAGCCGTCAGCCTTACAAAGCTCGACCAGGAAAACGATACCTCTCACCTTTTATATAAATATTCCATCCCCAAACCCTTTTTTCCGGGTCTAATAGACAATTTCAAGTTGATTTTTTTTTATACACGGCACGGACTTTCGCGAATAAGAAAGCACCATTACTCGGTCATCCACCATGTTTTCCCTTTTCGTATCGGCCGCACTTTTAATCCGTTGTTCGTTCTCCTTGGGAAAAATATCAACAAAGTAATTGGTCCGGTGATGGTATCAGTAAACTACCCTAATGAAGACCTCAAAAAAGATTCTTTTTTTGACCTGAACGAAAATCCCATTTCGGCTTTAACTATAAGAGTTCTTGACCCGTTTTTTTCAGTTCTCTGCAAAATGACACTCGACAAAGCCAACACGGTGGTAGCTCTGAACGAAACCGCCAAAAGAGAATTAGTGGCCTACGGAGTGCCTTCTCAAAAAATAAAAATAATACCCATCGGCATTGATACCCGGAAGTTTACTTACATCCCGTTAAAAGAAAAAGATCGAAAAAACTTTAATCTCCTGACTCTGGGATATCTGACCCGGCGTAAAGGAACAGAGCTTACTGTCAAAGCCTTGCAGTTGGTAAAAAGAGAATTCCCGAAGGTTCATTTGACCGTTATCGGAGATGGTCCCCAGCGCCGGGAGTTGGAAAATTTATCCAGGGAGTTGGATCTGGCAAAAAATGTCACCTTCGCCGGGTTTGTAAATTATGAACGTTTATCACGGGAATATCAGAATTCACACCTTCTGGTCAGTATGAGCCGGGCAGAAAGCTGGGGCCAGGTATATATCGATGCCATGGCTTGCGGGCTCCCCGTCATCACCAGCAGGAACGACGGTTCTAATGAAATAGTCATAAATGGAAAAACGGGCTATTTGGTTGATCAGGAAGACTATGCTTCACTGGCCCGAAAGATTATTAATCTGATTCAACACCCGAAAATTATGAATAGACTTGGCCACAATGCCAGGCTGGAAGTGGAAAGGAAATACGATTGGGATAAGGTAATTATCCCTGAATACTTGAATATTTACGATAATTTAAAGTGACAGTGCTTCTTCGATGAACGTAATTACTCACAGAGGACTGGAGCCCTCACAAAAAAACTTTCCTCCCGAAAGCAGCCTGGAGGCCTTTAAAAGTCATTTGGAGAGGGGATTTGGCATCGAGTTTGACCCTTACTTTACGTCTGGAGACATACTGGTCACCCATAACTTGTCAAAACCCTCACCGTCATTGATTCAGGTTCTGAATTTGATTAGAAAACAAGGAAATACGTCTCCCAACGCCTTGCATTTCAAAGGCAAATTTCAAACCTCAAAAAAAACGGATAAGCTACTTAAGATTCTGAGTCTATACCCGGATGTGGTGTCCGGTCTGATAATTTTTGATGTTAAACCGGAAATAGCTCCTATTATTAGATCAAAGTTACCTGCCGTCGGATTGGCTCCTTCAGTAGCTGATGAATATGACATATCTCGTTACAATTCAGCTGTGTCAGGAACATTACTTTCTGTTTCCGAAGCTATCAGATATAAATCGTATTACGATTGGGCTTGGCTCGATGAGTGGGACCTCCAAAAACCGGGCGGCCTAAGTAAAAAGTTCTATACTCAAAAAACCTTTTCAACATTAAGACGGGCTGGATATAAAATTGCGGCAGTCACCCCTGAGTTACATGGCACTTCCCCGGGACTTCTTGGCGGCGAGTTCCACCCAGATTCCCAAACATTACCAGGGCTTATGAAAAGAATTTCGGAAATCATTTCTCTGCACCCCGATTCCGTCTGCACGGATTATCCTGAGGAAGTTAAAAAACTTATTCTTTAAAATTCGTTTCAAAAAATTTCACATCATCCGGGGTTCCCATCTCCCACATGCTTGAAGCTACGGAAATTGAGAGTCGGTCCCCGCGTTCTATCAGTTGGTTATAAACAGGTGCGACATAGTATTCGTTGTTAACCTTTAATCCCTTTTTTATCATCTCTTCCGCTGCCCAAACAAAGTCTCTCCCGTGGGAAAAATAATAAGCTCCGACATTGGCATATTTTGAAATGGGTTTCTTTTCGGCGATTTCAACCACCCACCCTCTCTTATCGACCTTCGTAAAACTCCATTTGGGGTCATCGTCTTCAAAAACTAAAATAATTCCCTTGACGTCTTTGGGTTTTTTGACGATATCCTCCTCAACGCTTGATTTATAATAGTGGTCAGTATCCATGATTAGCACGTCCTCATCATTATTTATTAAATCCCGGGCCAGTAATACCGTGCAGGCAGCACCCTCCGTTACATCCGGGGTATAAACAACCTTAATGTTTTTACCCAACAATTTACGCAGCTTGGTTACCAGGCCATATTTATCTTCGTGATCTTTTCTTGCGATAAATATAAAATCTGAATGCGGGACCCAGGGAACTGATTCGATAGCTCTTTGTACCATTGGCTTGCCCATTACCGGAATAAATGGTTTTGGAGTCGTTATCCCAGCCTTCAAAAATCTCGAACCTCTTCCGGCAATTGGCATGACTACCTTCATACTTGCACCCTTCTTCCGATATAGGCTAAAAATTGAACTAAATCTTCAATTGTCCCCATCCCATGCATAGACCTCGACTTTATGGGGAAAGTCGTCACGTAGCATCCATTCAATATCATCTCATTATAAACCGGACATACGTAAAATTCTCCGTTTAGGGAGATGTTTTTTTCCAGCATGGAAAACGCGGATTTAACAAATTCTTTTCCACTTTCAAAATAGTATATCCCGGCAGTCGCGTTCTGGGATATAACTTTCTTTTCCGCCGTCTCAATTACTTCCCCTTTTGAATTCGTTTTCGCATAGCTCCACCTGGGGTGCGATGATTCAAATGTCATTATCACTCCGTCCGCATTGGTTTTTCGGGAAAATAAAATAAACTTATTAATGTCCTCGTCAATATACTGGTCGGAATTTACTATCATCAATTCGTCATCGCTGTCTATGTAATCAACCGCTGTTAGCACGGAACACAATGCCCCGCTCGTGGGCCTGACCAGCTTGACTGTCTTATAATTTCCTTCTGCTGAGACGTTGAATATCTCATACAGAGAGTACTTGTCATAATGTTCGTTTAAACACACAAAAATAAATCTGTGATTACATTTCGGTTTTACGTTTTCAATAACCCATTGAATCATCGGTTTTCCACCCACGTCAATCAAAGGTTTGGGAAAGGTGTAGCCGGCTTGAGCGAATGTTTTTCCACCACCAGCCATGGGTATGACAATGTTCAACGTTTTTGATAATTTCACCCTAACCTCCTTCATATTTGTCTCCTTTAACACTGGGGATTTTTATAACCACATTTAAACCAGATCTTAAGCAGCTAAACTTCACTTTTTCGCCGGGATTAACTTTAATAATTTGTCCGGGTGCAATATCCGCTTTGTTTATTCGGAAAAGGCCACTTGTCACCACCGTGAATTCAGTAGCAACCTTGTGAAAGTGAGTTGGCTCTTCCTCCCCGGTTTTGTATTTTTTGATCGCAATCTCAAAGTGCTTGGTCTTAACCAGTGTCGGTTTAAAGTCTCCAATGAACCATCCCTTTTTAAACTTTTTGACGGAATATTTCTGCATTCCTTTTACAGCAGCTTGTGCTTCTCCATCAATGTCAAATTAACCTCATGGAATCCTTTCACTTCAATTACCCTGCCCCCCGATGCTTTTGCAGCTTTTATTCCATGAGGAGCATCCTCGATAATCACGGTTTCATTTGGTTTTACTTTCAAAATTCTGAAAGCAGCTAAATATATATCAGGAGCTGGCTTTGTTTTGTAACCTTCATCATTTCCTAACACCAGATCAAAAAAATGGTCTATTCCTGATCTTCTTAGCATATTTTCAACGGAATATTTTTGTGCGTTACTGCAGCATGCCAGTTTGTATCCCTTCCTCTTGAGGTGAGTAAGCATAATCAGCTTTTCATAAGAAGGTCGACACTTATTTGACACCTCCTCTTCGGTATATCTTTTTTTAAGGGATTTAATAACCGGGTGAATGCCCCACGGAATTTCTCCCCTTTCGGATAAAATTTTCAACTTTTCTGTAGTCGGCAGACCATTGTAAACTTTCAGGTGTTCTTCTCTTCCAATTTCACTCCCGAATAACCTTAAAGCCCGATTTAAAGCTTCATAATGCCACTCGGTTGCATCCACCAACACCCCATCTAAATCAAACATGACCGCACTTGTCCGCATCAGACTCATTCTAT
This sequence comes from Candidatus Amesbacteria bacterium, assembly GCA_027331445.1. GTDB lineage: Bacteria > Patescibacteriota > Microgenomatia > CAZETR01 > Amesbacteraceae > DAHWUD01. The sequence continues at coordinate 76,953 of DAHWUD010000001.1, forward strand.
AATCATCACCAACAATATTCAACTTGCCCAAATATCGGTTCTTAAGCTATTAAATAATCAAAAATAATATAGAATAATCTCATGCTCGATCTTTCCGAGGTTAGCCATGTGATTGGCGCAAATCATTGGTCCGGGGAAATAAACCAGCTTTATCGTCCGTCTTCAATAGTGCCTTCGGAGTCTCAAAATATTGTCTATTTTTTTAATTCCCTCAGGTCGCCCAAGTACCTCCCTGTCGCCCTGAAAGAATGGTTCTCCTTGGTAAAAGTTACTGGTTACTTGGTTCTTGATTACAAAGAAGGAGAAGGACTTAGTTGGCAGACGATCGAAGAAAGCATGTGGTGGTTACACAAGGCCCAGTATACGATTGTTTATCACGATACAGTTGCTTGTTCCGCATTTAAACCAGTTTCGGAAAAATCGCTTTTTGCCGAAATAAAATCATACTCAAATCGGAACGGATTTGCAGACACCCCTGTTTCCAAAGGCACACTAATGCGCTTTGTTTGCCAAAAGAACATTTCTTCTCAAATGCCCAGCGATTCAATTGACAAATGGTCGTTTGGAATCATATCCAACGGTCAACGTGATGATTGGACCGCACAAATTATAACATCGATTAGAAAACAAAAAATCCCTCATTACGAAATATTAATTTGCGGTAGGTACGGCGGTGACGTCGGGAAAGATACGCGGATTATACCTTTTTCCGATCGGGACTCCCTGGGATGGATTACCAGGAAGAAGAATCTTCTAGCCCGGGCCTCCCGATATGAAAACCTTTGTCTCTTACACAACCGTATGTTGTTGGCGGACGGCTGGTATGAGGGCATGAAAAAATGGGGAAACACTTTTGAAGTATTAAACACCATTCAAACCCAAAAAATAAACGGTAAAAGAGGTAATTCTTGGGAGGAAACAACCCTCGCCTTTTACCGAAAATTATCAATGTATACGCCGAGAACAATTTTTCATTTCACAGCAAATCTCGATTACAAAGATTGGGGTAAATACATTATGACCTATGGTCAGTCAATCATTATCAAAAGACGAATCGTGCTTCAGGTCCCGCTGAATGAAACATTATATTGGAAAACGCCGGAAGACCATTTGTTTTCGTATGACTTGGTTGATAGGGGTTATATTTTGCGTCTGAATCCTTTTAGCGAGCTGATAAATCTTGATTCAAAGAACTGGGGCACCGATACTCACTTGTTGTTTTCGCCGACCTCTCGGGGGAGAGAATCTGGCCCATTAGTCAAGGTGGCTTTTAGGACAACCATTCTCTTTATATTATCTAGATTTAATAAATTGATTCTCAGGACGTAAAATCACTCAAAATGAAACACCTTCTGCAAATATCCAAAAGGCACCTAACTGCTCTTAGTCTCATATTCCTGCTAATTATAAATCTTATTGCTTACCATATCTGGTTTTTCGGTACCCCTATCCTTACAAGTGGTGACTGGTGGTTCGCTTACTCGGAGAGTACCCGGGAGTTATTGACAATCCCCCAACTCTGGACTGCCAACACAAATATCGGCTCTATCAGTCTCGCCCTGACCTTCGCGCCTAAGCTTCTGTTGAATGGGCTCTTGTCAGCCTACAACATCTCTCCCCAGCTTAACAATGAAATTACCTATCTATGGCCCACTGTGATCCTTTCTTCCATCGGTTACTATTTATTGGGAAAAAAGATCGTCGGCAGCCATATTGCCGGCATTTTTTCCTCCATCACCTTTTCCTTCAGTGTTATAAACATCGGAATCCGCAGTGGTCATCTTACGTTGGCTACCGCTCACGCGTTTGCCCCATTCGCACTTTTATGGCTAATCAAGGGTTTCCAGTCCAAAAAATATCAGGATTTCATCATCGCTGGGTTTTGGGGTTATCTGGTCAGTTTCAATGAGGTTAGGGCTTTTTATGTCTTAGCCATGGCCATGGGAATATGTTATTTATATTACACATTTATTATCGACAAGTTTAAAACAAGATGGGTAATCAAAAACACACTTTTGTTTGGGATGACTATGGGCATTGCTTTGTTGTTGAACGCGTATTGGTTATTGCCGTTTGCCCTTGTTACTCCTGAACCCAATAGCGGTTTCGAATTACTCGGTCGGACTTTGTTTGGCGGACCCAATTACAACATTTTGTATAGTTTCACTTCCTGGAACATCTGGTGGACCGGAAAACTACAAGCCTCCGCAGTTCAGCCTATCCCGATTTATTTTTGGATAATTCCATTTATAGCCTTTCTCGGGCTATTACTGCGCAAAAAGAACCAAAATGTCATATTGTTCGGACTAATCGCCTTGCTGGGAATGTTTCTTGGCAAGCAGGGAGGCGCCCCCTTTACCAACGTTTATCAATGGCTTTATTCTCATGTTCCTGGTTTTAACGCGTTTAGGGAAGCCAGCAAGTTCAATTTGTTAATCTTAACAGGATATTCAATAATGATCGGGGCCTTTTTAGATTGGTTATGGAAGAAGACCGTCGTCGCACACCAAAAAAAATACCTGGGATTCGCCCTCATATTTTTACTGGGATTCATTTACCTATGGAACGCCAAACCGCTTATCACAGGCGAGATTGGTTCAATTTTTATTCCCAGACATATTCCACCCCAATATCTGAGTGTAAAATCTTATCTTCAGTCACAGCCTGGATACTTTAAAATTCTTTGGATTCCTACGATTTCGAGATGGGGAATTTTTACCAACGACCACCCTTCTTTAAATACAATTGAATTAGTGCAAAGTGACTGGGATTATTTAATTTACAATTATGTTCATAACACCACCCGCGGCACTGATCAGGGAAAGTTACTATATTTCATCAACCGGTCCGATTTCTCAAACATTTTAAATGACTCATCAATAAAGTACATCATCGTCCCCCTAGTAGATACAGCCAATGATGATAATTTTTATGTTTACTATGGTAGAAGGGATAAATACATCGATCAGCTTGACCGCAAAGGCTATCTAAAGAAGATTAATATCAATACGCCGGGAATTTCCATATATGAAAACACAACCTTTAGACCTCATTTCTACATCACCGCAGACACTCCTTCTCTGGATTCATCACAGCCATACAGCCCCGTCACATTTTATAGAGTGAATAGTACTCAATATGCGGTCGAGTTGACTAACGTCAGTGGCAAAGAGAGTCTTAACTTTTCGGAAAGGTTCCATCCTGACTGGAAAGTCAGAGTTGGAAATTTCTCTTGGTGGCGGGCCATTCTGAGCAGGTCATACTTCCTGCCTGATCGGTTTCACTTCTCGGACGGAACCAGAATGAACTCATTCACCATTGATCCTCAATACTTAATTAAAAACTACCCAGCTTCGGTGTCCACCAATCCCGACGGAAGTATAAATGTAAAATTGACTCTCTATTTTAAACCTGAGGCCTATGTATACGTTGGCATGATTGTAGCCATGGCTACCTTTCTGGGCGGTGTCTGTTTTATAATATTTCAGAAGAGAAACAAACACGGCCATGGATAAAGTATCGATAGTAGTCGCTACCTATAACGAATCGACAAACATCAAAAATCTCCTGTCCTCCTGCTTTTCTCAGAGTTACCCAAATATTGAAATTGTTCTGGTAGACAGCCTAAAGACGTCAGACTCAACCACTCAGATTGCCCGGAAGTTTACATCTCAGGTCTTCCGTTACGGGCAGGAAAGAAGCGTTCAAAGAAATTATGGCGCCCTAAAGGCATCTGGAAAATATTTACTGATTTTAGACGCCGATATGCAGATTGATTCTCATGTGGTAGTATCATGCCTTGAAGTCATCCGTAAACACCCCGACACCCAGGCCGTGATTATCCCTGAGCTATCAATTGGGGAAGGATATTGGGCTAAATGCAAAGCCCTAGAAAGAAACTGTTATTTAGGCGACCCCTCAATTGAGGCGCCCAGATTTTTTAGTCGGTCTGCCTTTCTCAAGCTGGGAGGCTATAATCCCCGTATGATCTCCGGTGAAGATTGGGACCTGCATCGTCGATTCAAGAGAATAGGGGATATCGGCAGAATTTCAAACTTAATTTTTCACAATGAAGGTCGACTCAGCTTACTAAAGGATATCCAAAAGAAATTCTATTATTCACGAAAATCTTCTGCCTACATTGAATCCAACGTAACTGGAGTAAAGGGAATCTTTCTTTTCCTCTTTAGACCAGCCTTTGTCCGTAACTGGAAAAAACTATTGAGCGATCCTATCCACTTACCAGGGTTAATTGTTATGAAGTCACTTGAATTTTCAACGGGGGCAATTGCTATTGCCAGTCAAAGTGCCTTTTGGTCAAAATTATTTAGTTTTTCATAGCTATGAAGAACCTCCTTCGAGAAACCCCGAATACCAACTTACATGGACGCCGCTTATACAGTGTCAACTTTGTTGCCGACAAAGACATTCGCTCAAAGAAAATTTTGGACATCGGCTGCGGATTTGGGTGGTGTGAGGTTAACTTCTTAAACCGCGGGGTTGGGGAAATTGTCGCCACCGAAATCTCCACAGCAGACTTGAATGCCATACGCTCTGGCCTTAAACATCCCAGGTTAAAAACCCGGGTGGCCAGCGCCCTGAATCTCCCTTTTACAGCTAACATTTTTGACACGGTCGTTTGCTGGGAAGTCATCGAACACCTCCCCTTTCATACCGAAAATGAAATGTTCTCCCAAATATTTCGGGTTCTAAAACCCGGTGGCTCATTTTATCTGTCAACCCCGTTTGCCCATCCCATCTCCATGTTGTCAGATCCTGCCTGGTTATTAATTCATCATCGCCATTATTCCCAGGAACAATTATCTTCTTACGGGAGACAACACGGCTTTATTACGGAAGAAGTTTTTACTCGCGGTCGGAATTGGGAAGCCATTTTCATCTTGGACCTATATTTTTCCAAGTGGTTCCTCCGTCACCCTCCGCTTCTTGGCGATTTTTTAGACCGTCGGATTGATATAGAATACAAACTACCGGGGTACATAGGCATTTTTGTAAAATATCGTAAACCATACAAATGACTAATATTTTTCACCACCTTTACAAAGGAGCGGAAGAGATAAATACCGCTAATTTGATCGCCTGTCTGAAAAGAACCGGACCCCACAAGAGTTTACTGGATGTAGGCTGCTGGGACGGCAAAAACACTCTGATTTGGGCCAGGGCGGCCGGAGCCAAACAGCTATATGGCTTGGAAGCCGTCAGATCAGCATCCAAGATAGCTAACCAAAAACATATCCGGACATTTTCTGCCCGGGCCGACCGTGACAGGTGGCCGTTTCCCCCCCACTCTTTTAACTGCGTCATCTCCAATCAGGTGATTGAGCATTTGAGCGATCTTGATCATTTTTTCTCAGAAAGCTCCCGTGTCCTTACCCGGGGCGGATATCTTATTTCTAGTACCAATAACCTCTCCAGCTGGCATAATATTTTTGCGACTCTTTTAGGTTGGGCTCCTTTTGATTTTTCAAATTCTTCTTCGAAAGCCCAAGGTATTGGCAACCCATTAGCTGTCCACCGGGGGGAACATGACCCCCGTGGCTCCACCTGGACCCACAAGTGCATCTATACCACCCGCTGGTTATCCGAATGGGGTCGGCTTTATCATTTGGAACTAAAATATGTTTATGGGGCCGGTTACTACCCCTTTCCTGCCTGGCTGGGACGGCTCGAACCCACTCACGCCGCTTTTATCACCCTCGCCATGCAATCTTCATGACCATTCTGGCTTTATGTTGGCATCCGGGTAAGACGAATATTCAAACTGCCGGCGGTTTTAAGCGTTTTTATGAGGTACTCAAACACGCACCCTGCCCAGTTACCGTTCTGGACAAATACCCCAGTATCTACTCTCAGATTAATAATCCCCGGGTGACCGTTATTGAATATGGGCGAAATCGGGAATTTACCTGGATAACCGACCGGTTTGTTTCCGCCTGCTACCTTCTGCTACAGGCCTTTCGTCTCCGGCCGCGCCCATCCGTTATATATGTTCCCTTTAGCGAATTGCCGCATTTATCCTTCGTTGCTGTCATCTTGAAATTGGCCTTTCACTGCCGCCTGGTATTTTGCAATCTGAATATCAACAGAATTTACACCGACCGGCTGGCCAACGTCTTTTTTCATCTCTTTGCCGACGAAATTATCACCCTGTCAAAGCCTCTTCAAAATGATCTGGCCAAAACCGGAATCTTTGCTACCTACGTCAATGGAGTCGGTTATGCCCCCCGTACGACGAGCATCCGTCACATAAAAAAACTCTATGACGCGATTTTTATTGGCCGTCACACCCAGGAAAAAGGATTTAAGGACATGCTCGAAATTTGGGATATTTTGGTCAACCAGTGCTCGCACAAATTGAAATTGGTTACAATAGGGGACATTCCACTGGTTTCTAAAAAGGGTATCGACGCCACCATCCGCCGCCTGGACTTGGGAAATACAATCAATTTTTGTGGAAACGTTTCTGACGACCAAAAAAATCTTCTCATAGGCCAATCGAAGATTTGCGTTTTTCCTTCATATTTTGAGGGCTGGGGTATTGTTCCCATGGAATGCCTGTCTGCTGGTTTGCCCGTAGTGGCTTACAATCTTCCCGTATACCGCGAAAGTATTTCCTCCTCCAAGGCCTTCAGAGTCGTCCCCCTCGGGGACAAAGAGCGGTTTGCGTCCGAGGTGATTTCCGTGTTAAAACACTATTTACAACTTTCTCGGGAAGCCTTGAAGTGGGAACCGGCCTACACTTGGGATGCTATCTCTCACAAAGAATGGAAACTTATATGCCCCAGTTGAACGACATCATCAAGCCTAGTTTAAAACCGGCTCTAAAAAAAGGAGTTATCCCGAATTTCTTAACCCGTCTGGACAGGAATAAATCTCACCAGAGCGCTATCTGGTCGGCCAAGACTTACTCTACGGATCCCAGAACCCATGTCTTTACTACCATCCAAGAACATTTCAGCAACCGCCTTATTCATAGCTTAAATATTCCTAAAAACGGCGTAGTTGTCGACGTCGGTTGTTTTATTGGCGAAAAACTTTGGCAAATTGACAAAACTGAACCCTATTTAGGGGTGGGAATAGATATCGCCATTCCGTCACTGGTTGCAGCCAAAAAGATTGACATTTATGGACACAAATTCATCGTTGCCGATATGGAAAATCTTCCCTTCAGGAATAATTCTGTTGACTTAATTATGGCTTTTGATGTTTTTGAGCATTTATCTCATCCGAAAAAAGGCTTTTCGGAAGTCGCCCGGGTGCTTAAACCCGGGGGACAGATATTGCTCCATACACCTATTAAGGACAATAAATGGTCCATGTTTTGGTGGAAACAACGACTATCCCCTCAAGCAGCTTTAAGGGATTATCAAGACGTCGGCCATACGGCTGACAGAATATTATCCAGCAAGCAAATTCTCTCTTCACTTAGAAAAAACAACCTTCGTCCCAACAGGGAAATTTACTACAATTCCTTCTTCGTTCATTTTTGGGATCGGGAGTTTATCAGAACTGCTGGCCAGCTCCTTACCAGACTATCTGCCACGCCAGGACCAAAAATTAATCAGGCTCGCACCCTTCATAAGGGCAACTTAGGCAAGATGAGGCGAGTATACGGCAGATATCTCATTCCCTTGCTCGAGGCTCTCTCCTTTCCTGATATGCTTTTATCCAAGTTGAAAGTCGGTAATACCTATTTCGTCCTTGCGACAAAGGATTAGCAATGCTGAAACTTCTTTTTTATTCACCGGTGAAACTTCAGGCTGGAGGTGGCTGCGAGCGTTGGCACTGTGACATTACCAATTCTTTAAAACATCAATTTTCCGACCAGGTGGAGATTGTGACAGCTGATTTAGGAGACAACAAGTGGACCGAAGATTATTTGCACAAACAGCTGAGAGGCATCCCGTATACTCAGTTACATTTTTTACATTTCTTAGGTGTCCTAGTCCCGACACCGAAAACGGCATTTTTTTTGTACCGAAAATTCTGCGAATCAGACGCAATTCATTTTATCTATGGGTTTGCTGGACAGGACATCATGGTACTTCTTTTAAAGTTGTTTACTCGTAAGCGTGTAGTTGTTGGCCATCATGCCCCCATCTTTCATTCGTCGCCATTCCACAATTTTTACATGAGCAACATTTCTTCCAGATTACTGAATTTTTTTGATGCTCATCAGACCTTGAATTCGCTGGATAAATCCTATATGGAAAAAAAATGGAAAATAAAGAATGTTCACTTTATCCCTAGCGGCATCAGAATAGAGCGTTTCTCCCCCCATGGCAGGAAGTCTCACTCCGTCCTAACTTGTCTAAGTGTGGGCAGGTATGAATTACAAAAAGGATTTGATTTCCTGTTGGAAGCCATCGATATGTTTAATCGCACCATTCCCAACAACTCAGCCCGGTTCTATTTCGTTGGGGCTGGAACTTTAAAAACTTTGATTGCCCGGTTTGCCAGAAAAAACCCTAATATCTTTGATTTAGGTTATATCCCTTACGAAAAGATGCCCTCAATTTACGCCAAGTCGGATTTATTTATTCTTTCTTCGCGTGAAGAACCGTTCGGCCTGGTTTTGGTGGAAGCGTGGGCGTCTGGAATACCGGTATTGGCAACTCGCACTGAAGGACCAAACGACATGCTAAATCCCCGCAATGGCATTTTTATATCTGAAATTTCTGCTGATGCTATGTGTAAATCACTCATTTCTATGTATAGACTCTGGTCTTGCGGTCGGTTAAAATCGAAATTTAAGACATCCGATCTCTTAAACAGTGCCCAAAAATTCAGCATCGACTTGACTGCCCAAAGAATGCACGATCAATTATTTCAGGTATGACAGCTTTTTTAATACAATTAATTTTACTGCTCACTGACGCGGACATCTCCATTTCAGACAGGCTCAGATACCTCTTTCTCATCCCCATTTCCTTGTTTGCCTCAGCTACGCCTTTTGGCCTAAGGCGTACCTATTCTCTTAAAGGTGCCCAATTCTATTATTTAGGCAACCATCGCAACCTCTTTTTAGATCATTTGTCGAGCCATCTTAATGTCTATAAAAAATATTATCGTAATGCTGAAACCGTAATTGATATCGGAGCCAGCTTCGGCACTTTTCCTCTCATCGCCTCATACTTCAACCCCCAGACACACTTCTATTGTCTGGAAATGGCCAAATCCAGTTTTCAAATACTTCAAAAGAATCTCCAAAATGTCACACGAGCCTCGGCATATTGTCTTGCAGCGGGAAGTAGTAATAAACAGATTACCTATTTCTATAATCGGGATTACCCCGAGGGCTCCCTGATTAACAGTCGTGGGAAAGCCAACAATTCTGTCCAAATGACCACACTCGACAATTTTGTTAAGGTCCATAAAATTTCTCGAGTTTCACTTTTAAAAATTGATACCGAGGGTTATGAATTAAACGTCTTAAAAGGGGCACGGGAGACTTTAAATATCACCCGCTCCGTTATCGTTGAGACGGATTTTACCCCCCCCAACCTGTCAGCAGTTTTTGATTTACTCTCTCACAGAGGTTTCGTGTTGGTGAACTTCGGAGAAGTCAATTTCAATCGTCTAACTAACCGTATTGGGTCGTGCGACCTGGTTTTTCAGAAAGTCTAATATGCCTGTTAATTTAAAACAACATTACGATACCAACTGGCAACGCCTGGAAGGCTATCAGATGTCGGAAAAAATTGCCCGGGTGGGCTACGCTCTTTTGTCGCATTACCCAGGTCGTCGCTGTTTGGATGTTGGCTGCGGAGACGGAACCAACCTAGAGAAACTGAAACAGATTGGCCTGGATGCCTGGGGCTGTGACATTTCAAGCGTCGCCGTCGGTAAGACCCGCCGGAAAGGGTTTCACGCCCAAGTAGTCGATCTGAACAACGATAAACTGCCTTATAAAAGCGGACAATTTGATATTGTTTGGTTGACGGACGTAATCGAGCACGTTTTTTGGCCCGAGTCAGTTATCCGGGAGCTATCGCGGATCACAGTCCCCGGCGGTTTACTTTTTATTTCCACCCCCAATGTTTCTTGGTGGGGTAACCGGTTTCAGCTCCTTTTCGGCCATACTCTGACTGATATCCACCCTGAACATATTCATTGGTACAACCATACTGGTCTGATTCACCTTCTCACGGCCAATAATTACGCTGTAGTAGGGGAAGTTTCTTATAAAAGGCTTATCCCGTATCCGATTACCGCGGCCCTTCCTTGGCTGGAAGCCTTAAATCCGATTGCTGCCCCAAATTCCCTTTTTAGCTTCACCTTTGCCGTATTGGCACGAAACAGGCGATAATTGTCGTCATGAAAGCACCAAAAGCTGTTAAATCATTGATTATCATCATCGGCATCCCGGCTCTTTTGTTTATCTTGGGCTTTTTTCTCTCCTCAGTCCAGTTTTACCGCCAGGAAATCAGTTTTTTAAGCTTAACCAAGAACCATTCCACCAACGACATTACTTCTTCTCCGGCAGGAAATCTGCTGGCTGGAAACAAAATCAGTGGGAAATTTGTCGCCTATGACGATTACCTTGGTATCGTTAGCGTCAGGTTTGATACATTCTACCGAATTAATGACGACTGGCTTGTTTTTAGAATTAAACAGCTGGGTGATTCAAAGTGGTACTACGAAAACTACTATAAGGTTGATCAATTTCAGTCTCACGAACTTTTTCCATTCGGATTCCCCATCATTAAAAATTCGGCCGGAAAGACATATGTTTTTGAAATCGAATCGACAACAGGAACCTCTGATGATTCAGTAGCGCTGGACAAAACCTACCCGGTGTTTATCAGTATTTACAAATACCCCAGAAAAGTGGTTTTCAGCGGTTTTGGGCCTTTGCAGAAATTCCTACCTGAAAAGTTAGCTAGCTTTAGAAACGAAAACATCGGGAGGACAATTCAAGCTAATAAAACCATTAGGTTCATCTTCAAGAAATTTTTTAACATAGTTATCAATACTCAAATCCCGGTACTAGGTTTCTTTTATTTTCTTCCACTGATTATTTATCTCTTTTGGCTAGTGATTTACCGACGACCAAAAACTAAGAAGTCTTATATGCTGGCAATTCTTTTTTTGCTGACGTTCATCGAGATAATAATAATTGCAGAATCGATTGACTTTATAGTTTTGGAAATATTTCTCATGTGGATCTGGGCTGTTTGGTATTACAAATTGAAGAATCTGGACATTTTTGTTCTTGCCTTTATTTTGTTAGGTCTTTGCCCTCTGTTTTTGTTGATGAATCTTAATGATATTTCCGAGAAAATTGGTGCCTGGTCATTCCTGTTTTTTGTCATCGCTATCTTCCAACTCGCTATCGAACAAAAATTTCATCACGGAAGAAGAGTCAGCATTCTCAGTGTTTTGCGAAAAATTCCTAAAGACTTCCATGACCGCTAACAAATTTTCTCTTCCACTAGTCTTTCTGGCCTTCATTATCATTTTGTCTCAAACCCAATTCACACCCTGGCCGGAAATGTTGCTCTGGCCGTATCTTATTAACCATGGCTGGCTGGCCTACCGCGATATTGCCATCGCCCATTCTCCCCTTCTCCCTTACCTACTGGCCGGTTACTATAAATTTTTCGGGGAATCACTTCTGTCATTGAAAATATTTTCCTGGATTCTGGTACTTTTTTCAGCTCTGCTTACCTACTTTATCGCCAAAAAATTGTTTGGGAAAAACCCCGCCCTGGCCGCTTTCCTGCTTTTCCTGGTCTTACAGTACAGGTATGAAGGGAATGGTGTCTGGTTTGATGTCTTGCTTGCCCCGCTGTTTCTTCTCGTTTACTTTTCGCTCAAGGAAAAAAAATACGTTTGGTTCGGTTTTTTTTGGGCCCTCGCGTTTTTTGTCAAGCAAACCGCAGTCTGGCTTTTAATTCCGGTTTTATTTACATTTATTAGCCGGAAATTTCCGGTGCCGAAACTATTTACGGCTTTTTTGGGAGCTTTACCCGTTTTATTGGTCATTCTTTTTTTTCTGATCATTTCCCGGGACATTCCTTACTACTTTTTTTGGAGCATTCAATTCGGTCTGTTCATCCTGCCCCGGATGCCGCCCCAATATCCCAGCCTCAGTCAATTTGTCTCCGGCTCCTGGCCTTTCCTGATCGCTTTTTTTATCCCGTTGATAAAATCATCTCCCCGGAGACAAATCAGCCTGGAACTACTCTTTTTTGGTTTTTTTTCGGCCTTCGGAGTCATCCCGCGCTGGGAGCTCTTTCATTTCCAGCCGGCTCTGCCCTTCCTCAGTTTATTGGTGGTCCAAATACTGCAGCACGCCTCCTGGGTCGGTCGCTACTCCAAATTAGCTTTGGGCATCTTCGTGACGGTATTCGCTGTCATCTTTATATTCCACACTAAAAATATTTTATTCCGTCCAGATCGGTTTTCTGAACCCGAAGTTAGCCAGGCTGAAATCTATACATTGGCCCATACCCTGCCGGGAGACACTATATTTATCCTCAACTGGTGGGACAGTCTCTATGCTCAAACCGGCAGACTGCCGCCCAAACCCTGGGTTCCTCAACTGCCCCAATACCTGTCTCTGCCCGGCATGCAGGAAGCCCTGATCGCCGGGCTCTCTTCGCATCCTCCAAAATTAATCCTGTTTAAGCTCTATGACTCCGGGTCGTACATTCCGAAAAAACTTGATGCCTATATTTTTTCCCACTACACAGAAGTTATTTTCATTGGGAATCAGTACGAAGTTCTGGCCCCGATCCGGAATGAATAAGTTTTGGGTCGGTTTTGGAATTTTCATTGCCTTTTGTTTGCTTTATTGGTACCGCCTGCCGCAATCTCTTTACATCAATACCGATTACGGAAAGGATCTGTTCGCCATTGCCAAAATCTCCCGGGGCCATTTCTCGCTTCTCGGCCCGGTATTGAGCGCCGGATTTTTTGCCGGGCCCTATTATTACTACCTCATGGTTCCGGCCTTGTTGCTGTCCGGATTTAACCCCTATGCCCTGGCCGCCACCAGTGTAGTTTTATTCTCGTCTTCCCTGGCTGCGGCCTTTTATTTTTTCAGCCGGAAGTTTTCCCTCGTCTCCTCCGTCCTGGCCGTCCTGGCTTTGGGAATTTCACCGCTTTTCATTATGGCTGCCCGGGAGCCGGCCAACGGCCTGACTTATTTACCTCTCCTCCTGCTTTTTATCTGTTTGGTTTATTTTCAGCCCCGGTTTTCGTTATGGTCGGTTATGGCCCTGGGTCTTTTGGCGGGTGTGATTCTTAATTTTGACCCCGTCTCGGTTTTGGCCCTTTTCCCTCTCACCCTTTATTTGATCTTCAAAATCGGTCTTAAAAAAGCCGTCATTTACGGATTTTTTGTCCTCATCACCTATCTGCCTCTGATGGCCTTTGAAGTCAAAAACAATTTTGTCATTTCCCGGGGATTTTTCCTCTACAAAAATTACCGGACGTTTTTAAATAACAATAATGTCGTCGGCGCGGTTTCCGGCAGTAAAAATTTAATCGAAAATTTCTCCCTCATTTCCTCCCGTTTGTTCCCGCTGGTCGGCCTGACCCCCCTCGTCTGGTTGTTGCTGGTTTCAGTCCCGCTCACCATCCGCCGCTTACGCCCCGGGTCGTTCATTATTTCCCTCATTTCTTTTGTCCTAACCGTTGTCCTGGTCCGCTTCAAGCTGGAAATCCACTACCTGTTTCCGGTTTCGCTGCTGCTGCTGTTCTCGCTGCTTTATGCCGTTGCTTCCCTCAAAAAAACGGTCCTGCTTCTTGTCGTGGTCGTCCTGCTTGTCGCCGGGTTTCCCGTCAGCCGCTATCGTCCCACCACTCAGACATTTTCCCTATTTCAAAACGCCGTTGACTTTACTCTTAGCCACCGCCTCATTGACCCGCAGACGCCGTTTAACCTGATTGCCATTACGGACCCGCATGATTATGTCCCTATCGGCAATGAATACCGCTTTGCTTATTTAAAGCGGGGGTTGGCCGTTAACACCGAGTTCCAATACCCCCAGTCCCGGGTGCTGCTTTTGTTTTCCCAGATCGGGGATTTCGATATCAGCAGTCTGAATAACTGGGAAGTAGACCAGTTTGGCCGGTCGTATTTGAAAAACTATCAGGAATTTCACGCCGGCCAGGTGATCATCTACCGGGTGGAAAAGTAGGGCATTTCTCATATAATGGCCTGGTGGCATCACCCAACATGGACGAGGGTCTTCTAGATCGCTTTCACGCCATCGAGGAAAAACATTGGTGGTGGGCCGGCCGGCGCCGGCTAGTCGGCATGTTATTGGCCGCGGACCATCCTCAAAAAATGCTGGACATCGGTTGCGGCACCGGAGAAACCCTTACTTACCTGCATCAGCTCTACCCCCGGGCCCAACTGTATGGTATTGACACTTCAGATGCCGCCGTCAGGTATTCCAAAAACCGCGGCCACCGGCACATCTACAAAGCTTCTGCTCTCAAGCTGCCCTTTCCGGACAAATTTTTTGACGCCGTCCTGTTTCTGGATGTGTTAGAACACATCGCCCGGGATAAGCAGGCCCTTTTGGAATCAAAACGCGTCCTCAAGCCCGGCGGTAAAATTATTATTACCGGTCCAGCCCTACAGTTTATTTGGTCCCGCCATGATACCCGTCAGGGTCATGTCCGCCGTTTTACCCGCCGCCAAATCCGGGCTCTGGCCCGATCGGTCGGTTTGGATGTGGTTTTTATCAGTTATTTTAATTTCATTTTTAGCCCCGTCATTATTTCCGTCCGTCTGCTGTCCAAACTGCCGTTTCTGGCCAAATTATCCGATTACGACAACGGCATCAATTTTGACATCGCCGATTACGGCCTGGTTAATTCGCTTTTAACCAAGCTCTTCGTCACCGAGATTAACCAGCTGAAATATCTGCATTATCCCTGGGGTATTTCCCTGGGCGCGAGTCTAAAAAAACTGCGCTAGGTTGTACTTCAAAATGCACCACACGGCCCACACCCCATCTTTCCAGTCAATCTTTTTTCCTTCGCCGTAGCTTCTCCCTGAATAACTGATTCCTACTTCATAAATCCGGCATTTCATAGCCGCAACTTTGGCTGTAAACTCTGGCTCGAACCCGAATCTATTTTCCTCGATGACTAATTTTTTGGCTACATCCCTGGTAAACGCTTTATACCCGGTTTCCATGTCAGTCAGGTTTAAGTTGGTAAGGATGTTAGATAGAACTGTCAGCCAGCCGTTACCCACACTATGCCAGAAATAATGCACCCGGTGCGGCATCTGGCTCACAAATCTCGATCCGTAAACCACGTCCGCCTGCCCCGCCGCTATCGGCTTTATCAATAGGGGATATTCCTGTGGGTCATACTCCAGATCCGCGTCCTGGATGATCACCACCTCCCCGGAAACTTTTTTTAGCCCGGCCCGGATGGCTGCTCCCTTGCCGGTATTTTTTTCCGTTTTTATCCCCACTACTTCCCGGCCGGTATTTTTTTTAATTTCCCTCCAGGTGCCGTCCATGGACCCGTCGTCTACCGCAATTATTTCCTTTTTTACCCCCGGAATTTTAACCGCCCGTACCCGCCTGATGGCCGTACCGATCGTCCGCTCCTCATTGTACGCGGGTATGATTATGGACAACTTCTTTATTCGCATATGAGCCGCATTATAGCGTAAAATCTATCTATGAAAATTGCAATTATCGGCGCCGGCTTTACCGGATTGGCGGCCGCTGATGTTTTGCTTCATCAAAGCCATGAAGTGACAGTCTTTGAAAAGGCTGACGTCGCCGGGGGTTTAGCAGCGGGGTTTAAAGACCCGGGTTGGGACTGGTCGCTGGAGAAGCATTATCATCACCTCTTCACCTCAGACGCTTTTATCCGCGATCTGGCGGCTCACATCGGCCATCCGCTGGAATTTCATCGTCCGGCCACTTCCACCTGGGTCCCCCAGGGGATTTACCGGCTGGATTCTCCGCTGCACCTTCTGCTTTTTCCCGGGTTACCATTTTTAGACCGCCTGCGCACCGGGTTGGTTCTGGGTTTTTTTAAATTGAATCCCTTTTGGCGGCCGCTGGAAAAAATTACCGCCGAGAAATTTATCCTAGCCGCCATGGGCCGGGCCTCCTGGCGCGTGCTTTGGCAGCCTTTGCTCGAGCATAAATTCGGCCGTTACTCATCCCGGGTTTCCGCTTCCTGGTTCTGGGCCCGGATCTACAAACGCAGCCCCGTTTTGGGGTATCCGGAAGGCGGATTTCAATCTCTGGCCGCTTCCCTGACCGGGCATCTGCAAACCGCCGGCGGCCGTTTTATTTTCAACACCGGCATCGAGAAAATTACTCCCGTGACTGACGGCCTGGGTTTACTAACCGACTCCCAAAAAGCGTTTACCTTCGATCGGGTAATTTGCACGCTGCCGTCCCCGTTGTTTACCAGAATCTGTCCCGCCCTGCCTGCCGCTTATCAAAACCACTTAAATTCCCTGTCCGGTGTCGGCGCCGTCAATCTGGTTTTGGCACTTAAAAAACCGTTCCTACCCCGGCACATTTACTGGCTCAACGTCAACGTCCCCGGGACCCCGTTTTTGGCCGTGGTGGAGCACACCAATTTTATTTCCTCCTCTCATTACTCCGGCCGGCATCTGGTCTATCTCGGCAATTATCTGCCTTTCGCCCACCCTTATTTTCAGAAAAATCCGGACCAGCTGCTTTCGGAATTTTTACCTGCCCTCCGGCGAATTAACCCGGATTTTGACCCTTCCTGGGTCGTCGGCAGTTGGGTCTGGAAAGCTCCTTTCGCTCAACCCATCGTCCCCATAAATTATTCCTCTGCATTACCCTCCATCGCTACCCCCGTTCCGCATCTTTTCCTGGCGAATATTCAGCAGGTTTATCCCTGGGACAGAGGGACTAATTACGCTGTAGAATTGGGACAAAGAGCCGCTAAATTATGTTTGACAGATTGAAAGCCCACGCCCGGACTGCCACCGCCCGCCAATCTGCTCTGACCTCCGTCAGCACCCTGGCCAATGGTTTTTTGGGAGCCTTATTCTATTTCCTGCTGGCCCGGCTTTTGGGGGCTTTCGACTACGGCGTTTTTTCCGTCATCGTTACCACCATGATCACCCTGGCCGCCGTCTTCGATTTCGGTTCGGATCAAAGTCTCATCATGTTTGTTCCCAAATTCCCCGCCCCGGAATTTTTCCCCTACGCAAAGCTGGCTCTGCTGGTAAAATTAGCCAGCAGTTTGGTCATTTTTTTAGCCTTTTACTTTTTTTCCACCCCCATCGCCGGATCCGTATTTCACCAGCCGTCCCTCTCCGCCGCCCTGCCGCTGGTCGGCATCGGCGTTTTCACCCAGCTGCTGTTTTCCTTTTCTACTTCGCTGGCCCAGGCCCAGCAGAAATATCTTCTGTGGGGCGGCCTGTTTGTCGGCACCAATTTTTTCCGTCTGCTGTTTCTGTTTTTGCTCTATTTCTCGGCGCATCTTCATAGCCTGTCAGTCATTTTTATTTATTTGTTGTTTCCTTTTCTGGGCTTTCTCTTTTACGTTCTGGTTACCCGCCTGCACTTTGGCCGGGCCCGCATTACCGGCGCCGTCGTCCGGCGGTTCTTCTCCTTCAATAAATGGGTGGTGGGATTTACCCTTCTCTCCGCCGTGGCTTCCCGTTTGGACGTTTTCTTTACCGCCCGATACGCCAACCTGGTGGCCGTCGGGGTTTACAGTCTGGCCGGTCAGATCGCCACCATCATGCCTCAGCTGACTTCCGCCATCGGCGCCGTTACCGCTCCCAAGTTTTCGTCTTTTACCTCTTCCCGCCAGACATCGGTTTATACCGGCAAGACGGTCCTGCTCAGTTTCGGGGTGGCTGTAATCTCGGCCCTGGTGCTGATTCCTCTCTCGTTGGTCGTTTTCTCATTCTCCGGAAAATCTTACTCCGCCGGCTTCGGACCGTTTTTACTGCTCCTGTTGTCGTTGGCCATATTCCTGATCACCGCTCCCGTCCGCGATGGTCTGTTGTATTACTATGCCCGGCCGCAGATCTTTTTTTATACCGCGGTTTTGCAGATTTTGGTTTCCTGTCTGGCCAGCCCGGTCTTCATTCTCCGGTACTCCATCGCCGGAGCCGCCTTCGTGGTTTTGCTGAATACCCTGCTTACCACCGTCATCTATCTCGTCTTTTATTTCCGTCTTAAAGAAACTTCATGACCGTTCCGCGCATTACCGTCCATACCCTGGTGAGAAACGAATCCCGCTGGATTTGGTTTGCCCTGATGTCCATCATTAATTATGTCGATGAAATTATGGTTTGGGACACGGGATCGACTGATGACACGGTTGCTGTCATCAAATCCATTTCCGATCCCAAGCTGCATTTTCAGGAAGTCGGGGAAGTGACCCCGGAATCGTTTACCCTCATGCACAACCGCATGTTGCGGCAGACTCACACCGACTGGATGTTAATCCTGGATGGTGATGAAATCTGGCCCTTCCCCGTTATCAGCTCTTTGGTCACGGCCATCCGCAGCCAGGGAGGAAACTTCGATTTTTTTGTCTGCCATCACTATGACCTCTTGGGTGACGTTTACCACTATCAGGAAGAAACCGGAGGCCAGTATCAGATTGGTGAATATTCCGGCCAATTTTCTATCCGGGCGGTTAATTTGGCCCGTCTTCCCGGCCTGCATTTTTGCAAACCCCACGGCCAGATAGGCTTGTTTACAGCCGACGGTCCACTGCTCCAGGATTTACCCACCGCCGCCTACAAACTTCTTCCGGGTTCCTACTTTCACGCGACCCACTTGGTCCGTTCCTCGTCCCTGAACCTTGACCTCCAGGTCATCAAACGCTCTTCAAAATACAAATACGAACTCGGTCTGGCCTTTCCCCAGGACTTTTCTTATACGGAAGTCTTTTACCTGCCCCGGCCCCGGCTGGTCCCCTCACCCTGGGTTCGTCGCTCTTTCGGCTATACCCTTAATGCTCTTTGGCAAACTCCACTTAAGATTGCCAAACGCCGGCTTTTGGCCACACCCAAATCCGGCTACTGATATGACCCGGCCACGTCTTGTCGCCCACACCGTTGTCAGAAATGAAGAGTGCTGGGTATGGTACGCTCTCCGTTCGGCTCTGCCGTTCGTGGATCAGATCCTGGTCTGGGACACCGGCTCCGTGGACCGAACTGTCCCCATTATCAAATCTATTCATTCCCCCAAATTAAAATTTCGGACCGTCCCCCTCACTCCTGATGAATCCGCCCTGTCCCGTACCCGTCAGCGTATGTTGCAGTCGACCCGGGCCGGTTGGTTGATGATTCTGGACGGTGATGAAGTCTGGCCGGAATCATCCCTCAAACAAATCGTTGATTTCATTGCCGAGAAAGGCCGGAATTATGACTCTATCATCGTTCCGACTTTAAACTGTGTTGGGGACATCTTTCATATCTGCAGTCAAAAATCCGGCCACTACAAAATTGCCGGTCAGATCGGTCACTACAACCTCCGTTTCATAAATTTGCATCGGGTTAAGGGCCTGCATGTTTCCAATCTCCCGGGTAAACTTCAGGGTTACTTTGACGGCCACGGGGTTCAGGTTCAGGATCGTGACCACCGGCGCATTGCCTTTTTAGACGCTCCCTATTTGCATCTGACTCATCTCACCCGCTCCCGGCAGCGCCGAAATGAAACCGCCGTCTATTGGCGAGCCGTCAAAAAACGTATAGAATTGGGCCTTCCCATGCCCGAAAACTTTGTTTATCCGCAGGTGTTCCGGTTGTCCGCACCCGCCGGGTCAGCCTTTCCCTGGACCCGCCGCTCCCGGGCCTATGTTCTGGCAGCCCATCTTTTCCGACCGGCCCGGAGTTTAAAACGTCTGTTTTTTTGAACGTGACCGATTACTACCAAATTGCCCAAGCCGCGAGCCTTAAAATCGGTAACCATTCCGGTCTGCTTTATTTGCGGCAGCTTTGCCGGCAGGCCCCCAAAATTCTGGATGTCGGTTGTGGTGAGGGTTCCAGGCTGGTTACACTTTTACCTCAAAGTCGGATCGGGTGGGGGATAGATGCCTCAAAAAAAGCCATCACTCAGGCCAAAAAACAATACCCCCATCACCGTTTTCAGGTAGCCGATGCCGCCCGTCTGCCCTTTGCCGACGGTTTTTTTGATCTTACCTATTCCGCTTTTACCCTAGAGCACGTCCTCGATCCTCAAACGGTTATTTCCGAAATGTTTCGCGTCACCCGCCCCGGGGGCCTGGTGGTCATTCTCTGTCCTAATTACGGTGCTCCCAACCGTCGCTCTCCGGTTTCCGCCGCCTCTCCCTGGCGCAAATTAGTTTCCGGCCTCTGGCAGGACTTCTTTCCCCGCCCCGGTCTCAATTGGCAGACCGTCGTCCCCCGAGAAATCTACCGGCACATCGATGATGACACCACTGTCGAGCCCTATTTGCACTCACTCCTGCATTATCTTTCGCCTTTTCACCGCATCGTTTTGGCTTCTTCGGTTTGGGATCAGGAGCCGCCCTCCCGCCACACTCGTAAGGGTCTGATCCGGCTTCTAGGTAAGTGGCAGGCTTTTCCTTTTAAATATTGGGGCCCCCAACTCTTTGCCGTAGCTATAAAATAACTTATGCACCTGGCCTTTCTCTCCTATTATTCCGGAAAAAATAATCGGGGCGCCGAAACCTACGTCCACGAATTAGCCAATCACCTGGTTCCCTCCGCCGCTTCCGTCACCGTTTTTCAGTCCGGCCCCCCCCGGGTCGGGTCCAATTACCACACCCGGACTCTGGCTCTGTCCCTGCCGGAATTTAACCGCCGGGTTTTTTCTCTCTTGTCGCCAAACCTGGATGTTTTAATCCCCGCCAACGGCCGTTTTCAAAGCCTCTTTGCTAAATTCTGGTCCCTGCACCACCGCGCCCGGATCGTTATTTCCGGCCAGTCGGGCCTTGGTCTTGATGACCGCCTCAACCTCTGGTGCTTTCCCGATACTTTTGTCGGTCTCACCGATTTTCAGTGCCGCTGGGCC
The DNA here is from genome assembly GCA_027331445.1 of Candidatus Amesbacteria bacterium. Taxonomy (GTDB): domain Bacteria; phylum Patescibacteriota; class Microgenomatia; order CAZETR01; family Amesbacteraceae; genus DAHWUD01. Next base: position 97,970 of record DAHWUD010000001.1, read on the forward strand.
AAAAAAACCAATCCGTTTGCCAAAGTTACTCATATCCCCAACGGAGTGAATTTAGAAGCTTTCTCTGCCCGGGTTTCTCCCCTGACTCTTGATTTGCCCCGGCCGGTAATTCTCTATGTGGCCGCGTTAGAATCCATCAAGCGCCAGGAATTGTTGATACGGGCCGTCGCCCGCACCCCGGCTTCTCTGCTTTTGGTGGGGCGGGGCAGTCAGTTTGATAAATTAAATCGTCTGGGCCACCGGCTTTTACCCCGGCGTTTTCAGATATCTGCTTTTTCTCCTTCCCAAATGCCCGCCGTCTATCCGGCCGCCGATCTGTTTGCCTATCCCACTTCACCATTTGAATCCTTCGGCATTTCCATGCTGGAGGCAATGGCTTGCGGGCTGCCGGTGGTTGCCGCCGACGATCCGATTCGCCGGGAAATTGTGGGTGGCGCCGGCTGGTTTGCCGATCCGGCCGATACCGCCGGGTTTGCCCGTACCCTGACTGCCGCCCTTACCGGTCAGCCCGCCGTGTCGCCCCGTGATCGGGCCGCCGAATTTTCCTGGGCCGCCTCCGCCACCGCCTATGAAAAATTATTTGCTTCTATCAGGACCGTCTGAAATCTATGCCCGCCTTTTCCGTTAATTTGATTGTCCGCGATGCGTCCGCGACCCTGACCTCGACCCTGACCGGTCTCCGTGATCTTTCGGATGACATCGTCGTCGTGGTAGACTCCCGCTCCTCTGATGCCAGCGAAGCCATCGCCAAAAAATTTACTTCCCGGGTTTTTACCCATCCCTTTTCTGATTACTCCGCCCAAAGAACCTTCGCCCTGACTCACGCCCGGCATGACTGGGTCTTATCCCTAGACGCGGACGAAGACGTTTCGCCGGATCTGCACCGCTTTTTGCGGGAGTTTTCCGCCTCCCCCTCTTCCGGATTTTCCGCCTATCTGCTTCCCCGGCACAACCTTATTTTCGGGCGCGTCATCAGGCATACCAACTGGGACCCCCACGGCCTTATCCGTCTGTTTGAAAAAACCCGGGGTCAGTGGCGCGGCCGGATTCACGAGCAATGGTTCACCACCGGTCCGGTCAGCCGCGTCACCGCTCCGCTCATCCACCATAATTATTCCACCGTCGCCGGCTTTCTTTCCCGGCTCGATACCTATACGACTGCCGAGGCCCGGGAACACCCGCGATTCAGCTGGCCGGCGCTGATCTGCTCGCCCGTCTGGGAATTTATTCGCCGTTTTGTCATTCATGCGGGATTCCTCGACGGTTTTCATGGCTTGTTTCTAAGTTTCCTCATGGGCTTTTATAAACTGTCCGTCTGGGTAAAAGTATGGCAAAACCAATACGTCGCTATCTGATTTTTCTCATTCTGGCCCTCGGTCTGGCCCTGCGTCTGGTTAATTTGTCCCAAAGTTTTTGGTTGGACGAGGCCACCCAGGGTCAGCTGTCTGCCCTTTCTCTGTCCCAGATCTGGTTCGGTCGGGGAGGGGACTTCCATCCCCCGCTGTATTATCTTTTCTCCCATTACTGGCTTTTGGTCTCGCATTCCGAAGTCTGGTTGAGATTTCCCTCGATTATTTTCAGTCTGGTCAACATATATATTTTGTACCTGTTTGCCAAGCTCCTCTTTAAAACCTCCGTCTGGGCGCCTTACCTGGCCGCATTTCTGCTTGCCATTGCCCCCTTCAGTATTTACTATTCCCAGGAATTCCGTTCCTACTCTCTCCTCTGCCTTTTGGGCACCTTATCCATGTATTTTTTTTACCGGCGCCGTTATTTCACCGTCGCTTTTGTCAACACTCTTGCCGTATACACGCATTATGCAGCCGTCTTTTTCATCGTTACCCAGTTTGTGATTTGGTTTATTTATTTTCGTGACCGCCACCGGCAGTTTTTCCTGTCGCAGTTGATCCTGGTAATTTTATATCTGCCCTGGCTGCCCCAGTTCCTTCGCCAGTTGCATTCCGGGATCAGCATCAAAAATTATTTCCCCGGCTGGTATCAGGTTTTAAGTGTTGCTCCGCTTAAAGCCTTTCCGGTTGTGCTTTTTAAAATCGCCGCCGGCCGCATCGATTTTCTCAACCGCTATTTGTATGGTCTGTATATCGTTTCCGTCTTCGCCATTGTTTTCTCCGGTCTGCTGTTCGCCCCTAAATTCCGCTATTTCCTCCTGTCCTGGTTATTTTTGCCAGTATTTCTGCTCATCATCATCTCTCTGGCCCTGCCCCAAACCCAGCCCTTCCGGGTAATTTTTATTCTGCCGGCCCTGGTTTTACTCCTCACCCAAGCCTGCCTGCGCTTCCCCCGGCTGTTTATCACCCTGCTTTTATACATTGCCCTGGTCGGAAACATCACCTATTTTACCCGTCCCCGGCTGCAGCGCGAGCAGTGGCGCCAGGCCATATCCTATCTGCAGTCCCGGGCCGCCCCCACCACGCTAGTGGCCGTCAAATTCACCGCCAAGTTCTCTCCTTTTTACTGGTACGATCCATCTTTGCCGGTAGCCCCCCTGGTTTCTGCCTACCCCGCCGGTTCTGCCGACCTGGCCGCCCATCTGTCTGCCCTGCCGCCCTCCGTTCGTTCGCTCTATGTCCTGGATTATCTGGGCGATTTGACCGATCCGCGCCACCTGACGGCCCCGGCCCTAACCGCCGCCGGCTTTTCCGAAGTCTCTGCCCAAGATTTTTCCGGCGTCGGCATTATCCGTCTCTACGAGCGTTAGCCCCCAATAGATGGCATATAATCAATTCATGCGCGTGGGGATTGACGTTTCACAGGCCGTTTACGGCACCGGGGTTTCCGACTACACGCTCAATTTGGTTGAATCCTTGGGCCACATTTCCGGTCTTGACCTATCTTTATTTGCCTCCGGTTTGCGCCGGGGCCGCACTCTGCGGCGACTTTTTCCCCACTCCCGCTTATACCCCTTTCCCCCCACCGCCCTGCATTATCTCTGGAATATCCTGCACCTGGTAAATGTCGAACACTTTACCGGACCCATCGACGTCTTTCATGCCTCCGACTGGACCCAGCCCCCCTCTTCCCGGCCCACCGTCACCACCGTCCACGATCTGTCTCCCGTCCTGCTGCCGGGTGAAATGCGTAGCGGCGGATATCGGGATATCGTCGCCGTTCAAACTGCCCGTCTGCATTGGGCCGTCAAAGAATGTGCCAAAATTATCTGTGTATCCCGGTCCACGGCCGCCGATCTGCAGTCTGTTAGTCACGTCCCTGCCTCCCGCCTCGCCGTCATTCCCGAAGCCCTGCCTTCCCGGTTTGACCTTGACCCTCCGCCGGAACAGGTCGCAACTGTAAAAAAGAAATATCATTTGACCGACTACTTAATTTCGGTCGGCACTGCTCATCCCCGAAAAAATTTTCTCCGTCTGGCCCAATCTTTTATCAAATTTAGGTCTTTATACCGGCTTCCTGACCGACTGGTCCTCGCCGGCGCCTCGGGCTGGGGTCCCCGTCTGCCCCGTGACCCCGCCTTGGTCACCCCTGGATATTTACCCGATCCCGAATTAGCCGCCCTGGTCAAAGGTGCCGCCGCTTTTGTTTTCCCTTCACTTTATGAAGGTTTTGGTCTGCCGCTGCTGCTGGCTTGGCGCCAGCAGGTCCCCACAGTAACCTCCAACGTCTCTTCCCTACCTGAGGTCGCTGGTAAAGCCGCCGTTTTGGTCAACCCGCTTGATGAAGAAGCTATCGCGCAGGGGATTTCCCAAGCCATTAAATCCCGTGCCCGCTTAGTCGCCGCCGGAACGGCCAGGTTGTCCGAATTCAGCTGGCCCGATATCGCAGATAAAACTTACTCCGTCTACAAATCCGTATGCTTATAGGTATCGATGCCAACGAAGCCAATCTTACCCCCAATCGGGTGGGCATAAATCAGTATGCCTACGGCGTTTTAAAAGCTTTGTGGAACCTTAAAGCTCCTCATGAATTTATTATTTATCTTAAAACTCCGCCCCTTCCCGATTTACCGCCCGCCCGTTCCGGCTGGACTTATCGGGTTCTGTCTTTTCCCAAATTTTGGACCCAGACCCGCCTGCCTTGGGATTTATACCGGCACCGTCCCCGCCCCGACGTCTTTCTCAGTCTTACCCATTACGCCCCCCGCTGGTCCCCCATGCCCATCGTGGTGGAAATTATGGATCTGGGATTTCTAAAAGACCCCGGCCAATTTACTCCCCGCGACTTTAATCAATTAAAGACCTGGACCGCCTATTCCGTATCCCGGGCCGCAAAAATAATTACCATCTCTCGGCATACCAAATCCGATATCATCAGCACCTATCACCGCTCCCCGGCAGATATCGCCGTCACTTATCCCGGATTCGATCCCCGCCTTTATTTTCCGCATCATCAGCCCGGCGTCCTGAAAAAATATCATCTCCGTGAGCCCTATTTTTTGTTCGTCAGCAGTCTCAAGCCCAGCAAAAACCTGACGGGGCTGATTTCGGCCTTTTCCGAATTTCCGGACTCCGGCTACTCGCTGGTCATTGTCGGCAAAAAAGCCTGGCTCTACGAAGACATTTTTGCTTTGGTGGCCAAAATGCATTTGGAAAACCGGGTCATCTTCACTGGGTTTATTCCCGAAGCTGATAAACCGGCTTTAATGTCCCGGGCGGCCGCTTTTGTCCTCCCCAGTTTTTATGAAGGATTTGGCATTCCTGTTTTGGAAGCCATGGCTTGCGGCGTTCCCGTCGTGGTTTCCCGGGTCGCCAGTCTTCCCGAAGTGGCCGGGGACGCCGGAATTTATGTCGATCCTCATTCTTCCACCTCGATTACTGCCGGTTTAACTACCGCCGTCGGGACTGCCCGATCACAATTTGTGGCCCGGGGTCTGGCTAGAGTAAAATTATTCAGTTGGGCCAAAACCGCCCGCGTTACACTCTCGGTTTTAGAAAGCTTATCCGCCTAAATTATGTTAACCGATCGCATGGGCCAGAAACTATCACCGTCCCAGGTGGCCAAAAAAGGCGCCAATCGCCTGCGCAACATCTGGCTCGACCTGCTTCTTTTTAAACTCTATGTCGTGGGTTATATTCCTTTTCATTCCGTCCGCAATTTCATTTACCGTCTGGCCGGGATCCGCTTGGGAGCGGGCAGCACCCTGCACATGTGGGCCCGTTTTTTTCAGCCCCAAAACATTCACATCGGCGCCGACACCATCATCGGCGACCACGCTTTTCTCGACGGCCGGGCCCCGCTGACCATCGGCGACCACGTGGATATTGCCTCCCAGGTGTTGATTTACAATTCCGAGCACGATATCAACTCCGATGACTTTCACGCCGTCGAGTCACCCGTCACCATCGGCGACTTTGTCTTTATCGGCCCCCGCGCTATCATTATGCCCGGCGTCACCATCAGCAGGGGAGCCATAGTTGCCGGCGGAGCCGTTGTCACCCGGGACGTCCCTGAATTCACCATCGTGGGCGGTGTTCCGGCCAAAGAGATCGGGCAGCGTCAGAACAAACATCCCCATTACCGCTTGGGCCGGGCGCGACTGTTCCAATAATATGCGCAGATTGCTGACTTTCCTGTTTATGCTGTTGATTTTGGTAACAGCCGTCTATTTGGCACTGCCGTCGCCCGCTTTTCCTCCCCCCCCGCCTAATTCCCTGCAATCGGATGAGCCGGCGGATACTGAAAGTGTTTACCGCCGGGCCTACTACACCGATTACTCCCGGTCTGAAATTATGGCTTATTATAAAAAACAGTTTCAGTCTTCCCCCCTCGGCCGTCTTCCGCTGTTGCAGATTCGTCTCAACTATCCGCCCGAAGATGCTTTCACTTACATCCGCGACCAGACCCAAAGCTCCTGGCTGGAGGAATTGGTCCATCCGGGCCGGGAATCAATTTTTATTAACGGATTCTATCCCACCAAGCCGACGGAGCAGATCAATATCAACGGGGTCCACTACCTCAATAAAATTACTGTCCATTACTATCCCTCCCGGGCCGTCAGCCGCCTCACGGTCCTGGCCCTTACAGTCATCGCCGTTATCTGGTTGAAAAAGGAATATGGCCAAGTTTAACCTGATTCTTTTAGTTTTAATCCTCCTCTTTATACCTTTGTATCCCAAGTTTCCTTTGCTCGGCGTCAGCGGCACTTATGTTTCCATCCGCCTTGACGATTTGGTCGTAGCCTTGGTCTTCGCCGTCTTTGCCGCCCAGTCTCTAAAAAGGAAATTTTCCGATTTTTTCACTCCGCTGTCCCGGTCTGTCCTCCTTTATTTATTCACGGGAGTCGTCGCCACTTTTTCCGCCATCTTCGTCATCAAAAGTTCGGATCTGTCCCAGGGAGTTCTCTATACTCTCCGGCATTTCGAGTACTTTACCCTGTTTTACTGCGGCTATGCCTTCACCAAAAAAACCACCGATCTGCACTTTATTACCCGGGTGATTCTGGTGGTCAGCGTCCTTATTTCATTTTACGGCTTGGGCCAGGCCTTTTTCAATTTTCCCGTCATCTCCACCACCAACAGCGAATTCTCCAAAGGCCTGGCTTTGACTTTGGGGCCGGGGGCCAGAATTAACTCCACTTTTGCTGGTCAGTACGACCTGGCCGCTTATTGTATGTTTCCGTTGCTGTTGATTATTGCCCTGCTGCCCTACGCCAAACCCAAGTGGTTTTTGATTTTCGTCGGTGGCCTGCTCTATTGGACATTGCTCTTGTCCGCCTCGCGCATCACCTTTTTCAGTTTCGTGGCCTCCGCCGGTTTACTCCTCTTAGTTATCCGCCGCCGCCTCTGGCTGATCCCTCTGGGTTTTATTGCCGTCATCGGGGTGCTTATGTCGCCCCAACTGCGCGGCCGTTATTTGGACCTCATTACTACCCGGCTTAAACTTTCATCCGCTGTCACGGTTTACGCTCAAAGCCCCTCTCTCCCTCCCGCTTCCGCTTCGGCAGTTTCTAAAAATGTCGCCACCCCGGCCGCGGCTTTAGTCCCGTCCGCCCAGCCGGAAGACCGCTCGACCGATATCCGTCTGCAGGTGGAATGGCCCCGGGCAATCCGGGCCTTCACCAAAAACCCGGTTTTGGGTACGGGTTTCTCTTCCGTCGGCCTGGCCGTGGATAACGATTTGCTGCGGTCGCTGGCCGAGACCGGACTCGTCGGCACCGTCGCTTTCCTGTTGATTTTCATCCGCTTTTTCAAAAGCTCCTGGTCATATCTCATCCGCTATCCGGCAGATCACCCCACACTGGCGGCTTCTTTTGTGGCCGCCTTTTCCCTGGGCCTGTTCGGATTGATCATAAATGCCCTGTTTATAGACATTTTTACCGCTTCCAAAATCGCTTTTACCACCTGGTGCCTGATGGGTGTGAGCGAAAAAATCATCTACTTAAGCTATGATACCGGTACAGTATGAAAATTAAAGCCCGCTACCTTATCCTGGTCGCCATCTTGATTTTGGGATTTGCCCTGCGTCTGTACAAGATTCACAACCCGGTCGCTGACTGGCATTCCTGGCGTCAGGCAGACACTTCCGCCGTCACCCGCAATTTTGTCAAATACGGCATCGATCTTCTACATCCCCGCTACGACGATTTTTCTGACGTCTCCGGCAAAGGCTTGTTCAATCCTCACGGCTACCGGTTTGTCGAATTTCCCATCTTTAATCTGATTCATTATTTTCTCTTCCGGCTGTATCCCCGGCTGACCCTGGAAGTTTGGGGCCGGCTGACTTCGGTTTTGGCCGCCCTGGTTTCGGCCGTTTTCCTGTTCGCTTATGTTTCCCGGCGCACCCGGCCGGGTATCGGCCTGCTTTCCGCTTTCTTTTATCTCACTCTCCCGTACAACATTTATTTCACCCGCACCATCCTTCCGGATCCGTTGATGGTCACTTTCGTCCTCGCCGGGATTTATTATTTTGATAACTGGTTTACCAAATCCCGCCGTCTGGACTTGGTTTTGGGGATCGTCGCCTGCACCGCCGCCATTCTTGTAAAACCTCCCGCCGTTTTCTTTCTTCTCCCCATTCCTTATCTGGCCTGGAAGAAATATGGCCTGAAAGCCTTTAAAAAGTTTTACCTCTACCTGGCCGGTTTTATCATCATCTTGCCGTTTATTGCCTGGCGCATCTGGATGCTTCGCTATCCCGAAGGCATTCCGGCCAGCGGCTGGTTATTAAACGGCAATCACATCCGTTTTAAAGGCGCTTTTTTCCAATGGCTCTTCGGCCAGCGGCTGGGGGATTTGATTTTGGGCAACTGGGGCCTCATCCCTTTCGGCGCCGGCCTGATTGCCGCTATCGGCCTGGCCCCTGAATTTTTAATTTGGTTTCTTTCCTCGCTGATTTATCTCACCGTCTTTGCCACCGGCAACATTCAGCACGATTATTATCAAATTGGCATTATCCCCTCCGTGGCCATTCTTTTAGCCATCGGCACTCACTCGCTGTTTGTTTCCCGGGGATCGTTTTTCCAAAAGATTGCCCGGGGTGCGCTGGCTTTGGTTTCACTGGCTTTTATGTTCGCCTTTGGTTGGTATGCCGTGAGAGGGGACTACCAGGTCAACCATTGGGAAATTGTCCACGCCGGCCAGGCCGTCGACCATCTCGTCCCCAAAGACGCCCACGTCGTGGCTCCGTATCTGGGCGACACGGCTTTTCTTTACCAGACCAATCGCGACGGCTTTCCCTATATGGTCATGCCGATTAAGGATATGATCGACCGGTTTAACATCACTTACTATGTCTCGACCAATTTTGACAATCAGACCAATGCCATTATGAAAAAATATACCGTTACAGAGAAAACCCCCGAATTTGTCATCGTCAAGTTGGTTGAACCCAAGAGGCCCTAGTCTATGAAAATCCTCATGCTGACGCCGTATTTACCTTATCCCTTGCTGTCCGGCGGTCAAATCCGCAGTTACAATTTAATAAAAAATCTCAGCTCCAAACACGACATAACTCTTTTTAGTCTTATCAAGGATGAATCGGAAACCCGGTACCTGCCCGAGTTGGCCAAATTTTGTACTTCTGTCCAGGTTTTCAAGCGCACTTTTTCTCCCTGGGCCCCCCGCAATATTTTTCGGGCCGGGTTTACGTCTTACCCTTTTTTGGTTACCCGCAATTTGGTCGATCAGACCAAATCCGCCGTCGCCGCCGAGATTGCCGCCCACCACTACGATCTGATTCACGCCGAAACTTTTTACATGATGCCCAATATTCCCCAAACGGACATTCCGGTCATTTTGGTCGAACAGACGATCGAATATCTGGGTTACCAGAGTTACGCTCAAAAAAGCCGTCTTTGGCCAATTAAACCGCTTCTCTACCTGGATATTTTAAAAATCAGATATTGGGAGCGCCACTATTGGCAGTCCTGCAGCCATCTCATCACCATGAGCGAAGACGACAAAAAGTACATCCGGTCTATTGCCCCTGAAGTCAGGCATATCGATGTCGTGGCCAACGGAGTGGATATTGACTGGTTCAATCAGACCAGAAAACAGCTCCCGTCTGAGCCCACCGTTTTGTTTGTGGGCACCTTCAAATGGCTGCCCAATTCCGAAGCCGTCGAGTTTTTGGTCGAACAGGTCTGGCCGCTCATTAAGGCCCGGCTGGCCGCCGCCCGTCTGCTGATTGTCGGCAACGGCCCGACGGCCAAGGTGTTAGCTTATGAAAAAACCGACCCCTCTATTACCGTCCGGGGCGGCATCCCGGATATTCGGGACGCCTACGCCAAGGCCCATGTTCTGCTGGCCCCGGTTTTCAGCGGCAAAGGCACCCGCTACAAAATTCTGGAAGCCATGGCTACCGGCACCCCGGCTGTGGGCACCGACATCGCTCTGGAAGGTCTGGGTATTACCCCGGGCAAAGAGGCGATCGTCGCCAATTCTGCTTCCCAGATGGCGGATGCCGTGGTCAGGCTGATTTCTGATTCCCGGCTCCGGGACGACCTTGCCAAAAACGGCAAGCAGTTTGTTACCAAAAACTACGACTGGAAAATCATTTCCGCCAAACTGGGCCGCATTTACCGTAATGTCGGCCGCAAGTCATGAACCGCACTATTTGCATTGATGCCCGGCTCTGGGGCACCCGGCATACCGGGATCGGTCGGTATATCGAAAATCTGATCGCCAACCTGCCCCCCGCAGCCGTAAATCAGGTCGTACTCATTGTCCCCCCGGATTTGAAGCGCGAGCCTCAGCTGGCAAAATTCACAAAGCTTTACGCCTCCTCCCACCCTTACTCCCTGCTCTCCCAGGCAGAGATGTTTTTTCTGCTTCTGAAACTTCGCCCCGGACTCTTGCATGTTCCCCATTTCACCATCCCTCTTCTTTGGCCAGGGCGGACCGTAGTCACCATTCATGATCTTATCAAGCACATTTCTACCGGCCCGGCCACTACCACCCGTTCCCCGCTTTTATACAGACTGAAATATTGGGGCTACCTCATCATTTTTAAAGCGGCCGTCCGTCGGTCTGTCCGTATCCTCGTCCCCGCGGGCTTCTGGAAATCTGAACTGATTTCCCGGTATCACCTGCCCTCAGACAAAATTGTCGTTACCAATGAAGGCGTGAATGTGCAGGTTTTTTCCGCCGTGCCGGATCATTTTACCCCTCCGTTTACCGACCCGTATGTCATTTATACGGGAAATTTATACCCTCACAAAAACGTCCCTCTCCTGCTTCAGTCAATTAAACAGCTGGGTGGCCAAATGAAACTGGTCATCGTCTGTGCCCGTTCCGTCTTTACCGATCGCCTTTCCCGGTTGGTCACGGGCCTGTCCTTGCAGTCTGATGTTAGGTTTGTTAGCTCCGTCACGGATTCTCAGCTCGCCGGCCTGTATGCCCGCGCCCGGGCTTTTGTCACCCCCTCTTTGATCGAAGGCTTCGGTCTGCCGGGATTGGAAGCCATGGCCGCCGGCACTCCCGTCCTCGCCGCCAGAGCCTCCTGCCTGCCCGAAATTTACGGCTCCGCGGCTTTATACTTTGATCCCCACCAAGCCGGTGAACTGGCTAGCCTGATCAAAAAAGTCTCCGCCAGCGAAAAATTGCGCCAGGACCTCATTGCCCGGGGAAAAGCTCAGATAGTTAAATACTCCTGGGTTAAAATGGCTTCACTCACATGGCAGACTTACCAAAACGCATTGCCTTAGTCTATGATTCGGTCAATAAATGGGGAGGGGCCGAGTCGGTTCTTCTGGCCTTGCACGACCTTTTTCCGGCGGCTCCGCTTTACACCTCCGTTTACGATTCCGCCGGCGCTGCCTGGGCCTCGGTTTTTCCGCAGGTCATACCCTCGTTTTTACAGAAATTTCCGTTTGCCAAAAGCAACCGTGAATTTTATCCCTGGCTGACCCCGCTAGCCTTTGAATCCTTTGATTTTCGCGGCTTTGACGTGGTCATTTCCGTTTCCAGCGCGGACGCCAAAGGCGTGCTTACCCACCCCGCCACATTCCATTTAAATTACTGTCTTACCCCCACCCGCTATCTCTGGAGCCATCACGATCTGTATCGCCGGCAGCTGGGACAGGCTCTGGGACTGCTTTCCCGCCCGGTATTCGGCTATCTCAAAAAATGGGACCTGGTCGCTTCCCACCGCCCCGATGCTATAGTCTCCATTTCCCAAACCGTGAGCGACCGGGTCAAAACCTTCTACGGTCTCGATTCCCCGGTGGTTTACCCTCCGGTGAATATTTCCGATTTCTCCTCGCCGGTTCCGCCACCCCCCGGTTTATCCGACTTTTTTCTTTACCTGGGTCGCCTGGTACTGTACAAACGCCCGGATCTCGTAATTCAGGTCTTTAATCAATTAAACTACCCGCTGGTGGTGGCCGGTACTGGCCGGGCGGAGTCCAAACTAAGGCGCCTCGCCGCCCCGCACATTCATTTTACCGGCTTTGTGACTCCGGCCCAAAAACTTAGTTTGCTGCAGCATTGCCGGGCTTTGATTTTCTTTCACGAAGAAGATTTTGGTCTCGTCTCCGTTGAAGCCCAGGCCGCCGGCCGGCCCGTAATTGCTTTAAATCGGGGCGGAGCCGCGGAAACCGTTGTCCCCGGTCAAACCGGTATTCTGATTGACGACTCTTCACCACAGGCCTTGGCCGCCGCGGTTGGCAGTTTCAATCCGGCTCAATTTTCCCCTGAACTTATCCGCTCGCATGCCCAAAAGTTCTCCCGGACGCGTTTTCAGGCAGAATTTGTTAAAATATTCACATCTCAATGGAAGAAATACAAAAACACCTCTTCGTTTTGATCCCCGCGGGCGGCGGCGGCACCCGGCTCTGGCCGCTGTCACGGGAGGCTTCCCCCAAGCAGTTTATGGATATTTTTGGGGGGCAGACCTTGTTTCAGCACGCCCTGGAGCGGGCTTTACTGCTCACTTCTCCCGACCGGGTCTTTATTATCACCTCTCAGAAATACTTTAAGACCGTTCATGCCCAGGCCAAACGCGTGCCCGCCGAGAATATTATCTGTGAACCCATGCGCCGTGACACCGCCCTGGCCGAAGGCGTCGGCGCCGTTTATATTCACAAGCGTGATCCCGAGGCCGTCATCTGCAATTTTGCCGCCGATCAGCTGATTACGCCTATTTCCAACTTTACCCGGCAAATGCTGTTTGCCGCCAAGGTCGCCAAGGCTACCGGGCTGGTGACCGCCATCGGCATTATTCCCGATCGTCCCCATACCGGCCTGGGGCATATGCGGGCCAGGAAACCGCTCAATGGTTATGACGACGAAGTCCTGGTTGGGGAGAAATTTGTGGAAAAACCCCCTTTGGAAGTGGCCGAAAAGTACACCGAAAGCGGCGAGTACTTCTGGAACGCCCATCTGTTGGTTTGGAAAGCTGACGTCTTTTTAAGCCTGTTAAAAAAACACGCGCCCAAAACTTATGCCTTGTTGCCCAAACTCGAAGACGCCCTGGATACGGATAAGGAAAAATCAGTTTTGCAGCTGGTCTACCAAATGGCTCCGACTCTGGCCACCGATTACGCCGTACTGGAAAAACTTACCAAATTTGCCTGTATTTCAGCTAAATTTACCTGGTCAGACGTAGGGGACTGGGATGAGGCCGCCAAACACCTGCGGCGCGACTCCCAGGGTAATACCATCTTGGCCGCCAAAGGCCGGGGCCAATTGGTGGCCGTCAACTCCCAAAACAACTTATTCATTTTAGATAAACAGCTCATCGCCCTGGTCGATATTCGGGATCTGGTCATTGTCGATACTCCCGATGCCCTGCTCATCTGTCCCAAAAAGTCAGCCCAGTCCGTCAAAAAGATTGTCCAACTCCTGAAAGAGCAAGACTTGACTAAATATTTATAGCTGTCATACCCGATTAATAGTATTATGACAGATATATACACACCGAAATGCGTTTTACGCACATCGATTAACATTATGATGGGTATATAAACTTTTTAAATATAGGCTGTGTTTTACAATTACACCAAACGGGCTATCGACATTCTGGTCGCAGCCATCGGCACCGTTATTTTTTTTCCCATCGGAATTTTTGTTGCCCTGGCCATCAAAAGCGAATCTCCGGCCGGCCCGGTTTTTGTTGAGTCTTCAGACCGGGTTGGCCAAAACGGTCAGACTTTTCGCCTCCTGAAATTTCGTTCCATGATTCCCAATGCCCGTTATCTGCAGTTTCATGACCCCAACTTAAAAAAATATCTGGCCGAGTTCAAAAAAAACAGTTACAAGCTGGAAAACGATCCCCTGCGCACTCATGTGGGCAAGTTTATCGTCAAGTATTCGCTAGATGAAACCCCGCAGTTTCTAAATGTATTAAAGGGAGAAATGAGCATCGTCGGCCCCCGGCCCTACTACCCCGATGAGTTGGAAGAACAGCGTCTTAAATATCCGCATGTGAAATCGCTCATCACCACGGCATTGTCCGTCAAGCCCGGTATCACCGGGGAATGGCAGGTCGGCGGGAGAAGCCAGATTAATTTTGATAAACGCATTGAAATGGACGCCCACTATGCCACCCGTAAATCCTTATGGTATGATTTAGAAATATTATTTAAAACCCCGTTTGTCATGCTTTCCGGCAAGGGCAGCGGGGTTAAATAACCGTCATGCCGCCCGATCGTCAACAGCCCCTTGTCCGCACCTTTTCCCAGCCGCCTCTTGACCTGGGTAAACTGCCCCGGCATAATGTGGCGTCTCCGATCATGAAAATCCTCACCGGGATCCTTATTGCCATCGTTGCCCTGGGTCTTCTGGGCTATATTTTTATCTTCCTTCCGGCCAAAGGCGTGTACACCGCCGTCAAGCAATTACAGGCCTCGGCTACCCAGGTGACCGTCTATATCAAAAATCAGGATTTGGCCGGTACCCAAAAGCAGCTGGGACAGGTCAAATCCAATTTGGCCAACGTCAGCCAAAAGCTTAAGCCGCTGGCCTGGACCCAGATCTTGCCTTTTGTCGGCCATTATTACCGGGATGCCAACCATGCCGTAAATGCCGGTACCGAAGTGCTGGCCGCCGGCGACGTGACTATCAATGCCATTGCCCCCTACGCCGACATTATTGGTCTAAAGGGCTTAGCGACCACCGGCAATGGGGAAAAGACAGCCCAGGACCGGATTAATTTTATTATCAATACCCTGGACAAAATTAAGCCCCAATTGACCGATATTGGCAACCACCTGGAAGCCGCTCGCAAGGAAATGGATCAGATCGACCCCGCTGGCTACCCCGAAACTTTCCGCGGCGTCAAAGTCCGCGAGAACCTCACGACCGCTATCTCCCTTCTGGATCAGGCCACTTCCCTGGTGACCGATGCCAAACCGCTTTTAGAGTCGGCTCCCTACATGCTGGGCTTGGATTCGCCGCGGACCTACCTGGTAATTTTCCAAAACGACGCCGAGCTGCGCCCCACCGGCGGCTTCATGACCGCTTACGCCATTATTTCGGTTAATAAGGGCAAGATTTCTACTCTCGACTCCGGTGATATTTATTCATTGGATGCCAAATTCAATAGCCAGATTCCCGCTCCCGACCCGATTATCAAGTATTTGCCCAAAGTCCCGTATTGGAATCTGCGTGACATGAATCTATCACCCGACTTCAAAGTTTCTATGGACCAGTTCTACCCCAATTATCTCAAGACTGGTTCCCAAAAAGTTGACGGCATTATCGCCATTGATACCCAGGTTCTGGTAGACCTTCTCAAAGTCACAGGCCCCATCGGCGTTTCCGGGATCGGCAATTTTTCCGCCGATATCTATCCCCCCTGCAATTGTCCCCAGGTCTTTTATGCCCTGGAAGCTTTTGCCGACATCGAGGGCCCCGTAGTCTGGGATTCCGTCACCGGCCAGGTCATTGTCAAACCCCAAAACTACGGCCAGCGAAAATCTTTCATCGGCCCCATGATGTATTCCGTTTTGAGTAACGTTATGGCCCAGCCCAAGTCCAAAATGGGCCTCCTGTTCCAGTCCGCCATGGAATTGATCCAGCAAAAACATGTGCAGTTCTACTTTTTAGACCCCAACGCCCAAGCCGCCGCCGAATCGTTTAACTTGGCCGGCCGGATTGTCCCGGCCCCCCAGGATTATTTGTTGGTCGTCGACACCAACTTTGCCGGAGCCAAAACCAACGCCTGGGTTACCTACACCGCCGACCAGAAAATTGACGTGGCCGGAGACGGCACGGTGACCAAAACCTTGACCCTGACTTACAAAAACCCCCAGCAATACTTTACTAACGCCTCCAATAGTCTCAAGTTAAATGGCATTTTCCGTGATTGGCTGCGGGTGTACGTCCCTCAGGGCAGCAAATTGGTCAGCGCCGCGGGTTTTGAAACCGGCCAGACTACCGGCACTGACCTCGGCAAGACTGTTTTTGAGGGCTTCTTCACCCTGACCCCCCTTAACGTCAAGACCATCACTCTCAAATACACTCTGCCTTTCAAGGCCAAGTCTCCTTTGAATCTTCTTATTCAAAAGCAGGGAGGTGCCAAGGACTTCCCCTACGACATTACCATTAACGGCCGCAAACAGTCGGAATTAATCCTCAACTCCGACAAAACTCTCAATCTGGGCTTCTAGCCATGACTGGTTATTCCTTCGTTGGCGTTGTGATCAAACGGCATAATTTGGGCGAAACTGACAAGCTGGTCACTTTTTTCACTTCCGAATTTGGCAAAATCACCCTGGTGGCCAAAGGCCTCCGCCGTCTGTCCTCCAAACGCGCCGCCAGTTTGGAATTGTTTAACTTGGTCAAAGGTCACGCCGTGCAGGGCAGAGGATCATTGGATACTTTGACCGAAGTGGTTTTAATCAGATCCCCGCATGCCTGGCGCAAATATTTGGGCCGGATCGCCCTGGGTTATGAGCTCTGTGAGGTAGTCGATAAGCTCACCGCCGAGCACCAGCCTTTTCCCGCCACCTACCGCATCCTGGTTTCTAGCCTGACCACCATCGGCTCGCTGGGTGACGATTGGCGTCGGGAATTTGACGCCTGGCTGGTGGACATTCTTAGAGATTTGGGTTATTGGCCCAAAGGCAGCGCTTTCACCGGCGATGTCATTACCTTTATTGAATCCATCTCCGAGCGCCGCCTCCACTCCCCCCGCCTACTAAAAAAGTTGGCCCAATGATAGAATCAACGCATGGACCCGACGGAAAAAATTGTCTCACTGACTAAGCGCAGGGGCTTTATCTATCCCGGTTCGGAGATCTATGGTGGTGTCGGCGGCATTTACGACTACGGCCCATTGGGTGTACTCATGAAAAATAACCTGAAGCAGCTTTGGTGGCAGTGGATGACTTTGGATCACGAAGATATCGTCGGCATCGACGGCGCCATTATTACTCACCCTAAAGTCTGGGCAGCCAGCGGTCACGTTAAGGGATTTGTCGACCCTCTGACCGAATGCAAAAAATGCCACCACCGGTTTAAGGCTGATGATATCGACGGCCAAATCTGTCCCGACTGCGGCGGCGAACTGACCGCACCCAAAAATTTTAACACGCTCGTGCCTACGGAATTAGGAGTAATTGAGGAAGAAAAAGTCAAAACTTATCTGCGGGGCGAAGCCTGCCAGACCATTTACCTGAACTTCAAAAACGTGGTCGACTCTACTCGGGTCAAGCTCCCTTTCGGCATTGTTCAGATCGGTAAAGCTTTCCGAAATGAAGTCACTTTCGGAAATTTTATTTTCCGCCTGCGCGAGTTTGAGCAGTGGGACCTCCAGTGGTTTACTCGTCCGGAGGATATGGCTAAGTGGTATGACTACTGGAAGCAGGCCCGCATGGATTGGTATTCGTCGTTATTTAACCATCCCGAAAACTTAAGCTTCCACCAACACGAAAAATTAGCCTTTTATGCCCAAAAGGCCTTTGATATTCAATACCAGGGTCGGGAGATGGAAGGTATCCACTGGCGTTCGGATTGGGATTTGGGTCGGCATAGCCAGTTTAGTGGTCAGGACCTGACCTTTGAAGGCCTTATTCCCCACATCGTTGAGACCTCGGGCGGGGTTGACCGTTGCTTCCTGTTTCTGCTTTTGGATGCCTATGCCGAAGAAGGGGAGCGGGTGATTCTCAAACTTCACCCCCGGATTGCTCCCGTCAAAGTTGCCGTCTTCCCGCTTCTGGCCAATAAGCCCGATTTGGTCGCAAAGGCTCGGGATATCTATAGACATCTTAAAACTCAGCTTCACCTCAGCACCATTTGGGATGATCGCGGCAATATCGGCAAGCGCTATTATGCCCAGGATGAAATCGGCACTCCCTGGTGCGTCACTGTGGATTTTCAGACCCTGGAAGATCACACGGTCACCATCCGTGATCGCGATTCCGCCTCCCAGATCCGTCTTCCCGCAGCCGAGCTTGACACTTATTTCACCAACCGTTTAAAGTAACCTTAATCCATGAAATCCAAGCTCACTATCGTGGTCATCATCCTGGTCGTGCTCATCGGTATCGGAATTGCCGCCGTAGTGAAGTTTGCCAAATCCTCTTTAAATACCCCGGTTCCCACCCCCACCCCGCTGCCAGAAGCCGTTCAATTGACTCCCGACCAGGCGCCCAAAGTCAGTCTTACCTTTACCGCCGACGCCCACTACGTCACCGTCAACATCACCAATCTGCACGCCGCCGCCCTGGAATACGATTTGATCTATAACGCTGTCGTCAAGAATAACCAGATCAATACCGGCGTCAACGCCTCGGCCAAAATCGCCGGCCAATCCACTTATTCGCAGCAGCAGCTGTTAGGTAGTGAAAGCAGCGGCCACTTCACCTACCACACCAATATCACCGGCGCCACCATGGATCTGACTCTGCGAGATTCGGCCGGCCGCAGTATCTTTCAAGCCACTTACCCCTTCACCGTCACCGCCGGCGCCACCACCCCCCTCACAGCCTCCCAATAAACTTTTGGTTCTACCCCCACCTCCAGCTTCTTCGCGTATTTTTTGTCTTGACACGCTCGTGAAAAGGGATCATAGTGGTACGTAGTGGTAAAAAGTGGTAAATAAATATGTTTATAGGTCAGTTTGCTCATCACCTGGAAGAAAAAGGCCGCCTGTCCGTGCCCAAAAAATTCCGCTCCCAATTAACCGCCGGGGCCGTTCTTGCCCAGGGACTGGACGGTTGTCTGTTTCTTTATCCGGCTGATGCCTGGTCGGAATTGGTGGCCAAACTTTCCTCCTTGCCCCTCACCCGGTCCGACGCCCGCAATTTCACCAGAAGTTTGAGTTTTGGTGCTACCGAAGCCGAAATTGACCGTCTGGGCCGCATCCTGATTCCCGATTACCTGCGCCAATTTGCCGGTCTTAAAAGCGACTGTGTCGTTGCCGGGGCCGTGGACCGCATCGAAATCTGGGACGCCAATAAATTTGCTGATTACACCGCCCAAATTAATTCCCGGGCCGAGGAGATTGCCGAAAAGCTGTCCTCGGAGGGGATTTAATATGAGCGGGTTTCACACGCCAGTACTTTTACAATCAGTTTGCACTTTGCTAAACGTACAGCCGGGCCGCAAATATGTGGATGCGACTCTGGGCGGCGGCGGTCACACCGCTGCCATCGTTGAATTGGGCGGCCGCGTTTTGGGCCTGGATCAGGATCCCGACGCCATCGCCGCTTGCCGGTCCGCCGAAGCCTTTCAGCCTGCCCTGGCTTCGGCACAGGCGGACCCGCAGCTGGTTCTCGTCCGGGCCAATTTTATCCATTTATCAAAGGTCGTACAGCAGCACTCCTGGCAGCCGTTATGGGGGATTTTGCTGGATTTGGGGGTTTCCCTGCATCAGCTGGTTACTCCCCAGCGGGGCTTTTCCTTCCAGTCCGTAGGTCCCCTGGACATGCGCATGGATCCGGATCTGCCCAACTCTGCCGCCACTCTGGTCAACGTCTTGACCGTGAAACAGTTAGAGCAGCTCTTCCGGGAGTACGGCGAAGAGCCGGCCGCAACGGCCGTTGCCCGCCGCATAGTTTCCGCCCGGCCGCTGGCCACTACCGATGAATTGGCCCGCATCTTGACCGATGCTCACCAGCGCCGCCGGGTTTTTCAAAGCCTGAGGATTGCCGTCAACGATGAACTGGCCGCTTTAAGCGCAGTTTTGCCCCAGGCTTTCGACCTGCTGCACCCCGGCGGCCGTTTAGTCATCATTTCTTTTCATTCTCTGGAGGATCGGATTGTCAAAAATCAATTTTCTGCCTGGATCAGATCCGGCCGGGCCGTCTCTTTGACTGATCCGCCCGTCACTCCGGGTCCGGAAGAAATCTCTGCCAACCCGCATGCCCAAAGTGCCAAACTGCGCTCAATTGAAAAAATATGAATACCCGGTTAGTCAAATTTATCATTTTTATTAATCTCGTTTTGTTGGTCGGTCAATTTCTCATGACCAGCAGCCGGGCTACCGACGGTGCCCGTCTGGCCGACCTGACTTCACAGCTTTCCTCTCTCAACCAGGCCAATCTGGATCTCAAAAACCAGATTTATCATTACAGCTCTATCCCATATATCTACTCGCAGGCCCAATCAGACCAGCTCGCACCCGCCCAGGTTTCTTATCTTACCCCCCTGCCTGTGGCTTCCGCGGCGCGGCCATGACCACCCGGATCCGCCTTATCCACCTCTTTTTCTTCATCTGGCTCCTGCTCATCATCGCCCGCCTGTCGTACTGGCAGATAGTCAAAGCCGCAGACCTGCGCGCCCAGGCGCAGCAGCAGTATTCTACTTCTCTCATCCTGCCCGCTTCCCGGGGTGAAATTCTTAGTTCGGACGGGTTCCCGCTGGTGACGAATACCGAAAATTATCTGCTCTATGCTCAGCCCCAGCTGATGCCCAAAGATTTTGCCACTCTCACCAAACTCAGCTCGGCCTTGCCGGCCTCCGATAGTGCTGCCGTGGCCATGATTCCTACCAGTCATCTTTCCTGGCTGCCGCTGGCCCGCGATCTGGATGCACAGACCAAAGCCGCAGTTGCAGCTCTGCACATTCCCGGCCTGGGCTTTGAATCCCAACCTGTCCGCTACTATCCGGAAGGCAGCAGCAGCGCTTATATTACCGGTTTTGTCGGCCAGGATGCCGCCGGCAACCCCGTCGGGTATTTTGGTCTTGAAGGCTACTACAACCGCCTGCTTTCCGGGAAACCCGGCCGCCTTCTAGAGCAACAGGATGCCTTCGCCCGTCCCATCCTTATCTCCGACCAGGATCGCATTCCTCCACAGGACGGCGGCACCATTACCACCTCCATCGACCGCACCCTGCAGTATCTGGCCTGGCAGGAATTATCCGCCGGCATTCAGAAATACCAAACGGATAGCGGCACCATTTCTATTATGGACACGTCCACAGGCCGGATTTTAGCAATGGTCGCCCTTCCCGGTTACGATCCCGCCCATTACGCTTCGTATGACACTTCGCTTTACAAAAACCCCGTCATTTCAGACTTTTATGAACCCGGGTCGACTTTCAAAACCGTCGTCATGTCCTCCGCCCTGGACTTAGGCGCGGTCACACCGGCCAGCCGCTGCACCATCTGCACCGGCCCGGTCACACTGTCCGGCCTGCTGGTTCACGACTACGACGACCAATATCACCCCAACAGCACTATGGCAGATATTATTCTGAATTCCGATAATGTCGGCATGGTCGGCGTGGCCCAAAAGATGGGTCGGGACGAGCTTCTCAGCTATATTCGCAAATTTGGTTTCGGCAAACTGACCGGCATTGACCTGCAGGAAGAAACTACTCCCGAACTGCGCCCCGACGCCGCCTGGGAAGACGTGGATTGGGGCACCGCCGCCTTTGGCCAGGGTATCGCCGTCACCCGCCTGCAATTACTCGCCGCCGTCAATGCCATTGCCAATCACGGCTTATATATGCCCCCCCGGCTGGTTACCCGCATCACTTCCGGTGGTACCACCAAGGACCTGCCGCCCCCGCCGGGTATTCAGGTTATTTCTGAAAAGGCCGCCTATGCCATGACCCAGATGATGGTAAACGGCGTCAACAACGGTGAAGTCCGTTACTACAAGCCCGCCGGCTTTGTCATCGCCGGAAAAACCGGGACCGCCCAGGTACCCATCGCCGGCCATTATGACCCCAACGCCGCGATCGCCTCCTTTGTCGGGTTTGCCCCGGCGGACAACCCGCGATTTACCATGCTGGTTACGCTCAAAAACCCTAAAAACGGCCAGTGGGGGAGTACCACCGCCGCGCCTTTATGGTTCGATCTGGCCCAAAAAATCTTCCGTTATTACAACATTTCCCCCCACCCCAATTAAGGCATATAATAAAGCCGTCTATGCATGCCCACCACATTTCATTTAAACACGCATTTGAAGGCCTTATCACCGCACTCAAAACCCAGCCCAACTTTCGTATCCATTTATTTTTTTCCCTGGGTGCCCTGGTTCTCGGGTTACTACTGCATATTTCCGGGATCCAATGGACCATTATTGCCTTCACCATTGCCGGCGGCCTGGCCGTGGAACTGATCAATACTGCTATCGAGTTTACCGTCGATCTACTGACTGACCAGTATCACGTCCTGGCTAAATACGCCAAGGACACAGCCGCTGCCGCCATGCTGGTCTACGCCGTGGGCAGCGTTGCCGTGGCCCTGCTTATTTTTCTGCCCAAACTATGGCCATATATTTAGGCATTCTGCTCTTTGCCTTCATTACCGCCTCCATCGCCATCGTCCCTTACATTGACCTCCTTTATCGGCTCCGTTTCTTAAACCGCGCCCCTATCCACCCGGCTACCCCGCTCGAAGATACCGAATTTTCCGCTTTGTCTCAAAAAGATCAGTGGAAAATCGGCACCCCTATCGGTGGGGGAGTCCTCATTATTGTCCTTGTCAGTCTGCTGTTTTATTTGCTGTTCCCCATGCTCATTAAATTTGGGGTTTATATCACCTCGGTTTTTCCGAGACGGCCCCAGCTTAATGTCATTTTCTTTACCTTTATCTCCTTCGGTCTGGTCGGTCTGTATGATGATTTAATTAAAGTCTTTCACCTGGCCCCGCGGTCAGACTGGAAAATAAAAACCGCTTTCGAGATTATTTTTTCCCTGCTTAGCGCCTATCTCATCCGTACCACCCTGCACGTCGGAATGGTTTATTTTCCCCTGCTGGGCATTCTGCATTTGGGCTGGCTTTATATTCCCGTCGCCGGCGCCATAATCTTCTTTTTTTGCCGCGCCATGGACATTACGGACGGCATGGACGGTTTATCCTCCGGCCTGCTCATCATCTGTCTCATGGCGTTCTGGGCCATTTCCGTTTCGATTTTAGATACGGTGCTGTCCACATTTATCGCGCTGTGGATCGGCTCCCTTCTGGCCTTTCTCTACTTCAATATCTACCCCGCCCGGATCTGGCTGGGAAATGCCGGCAGCCTGTCTTTTGGGGCTACTCTGGCCGTGACCGGGCTCCTGCTGGGTAAGATCTCGGTTTTATTTTTGATCGGCGGCATCTTTGCTCTCGAAGCTTTCATGCACTATTCCCAACGTTTGTCTTATCTCCTCTTTAAACGCCGGCTTTTTCCTGTTACACCTCTCCATTATTATTTGGAAAGTCAGGGCTGGTCGGAACCCAAAATTGTGCAGCGGCTGTGGTTGGTCGGTATCATCCTGGACTTCGTCGGCCTATGGCTCGCCACCGCCTGATCGCCCTTTTAGTAATTCTGCTTGTCTTCTTCGGCCTGATCATGGTCGCCAGCGCTTCCGTTGTCGACGCTGCCCGCGATTTTGGCGATAAATGGTATTATCTCAAACTTCAAAGTGTCTGGGCCGCCCTCGGCTTGGTCGTTTTTTTTCTGGTTTCCCGCTGGCCGCATCAGCGCCTGGCCAAGTACGCCCGGCCTTTGTTTTGGCTGACCACCGTTTTATTGTTGGCCGTGCTCATTCCCGGCATCGGTACCAAGCTTTTAGGCGCCCGCCGCTGGATTAACCTGGGTTTTTTCAACCTCCAGCCGGCCGAATTGGCCAAATTTTCCATCTGCGTCTATCTGGCTGCTCTGCTTAAAAAAACTTCGTCCTTTGCCGCTTTTCTTTTCCCGGTCGCGGTTTTTTCCGGCCTGGTATTTTTGGAGCCGGATCTGGGCACCGCCATGGTGGTTTCCATAGGCTCCCTCATCACTTATTTTGTTATTACCGGTAAAATCACCCAGATGGCCCTGGCCGCCCCCGTTGCCTTGTTGTTATTGTTGGCAGTGATTTTTTTATCTCCTTACCGGGCCTCCCGCTTTCAGGATTTTCTAAATTCTTCCCATGATACCCAGGGTTCTTCATATCAGATTCGCCAGGCCCTGTTGGCTCTGGGTTCCGGTGGCATTACCGGCGTCGGCCTCGGCCAATCCCGAGAAAAATATGAATTTCTTCCCGAAGTGACCACCGATTCCATTTTTGCCGTCATCGGCGAGGAGTTGGGCCTCATCGGAGCCGTAGTTCTCCTGGTCGTCTTTTTTCTGCTTATTTCCACCGGTCTTCAGGTCGCCGCCCGGGCCCCGGCCCCTTTTTCCGCGAATTTAGCCCTGGCCGTCACCTCCCTCCTGGCAGTTCAGGCTTTTTTAAATATTTCCGCCATCATCGCCCTTTTACCATTGACCGGTATCCCCTTACCTTTTATTTCCTACGGCGGCTCTTCATTGGTCATCGTTTTGCTCTCCATGGGTATCCTTGTTAATATTGCCAGAAGCGACCGCCTATGACTTCCTCTCCAACTCTTATTTTTACCGGCGGGCATCACACCGGCGCTCTGGAAGTCGCCAAAAAGCTGCAGCAGTCCGGAGTCGCCGTTATCTGGCTGGGTCACCGCCATTCTCTCTGGGGTGATCGTCGTGATTCGGCCGAATACCGGGAGGTTACTGCCTCCGGCTTTCCTTTCTATGACCTGCAGGCCGGCAAGTTGTACCGCACTTTTAACCCGCTCAAACTTTTTCGCCTCCCCTGGGGTTTTGTCCAGTCTTTTGCCCTGCTTCTCGCTTTGAAAATCCGGCTGGGATCAGATTTGAAAGGGATTGTCTCATTCGGCGGTTATTTAGCCGTGCCGGTCGTCTGCGCCGGTTGGCTTCTGGGCCTCCCTGCATTGACCCACGAACAGACCCTTACCCAGGGTTGGGCTAACCGGTTTATCTCCCGGTTTGTCAAAAAAAATGCCCTTTCCTGGCCCGCCGGCGCTGCTCATTATCCGGCCGGCAAAACCGTAGTCACCGGTTTGCCCCTCCGTCCCTGGCTGCTGACGCTGCACCCCCGTCCCACCGTGCCCCCTACCATATATATCACCGGGGGCAAGCAGGGCAGTCACGTCATCAATCAGGCGGTTTTTGCCGCCCTGCCGGAATTATTGGCCGGCTTTCAGGTGGTTCATCAAACCGGCGACAACTCACTTTTCCCCGACCATGAGACGGCGCTCAAATTACGTTCCGAACTGCCGGCGTCCCGGCAATCCCGCTACCGGGTCTTTTCCTATCTGACTTCTGCAGAACTAGCCGGGGTTTTTTCTTCCCGCCCCCTGGTCATCAGCCGGTCCGGCGCCCATATCATCTATGAACTGATGCTGCTCAAATTGCCCTGTGTCCTGATTCCGCTTCCCCGGTCATCCCACGCCGAGCAGCTGCAAAACGCCGAATTGTTGGTTTCCTTTCACCAGGCCGTTCTCCTGCCTCAATCCGGACTGACCCCCCGCTCATTGCTCGCGGCCGTGACCGCGGCCGGCGGGCTGCAGCCTGATCCGCCGCCGGTTCTGCTGGATGGTCTGGACCATCTGATTCAATTAATTAAACAGGAGCTGTTATGACCCGCCGCCGTCGCCTTCATGCTTTACCCCTCGTCCTTATCTTTCTGGGGCTGTTGTTTGCCGGACTCTACCATTTTCTGCGCGTTCGGCAAATCGTCTGTTATGACCAGTTTGGTACCTGTGCGGCCGAAATTTCCCGCCCCCTCTCCCGTTACTTGGGTTGGCCTTTGTTAGCTGCACTGCCCACCGCCCGAGTTACCAAAGATTTAGCAGCCTTTCCGCAAATTAAATCAGTGTCTCTTTACCGCCGTTTGCCCTCGGTTATGGTCGTAGTCATTTCCCTAAGAAATCCCGTCGGGGCCATGGGGGTCCAGGTTCTGGGCGCCCACGTGGCCGTAGATCAGGATGGGGTGGTTTTTGCGCTCCCGTCCCAAAATACTTTGCCCCTGCTTATTTCTCCGGTAGTTCCCGGTTTGTCATCGCGGGTCTCGGCCGATCAGCTCCGGGCTCTCTCGGATTTGAATTTAGTCAACACCCTTTTTGACACTCCCATTTCCGGATCTTTGTCCGGGTCGGATTTGACCGTGTACGCCCCCCAAGGCCTGCAGATTATTCTTAGTGTTGCTAACACCACATCAAACTGGTACACTCCTTTACAATTACTTCTGAAGAGAAGTAAAATAAACGCGAAAATGCCCCATAAAATCGATCTTAGATTTAATGATGCCGTTCTCACTTATTAGTTATGGCCAAGAGTAGATTAATTTCCGCGATCGATATTGGCAGTTCCAAAATCGCGGCTTTGATTGCCCAATTCCGGGAAGAGGAATCACAAAAATTGCATATTGTCGGAGCCGCTTCCGTGCCATCGCGGGGCGTCAGGAAGGGCCAAATCGTCAACATCGATGAGGCGGTGGGCGCTATCAGCGAAGCCGTCGAGGCCTCCGAACGCATGGCCGGGTACAATATTTCCACGGCCTGGGTCTCGGTCGGGGGATCGCATATCAATTCCCAAAATAGCCATGGGGTAGTCGCCGTCGCGCAGCCCCAGAATGAAATCGTCGCCGAAGATGTCCGCCGGGTTCTGGAAGCCGCACGGGCCATTACTTTGCCGTCGTCTTCGGAAATTATCCACGTCATTCCCCGCCAATACACGGTCGACAGCCAGGAAGGTGTCAAAGACCCCGTCGGCATGACCGGCATCCGCCTGGAAGTCGATACTCACATCATTACCGGCTCTTCGCCGGTCATCAGAAATCTTTCCAAATGCGTGACCGAAGTGGGCTGCGATATTGCCGGGCTGGCTTTTACCGGTCTAGCGAGCAGTGAAGCCGTGTTATCGGACACCGAAAAGGAGTTGGGTGTGGTCCTGGTAGATATCGGCGGCGGGACCATGAGTATGGCCATCTACGCCGAAGGGGCCTTGTCTTATTCCTCCGTGCTTCAGGTCGGAGCCATCAACGTCACCAAGGATTTGGCCGCCGGCCTGCGGGTATCTTTGGAGAG
The DNA here is from genome assembly GCA_027331445.1 of Candidatus Amesbacteria bacterium. Classification (GTDB taxonomy): domain Bacteria; phylum Patescibacteriota; class Microgenomatia; order CAZETR01; family Amesbacteraceae; genus DAHWUD01. Next base: position 124,646 of record DAHWUD010000001.1, read on the forward strand.
CGCCGAAAAAATTAAGCTCTACCTGGGTTCTCTTAAGACCAAAGAAGACGATATCGACATCAGTTCCTTAAATCTTCCCGAAGAGATGAAAACGGTTTCCACCAAGACCCTGGTCGAAGGCATTATCCGCCCCCGGCTCAATGAGATGTTTCAGATCACCGCCGGAGAGATCAAAAAAAGCAATCTGGGCGGATTGACTCCCTCGGGTATCGTTTTAACCGGGGGCGGCGCCCTGACTGTGGGCATCGTTGATTCGGCCAAACGCATGCTGGGTATGCCGGTCCGCGTGGGCATTCCCACTCATATTTCCGGCCTGATTGACGATATCGAAAATCCCGCTTTTGCCTCTACCATCGGTCTGCTGCGTCTCGCCCAGTCAGATCTGGAAAGCGGCAATGTCGGCCGCGGTTTATCTGTACCTTCATTCCCCTCCCTGAATAAAATACCGGTCAAAGGTCTTTTGGGCAAAGCTACCCAGTGGGCCAAGTCTTTACTGCCCTGACTTCTACTGCTACAATCAACCCGCTCCTGCCCTATAGCGTAATCTGCTCATCTTAATTTAATATGGCGTTAGTAAAACCAGACGTCGGGAGACTAGCCAAGATTAAAGTGATTGGAGTTGGCGGCGGGGGTGGAAACGCTCTCAACTCCATGATCACCAGCAACACTATTAATGGTGTTGATTTCATTGCCGTGAATACCGATGCTCAGGTCCTGCTGACCAATCTGGCTCCCACCAAGATCCAAATCGGCGAAAATCTCACCCGGGGCTTGGGTTCGGGCGGCAATCCGGATATCGGCAGCCAGGCCGCGGAGGAGTCCCGCGAAAAAATCAAGGAATTATTGATCGATTCGGATATGGTTTTTATCACCGCGGGTATGGGCGGCGGTACCGGCACCGGGGCCGCTCCGGTCATCGCCGAAATCTCCAAGGAACAGGGAGCTCTCACCGTGGCCATCGTCACTAAGCCCTTCTCCTTTGAAGGCGCCCGCCGCATGGTTAACGCCGAAGACGGCATCGAAAAGCTGAAAAGCAAAGTCGATACCCTGATTGTGATTCCCAATCAGCGTCTTCTTGACGTCGTGGATCGGAAAATGACTCTTCTGGAAGCCTTCCGGGTCGCCGACTCCGTATTGACCCAGGGTGTCCAGGGTATTTCCGACATCATTACCGTTCCCGGTCTGATCAATGTGGATTTCGCCGACGTCAAATCCGTTATGAAGGACGCCGGGTCCGCTCTCATGGGTATCGGCAGCGGGGTCGGGGAGAACCGGGCCCAAATGGCCGCCCGGGGCGCCGTGTCTTCACCGCTTCTGGATGTCGCCATAGACGGAGCCAAAGGGGTGCTTTTCAATATCACCGGCGGTCCGGATATGACCATGATCGAGGTGGACGAGGCCGCCCAGATTATTTCTGAAGCCGCCGACGCCGACGCCAATATTATCTTCGGCGCCGCCATTGATGACAAGTTAGTCGACCAGATGCGCATTACGGTCATCGCCACCGGTTTTGACGAGACCCGCTCCCGCCTGGCCAGCATGATTACCAGAAATAAGCCGGTGCATAGGGGCAATCCGGTCGCTTCCGGCATAGTCAGCGAAAAACCCGTGCTTGAGCCTCAGCCGCAGTTTCGTCCGTCTTCCCCCCCGGCGTCGGCGTCGGCTCCCTCTTCATCGACCCCCGCTGCCGAACCTCCTGCCGCCGAACCCGCTTCTGAATCTGAAGGCGAATCCGACTGGGATATCCCCGCCTTTTTAAGGCAGGGAAGGTGAAGACATATGGAAAAACAAACAGACCCCCGGACTAGGACAGAATTTGCCAGCCGATTGTTAGGAAGGCCGGTGATGAACACCGAAGGTCATTTTGAGAACCCCATGGATTTTTCCTTCCTCATTATCGATAAAATCCAGTATTGTTCAGCAGACCCAAATACTTGCCTCCGGTTTTTAGCTGGACTTTGCTATATCCAGCACTGCACTATCAACGGCGTCCGTTGTCCAAATGCCCAAGCCGTAACAAGTGATCAAACTGTTGTAAAATAGCCTCATGGCTTTTCAACCGGTGTCCCCCCAAGTTAATTTTCCCGAACTCGAAAAGCAGATTCTTGATTGGTGGTATTCGTCCGGACTCGTCGATAGGTATCTGCACAAAAACGACTCCTCGGCCAAAAAATTCTCTTTCCTGGACGGTCCCATCACGGCCAACAATCCCATGGGCGTCCATCACGCCTGGGGCCGCACCTACAAAGACCTGTGGCAGCGCTATTTCACTATGCGTGGCTACGCCGGCCGCTATCAAAACGGCTTTGATTGTCAGGGCCTGTGGGTCGAGGTCGAAGTCGAAAAGGAACTGGGTTTTAAGACCAAAAAAGATATCGAAGTCTATGGTGTGGCTAAATTTGTGGAGAAATGTAAAGAGCGGGTCCTCAAATATTCGGCCATCCAGACCGAGCAAAGTAAACGCCTGGGCTATTTTATGGATTGGGACCGTTCTTACTTCACCATGTCCGACGCTAATAATTATGCCATCTGGAATTTTCTCCAAGTCGTCTGGAACCGGGGCTGGCTGTATAAAGGCCACGATTCCGTTCCCTGGTGTCCCCGTTGTGAGACCGCCATTTCCCAGCACGAAATGCTCACCGAAGATTACAAAGAAATTACTCACGATTCGGTCTTTATCAAGTTTCCCCTGGTGGATTTTCCCGGGGAGTCGCTTCTGGTCTGGACAACTACTCCCTGGACTGTCCCGGCCAATATCGCCGTCGCAGTTGATCCCAAATTGGATTATGTTTTAGTGAGCGGCCTGTGGGTCGTCCGGGAAGCGGCACATCGTCTGTTCGGCGACTTTAACCAGCAAAACACCCTTCCTGGGAAAAAGCTGGTCGGCAGGCGCTATATAGGCCCGTTTGATCACCTGCCGGCGGTTCAAAAAGTAGCAGAACATAAACTCTTTCATACCGTCATTCCCACCGACGCCCGCATTATGCCGATCAATACCGAAGAGGGGACGGGCCTGGTCCATACCGCCGTCTCTGCCGGAGAAGAGGACTTTAAGTTGGGCCAAAAATTGGGACTGCCCTTGATCCCCGTGATTGCCGACAATGCCGATTACCTGCCCGGTCTGGGTGAATTTACGGGCCAAAATGCCAAGAAACATCCGGAAATTATTCTGGACTACCTCAAAAGTCATGATTTTGCATACAAAGTCGAAAAATATACCCACCGTTATCCTGCCTGCTGGCGTTGCAAGACCGAGCTGGTCTGGAAAATTGCCGATGAGTGGTACATTTCTATGGATACTCCCGACCCCACCGATCCCGGCGGTTTGACGCTTAGAAAACAGCTCCTGGCTGTCGCCAAAAAGATTCACTGGCTTCCCGGTTTCGGCAAGGACCGGGAACTGGATTGGTTGAAAAATATGCACGACTGGCTCATTTCCAAAAAGAACCGCTATTGGGGCTTGGCTTTACCCATTTACGAGTGTCCCGCCTGTCATCATTTTGAAGTCATCGGTAGTAAGGAGGATCTGGAACACCGCGCCGTCAGTGGCTGGGAGGAGTTTGCCGGGAATACTCCCCATAAGCCCTGGATTGACGCCGTTAAAATCCGCTGTTCCCGCTGCTCCGCCGTTGTTTCCCGCATTCCCGACGTGGGCAATCCCTGGTTGGACGCCGGGATCGTCTCTGTCTCCACGCTTCCTGCTGCCTGGTTTCCGGCCGATTTTATCACCGAGTCCTTCCCTGGCCAGTTCAAAAATTGGTTTTATTCCCTCATCGTCATGAGCACTGTTTTAAAAAAGACCTTCCCCACTAAAACCATTTTGGGTTACGCTTCGGTAGTTGGCGAAGACGGCCGGCCCATGCACAAATCCTGGGGTAATGCCGTCGAATTCAATGAGGGAGCGGAACAAATCGGCGCCGACGTCATGCGCTGGATGTTCGTCAGTCAATCACCGGAAGCCAACCTTCCGTTTGGCTTTAGGCTGGCCGATGACACCCGGCGTCATTTTCATCTCATGCTCTGGAACGTCTACAACTTCTTTTTGACTTATGCCTCTCTGGATGGTTTTGATCCGGCCGCCACTCCGGATCCAGGCTCGCTGTCCGCGCTGGATCGGTGGCTAAATATCCGCCTGTCCCAGACGGTTAAGTCCGTCACCGCCGCTCTTGACCGCTACGACTCCCGCTCTGCCGCTCTTAGTCTGGAGCAGTATGTGAACGACTTGTCTTTATGGTATGTCCGCCGCTCCCGCGACCGCGTCGGCCCTACCGCCGCCAACCCGGTCGACAAACTTGCCTGTCATACGACTTTGTTTACCAACTTGGTGACCTTAAGCCAACTGCTGGCTCCCTTCCAGCCCTTTATCTCGGAGTCCATCTACAAAAACCTCACCGGTCGCGAATCGGTTCATCTATCAAACTGGCCCAAGCCGGCTCCAATGAGTACCAAAAATACTCAGCTGATCTCATCTATGGAATCTGTGCGCAGAATTGTAGAAATGGGCCTTTCCCAGCGAAAAAACCTGCAGATAAAGGTTCGCCAGCCTCTCTCCGGAGCTGTCATTTCTTCTCCGTCTCCGGCTCTGTCCCCACCCCTTTGCGACCTGATCCGGGATGAGCTGAACCTCAAACATCTGGCCTGGGAGAAGGGTCCCGATTTAGTGGTCACCCTGGATCCCCGCCTGGACGATCAGTTGCGGGCTGAGGGTCAGGCCCGGGATCTGATCCGCCAGATTCAGGAACAGCGCAAGATCAAGGGTGCCAGGTTGGACCAACCCATCCGCCTTATTGCCCCCTTGCCTCCCGACCCCGTTTTAGTCCGGGAAATCACCCGCCAGACTCTGGCCCGCGAGGTCTCGATAGGTAGCCCCGTCGAGGTAGAATTACTTTAATGCTGCGTACCCGCTTTGATTGGCGTTTGATCGTCCCGGCCCTTCTCCTGTCGGCTCTGGGTCTACTGGTTATTCGCAGCGCCGCTCCCGCCTTGTTCCTCAACCAGTTTGTCTTTTGGCTGGCCGCCGTGGTGATCTTCCTCATCGTCTCCTTCGTCGATTTCCGGGTGTTTACTTCCCTTTATATTCCCATTTATGTTTTTTCCCTGGCCTTTTTGGTTACTCCTTTCCTCTTTGGCCTGCATTCCCGCGGCGCCCAAAGATGGCTGCAATTTGGCCAATCCACCCTCCAGCCCTCGGAAATCATCAAACCCTTACTCATCATCGTTTTTGCCGTCATTGCCGGATCCGCTTATCGCCGCAAAACCCTCCTGTTGGCCGCCTCCGCCATTCTGCCCCTGGCTGTGATTTTTTTCCAACCGGATTTGGGCACCATGCTGGTGCTTTTTATCGGTTGGCTGACTATCTTTCTTTCCCGGGTCCGCCTCCGGGTTTTTTTACCGGCCCTACTGGCCTTTATTTTGCTCCTGCTACCCATTTATAAATTTGTCCTTCGCGACTATCAGCGTCAGCGACTGGAATCATTCCTTAATCCTTACTCCGACCCCCTGGGCCAGGGCTATCACGTCATTCAGTCCCTGATTGCCGTCGGCTCAGGCGAATTCTTCGGCCGGGGCTTGGGCCACGGTACCCAGTCACAGCTGCAGTTTCTCCCGGAACACCACACCGACTTCATTTTTGCCTCTTTAAGCGAGGAATTGGGCTTCGTCGGGGCCGGTTTGGTCCTAATTTTTTTCCTCGTCCTGCTCTATCGGATTTATAGAATCTCCCAAACCACTTCTTCCCCCGTGGCCTCCGCCTTTTGCCTTTCTACTATGGCCCTGCTGGCTTTCCAGATCTTCGTTAATGTGGGTATGAATATGGGCCTCGCCCCCATTACCGGCATCACTTTGCCCTTCATCTCTTACGGCGGTTCTTCCCTGATTTCCATCGGCCTGACCCTGGGATTGGTTCATTCTATCTCCCGCACCATCCATTCCGAGCAGTATCTCCAGATTAGTTGATTGCCAAATAGCTCATCTTTCAGGTATAATCCAAAGGCTATGCAGGCAGTAGTTAAAATCGGCGGTTCCCAATATTTGGTTTCTCCCGGGCAGGAAATTCTGGTGGACCATTTGACTTCGCCGGCCAAACAACTGACTTTTTTGGAAGTCCTGCTGACCATCGATGGAAAAGACGTTCGTGTCGGCCAGCCGTTTCTTCCCGGTTTGGCGGTCACGGCGACGTTAATGGCCAATGTCAAAGGGGAAAAAATCCGTGTGGCCAAATTTAAGGCCAAAAGCCGCTACCGCAAAGCCGTGGGCTTCCGCCCTCTTTATTCCCGGATCAAAATTGAATCCGTCGGTTCCCCGTCTCCGGTCTCAGCCCCCACTGCTCCCGCCAAGGCATCCCGGCGCCGCAAAGCTGTGTAAATTAATTCTTGACATTCGTGAAAACGACATGTAAATTTAGCCCATATGGCCCATACTAAAGCCGGAGGATCTACCAGACAAAAAGGCAATCGCCATGGCAAACGCCTGGGCGTAAAGATATTCGGCGGTCAAAAAGTCATTTCCGGCAACATCATCATGCGCCAGAAGGGCACCAACGTTCATGCCGGAACCGGGGTCCGCGTCGGTCACGACTTTACTCTGTATGCGGTCAAGGCCGGTCTGGTTAAATTTTTTGTCCGGCAGGGCCGCAGGTTTGTGAGCGTCGTTTAATTTATGAACCAACAAGTTGTCGACCTGGAAGTAGATTCTCTGCAACCCAATCCCCTTCAGCCCCGCGGCATTATTACTCCTGAATCTTTGGTGGATTTGGTCGATTCCATCCGGGAGCACGGTGTACTGGAACCCCTGGTCGTCGCCAAAACCCCCGCCGGTTTTCAGATTATCGCCGGTGAGCGCCGCTGGCGCGCTGCAAAATTGGCCGGTTTAAAATTGGTCCCCGTCCTGATCAAAGAGACTACGCCGCAGGGCATGCTGGAAATGGCCATTGTGGAGAATGTCCAGCGTTCCGACCTCAACTCCGTCGACCGGGCCAAAGCTTTCGAGCGTCTGATCTCCGAGTTTGGCCTGAGTAACAGCGAAATCTCCCAGCGCATCGGCAAGAGCCCGGCCTATATCAGCAATTCTCTGAGGTTATTGTCTCTGCCGGATGCCCTCAAAGACGGTTTGTTAACCGGTCTGATTACCGAGGGTCACGCCCGGGCTTTGGCCGCCATCGAAGATCCCCGGGCTATCGTCGAAGCTTACAAAATTGTCCTCAAGGAATCTGCTTCCGTGCGCCGGGCCGAGGAATTGGCCAGAAAGATGCGCAACCAGATAGGCAATCAGCCCAAGACCACCGGTTTCCGCCCCGCCCACGTGGTCAGTGAGGCCATCGACCGCCAGCGCAAGGAAATGGAAGATGCCATGGGAGGCCCTCCGGCCAACATCATCCGTCTGTCCCGATCCCGCGCCGAAACCCGCATCACGATCATCCTCAAAGGCACTCTGGAAGAAACCGAGGATCGTTTACAGAAGGTTTATAAAGCCCTAGTGGGCTAGTTTTGGTATCTCTCGTGCGGAATCAGGCCGATTTTGTTCGGCGGCCAATATCGAAACCAGGCCTTGCCCACAATTGCGCTTCTGTCAATTGGCCCCCACTCCCGTGAATCCGAACTGAAATCCCGGTTGTCTCCGAATACGATATAGTAGTTGGGGGGGATCGTATACGGCACGCCTTCCCTCAAAAAAGACTTTTCCGAGGTCGTTGTCCCCGGTGCCAGGTACGGTTCATTCAGCTTCTGCCCGTTAATGTATACGGCTCCTCCTTTGAGCATAATGGTTTCCCCCGGCAGGCCAATTACCCGTTTAATGAAATCCGAATCAAAAGGCGGAGGGGCATGGAAGATAATGACATCACCTCTTTGCGGGTTGCTGCTGCGGTAAGTAATTTTGTCCGTCAGGATTAGTTCCGCCGTATTAAAAGCCGGGTACATGGACATACCGTCCACTTTATGCGGCTGCACCAAAAACAGGTAAATGATCATGAAGATGGCAAATGCCAGCACCACCGGCTCCAGCGCGTCCAGTAGGGGAATCCTTTGCATCTTCAGCATGGGATCATTATGCCGCCTATGTTAAAATTTGTCGAGAAGTTCAGGGCACTTAGCTCAGCGGTAGAGCGCTGCATTCACATTGCAGATGTCGGGGGTTCAAATCCCTCAGTGCCCACCAATTTCCGAAACCGGGTGTGATTAAATTTTTCCCGCCAGAAGAGTAGTATTAATGCGTATGGCCGGGCCGGTAATTGTCATCGAGCATCTTTCCCGTAATTTCGGACCGCTCAAAGCCGTGTCCGACGTCAGTCTGAAAGTGGATGCCGGGGAAATTTATGCCCTCATCGGTCCGAACGGAGCCGGAAAAACCACCCTGGTCAAAATGCTGGTCGGCCTTTTGGCTCCCGCGTCCGGACATGCCGCCATTGCCGGCCACGATATCATGGCTGACCCTCTCGGGGCCAAAAAAGAATTTGGTTATCTTCCGGACAATCCCGCCGCTTACGATTTTCTTACCGGATCGGAGTTTTTACACCTCACCGGCGCTTTAAACGGTCTGCCCGCTCCGGACATTACCCGCCGGGTACATCAACTTTCCGCCGTCTTCCCCATTTCTCAGATCCTGGCCCAAAGAATGGGCAGCTACTCCCGGGGAAACCGTCAAAAAGTCGCTTTTCTGGCCAGTTTAATGGCTTCTCACCGCGCCCTGATTATTGATGAGCCGGTCGTGGGTCTGGATCCCTCCAGTATTACCATTTTTGGCGACAATTTAACTCAGTTTGCCCAAGGCGGCGGGGCCGTGCTCCTGGTAACTCATACCTTGTCCTTTGCCCAAAAATACGCTACCCACGTCGGGGTCATGCATCAGGGGCGGATCGTTACTGAGAAGGCCGTCGCCGGCGGGGATTTGGAGCAGTTATACCTCGACCAGACCTCTGAAAAATGAAAACTGCAGCCATCCTCCGGGCAACCGATTTCCGGGAGATTAAATCCTGGTTTGCCGTCCAGACCGGCAGCAAGCTCGCAGTCCTAGCCGGTTTTATTCTGGTCATAGCCGGGCTGGAAGTCGGATTGTTTTCCGGCATGGGCTATTATTTTCGCACCCTGGCAGCCGCCCAGGATTTCGGCTATCACACCGCCGACTATATTATCCGGGCCACTTTCCTGGTGGTCATGTGGCTGGGTATCGGCAGCAGTGCAGCGGCAACGGCAAATTTATTTTTTACCAAAAATAAAAATCTGGCCTACCTGCTGACTCTGCCGGTAGACATCTCCGACCTGGTCAGGTGGCAGACGCAAAAGACGATTACTTTCAATACTTTCCTGCTGGCTGTGCTTTTGGCTCCCTTATTGCTGGCTTTTAGGCTGACATTCGTGGGTTATTTCGACTTGGTTTTTATCCTGAGGGCAGTTCTCGGGCTATTTGGATTGGCCCTCGTCGCTACCGCATTGGGTGGCTCAATTGGCTTTCTTTTGGTCGCTGAAACCGGCCGGTCCACCCTCACCCGGTCGCTTCTGCATGTCGGTGTATTTTTGGGAATTATGGTCCTGATTTTTCGGCTCGTATTTCCCCCGGCTTTGGCCAGTCTGACTCGGGCTACCCCCTCTGCCTTTTACCCCCTTTATCAATCTCTGCCGTTGGCCCGGTCCTGGGTCCCCACCAACTGGTTGGCCGGATTAATTACCGTCGGAACCCCCGTCGACTGGCTGCTCTCCGCGGCATTGGTCATCTTTTTACTCAAATTCTATCTGTGGCTTGAGTGCCGTCTGTTTCTCACTACCTATTGGCAGGTCAATTCCCGGCCGCAGGAACAGCTCGGGTTCATCTTTGAGACCTCGCGGCTGGATTTTGCCCGTCAAACTCCGCTCCGGGCTCTGATGACCAAAGATTTATCGGCCGTCATCCGATCGCCGGGGGAGATTGGCTATGGCGTATTTCTGGCCTCGCTCGTAGTGTTCTTTTTTGGGCTTTTTTCCCGGGTCAGCCTCCCTGCGGGCACGCCCTTGTCCTGGATTATCCTGCTTCAGGTTTTTGCTTTTCTTGGACTAGTCTTTTTTACCAACACCTTTCTGCTGCGTCTGGCCTTTCCGGACATGGCCAAAGAAGGGGAAACTGCCTGGTATCTGTTTACCCAGCCCCTCGCCCCCGAAAAATTATGGCTCTCAAAAGTGCTGCTGGCCCAGCTTTTAATTTTGCCATTTCTGTTTGTCGCGGCTACGGTCTGGCTCTTTTTGAGTTTCACCGGCCGCTATTATCTGCTCCTGGCCGGCTGCTCACTGATCATGATTATTATTATCACCCTCCTGCAGGCCTTTCTGGGCCTGATCAATCCCAATTTCTCCGAAAGTCACAGTGCCGAAAAAATCAGTACCAGTTACATGGGTCTGATTACCCTGGTCATCACCACCACCCTGGCGCTGGGCGTAGCCGCCGGTCTTGATCAATATCTGTCGGGAAATGCCTTCGGAATCCTAACCATTACCGGGAGTGTAATTATCGGCTTAGTGCTGGTCGGAATCTTGGGCGCCGTGTCCCGCTCCGGCCTCCGTCGCTACGAATTTTGATCCACAAACTTGTCCTGATAATCTTGTATCATGTCGTACTTCAGCTTCTGCATTTGTCCTACCAGAATCTGTTCGGTTGTCTCTGGCAATTCCGCCCACAAATCTGATTTCCAGTCACTGGTTAGTCTGTCAGCCCTTTCCATCAGGACCCGCATCAGAGCTTCGTACCTGGATCTTTGGTCAGAACATGTTCCCATCAGGTTTTCCAAATCAATTTGATATGTTTTCAGCTGAGCTTCCAATAAAGACTCCCGTCCTTTGGCCAAACCGGAAGTCGTCGCCGCCTCCTTCATGTATCCAAGCCGGTTTGTAGCCTGTTCCAGGACATTTTCCCCCAAATTTCGTTCATCCATGTCTACGTTAAAAATAAAGCTGTTCTCACTTCCCTCCGTCGCCATTCCCCATTTTTCTTCCCACGCCTTATCCGCTCCTTTAATCCTGCCGAAATAAACTGTGTAATTACCGGTTTCCTGCCCCACCGTATTTACCCTCCATACCCCAGCCACCGGGTCAGTTAATAAAATGATGTTATCTTCCGGTACATACTTAACACCGCTCGGATCGACTAATTCAAAATCTATCGGGGAAGCCACGGTTACCACCAGGACTTTATCACTTTCCGTTACTGGCTCGACCACCGGTTCACCCTGAACCCCCAACACCGTCAGAAGTTTGTCCTGTACATCGGCGTTATTTAGCAAGCCAATGTGCCTCACGTTATTGATATTGTAGTTTTCCACACTTCCGTTGACTTGACTGCTGGTCACTAGCACAGTCTCGTCCCCGTCAGCCGTCTCCGTGGAAACGGAGATTCCGTCCGCCCACCAGCCGAGATTTCGTTCCAGCCATGTCGTTGGTTTCACCGTCAGGAATCTGGCCGTACCCCACCCGCTCCCGCTTATAGTCCAAAGTCGATTAGAAATACCCGGCAGCCCATCCGCCATTGCCGGCAGATAACTATTTTTAAACTTCATTTGCGTTAAGGGCACCGCTTCTCCGCTCGCGTTTTTTATAAAGTCAAATGTCGGCCACAGGTTAAGTAGCGAAGGGACAGTTTTCTGTACCGTATTTACGTCGGTTGTGTAATGGCTCATGTTAGCAACTACCACCGCTTGCATCACTGCTCCCACCGGTCCGGGAAAATCGGCAAAATTTGCCGCCTCCCAAACTCGATAAGCTTTAACACTGCCGCTATGCGGTGAGCCGACGGTGATTAATTTATCAATCTTTTCCCCGTGCGTATCCTGAACATAATCCCTTGCAATCAACCCCCCCATGCTGTGTCCCACCAGCGAAATCTTCTGTGCCTCCGGGTTTTCTTTTAATACCTTGTCCACAAATTTTGCCAGGTCGTCAGCGTTGCTGGCGATTTCCTTTCGCCAGTCATAGAAGTAAACAAATAAATCCTTTCCCAGTTTATAGCCGGAGTTTTCTAAAGCTGAAATAAACCCGTTATATAATGGTTTGCAATAAACGGGGCACCATCCCCAGCCTGAATTGGGCACCGGAACTCCGTGCATCAAGCTCAAATAATTAAAACTTGCCAGCATCCCAGGTACCAAGATAACCGGCTCATGTGAAAGATGGGGACTGGGAGTAGGTGTTACCTCCTCCGGCAATGAAACTTTGGTCACGTAAACCTTATCTGTATAGTTTGAGTCAGAAGCATCATAACCGCCGACTAAGTACAGATAATTCCCCATTGCCGTCAACGATCCGCAACAAGTTGGATGTGGAAGCATAATATCACTAATATTCCATTTTGTAATTCGGCCATCGCTCTCAACTTTTGCGTAGTAAGTATCTCTTCCAGAGACAATAAAAACATACCTTCCGATTGTCACACCTTGAAATGCTAGGGCTGGACTAGGAAGTGGAGCTTGCACCTCCCAGGAAGAAAGATTACCTGAATCATCAACTCTCGCTCGGTAAACCGAATCAAGCAAACTAAAACTATTATCCCGACCACCAACTATATACAAATAATTTCCCATTGCAAACATATAATGGCTGAGAAGCGGAGTGGGTAAGGATGCGACTTGAACCCAAGGGCCTACGGCTGACCCAATGATGTCAGAACGGTAAACTATATTGGAAAAGATGTAGTTCGAGTAATTTCCGTTAAACCCACCGGAAATATAAATTTTATTATTTAAAATTGCAGCTGATGCTTGAGATACAGGGCTTGTAAATGCGGTTCTCTCATTCCAATGGCTAATTCCGTTTTGACTATCAAGATACGCAGCATAAACATTATTAAAGCTCGCGACTGGTCCATTTTCATACTCCTCAAACCCTCCAATAGAGTACACATAATTACTGTCAATTGCATACGTGGACCAAAGCGTCGGCTTTGGGAATTTTATATTTGACAGCGACCACTCATTGATTTGACCTTCCGCACTAGGTGTAGCAACTAGAATATCCGAACGCATACCATACAGATATCCTGACCCTCCCACAACATAAACATTATTTTGAAAGGGAAAAGAAAACTGGCCGTTTAGAATAAATGGAAGATTCTTAGTCGGAGTCCAGCTACTAATTATTTCAGCTTTAGCTGGGTCTAAATATCCAGCAAACCAAAATACAAACGCAAATAAAACAAACCAAACAACACCCTTAATTCGTATATCCCAGTTCACCAATATTAATTGTTACCTGATAAAAACGAATATGTCAAGAAGATGATAAGATATAAGACATGGAAAATCTTGAAAACCTATACAATAAATTTCATCTCAGTTCAAACATTCAGAAAAAGACGATAAGTGATAATAATTTTACTTATTACACTATTTTGAAAAGAATTAGAAATATTCTCGAAACCACTCATGTTTCAAAAATACTCGACTATGGATGTGGGGCAGGAACTCTAGCGTTTTACCTAGCATCAAAAGGGTATCAAGTCAATGGTGTAGATATTTCAAGTAGAGCAATCAATCTTGCAAAAGAAAGCGCAAATAGAATGAGGCTGAAAAACATAAAGTTTACAGTCGTTAAATCAATCGACAAAGAAAAAGCCTCATATGATCTGGTTATTTGCACAGAAGTGATCGAACATGTTAAAAATGACTCAATTCTCTTAAGGAAACTCTTTGAAGTACTAAAAAAAGGTGGATATTTATACCTGTCGACCCCCAGTTATACAGCTCCACTTTATAAGTTGGGTCTACTATCGAAATTTGATGCATCAGTAGGACATTTAAGAAGATACAATGTTGATAAACTCGCAACCAAGTTAAGGAATTTAGGCTTCGAAATAGAAAATGTTTCAATTGAAGAGGGAATTATTAGAAACTCATTGTTTACACTAAATCCCTTAAAGAAAATTACAAGATTTATAAAAGGACCCATGGTCAATATAGTTATGTTCATCGATGAAGTATTAATCAAGCTTTTTGGAGGTTCAAATATTCATATTATTGCCAAGAAACCATGAAAATCATTTTTCTAACTCGACTCTATCTTCCTCATATTGGAGGTGTGGAGAAACATATTTTTGAGATCTCAAAAATTCTTGCCAAAAACAACCAACTCACCATTATTGCCGAACAGGATAACCCTTCTGAACCGGAATACGAAAAAGCCCCATTCGCTGAAATTTACCGGATTCCTCTGGGCGGGGTAGGGGAGAGCGCCAAAAAATTTACCATCTGGAGCTGGCTTTTTAAACATCTTGATCTCATTAAATCTGCAGAAATTGTCCATATTCACGACGTTTTCTTTTGGTACCTGCCGTTTAGATTTTTATTCCCCAATAAGAAAGTATTTATTACTTTCCATGGTTATGAAGGCAGCCAACCGCCAACTCTCATTCAAAAGTTCTGGCACCAACTAGCCGCCAAACTTACCTCCGGCAATATTTGTATCGGCGATTTTCATCAAAGATGGTACGGGATTAAACCCACACTGGTCAGCTATGGCGCCGTTTATCCTGTCAGTCAAACCAAACATCGGATTCGGAAAGAAGCTGCCATTTTTATCGGTCGGCTCGACCGGGATACCGGGATTGTGGATTACCTGGAAGCCTCCCGGCAGCTGCGGCTCCCCTTGGACGTATACGGCGACGGCCCGCTTTTGTCCGCATGTCAGCTCTTTGTCCAATCAAACCGGGTACCAGCCCGGTTTTACGGCTTTGTCCCCGACTCTGCTAATTTCATACCTGGTTATAAATATGCCTTCATATCGCGTTATTTAGGCATACTTGAGGCCTTAGCCGCTCATACTTCCATTATTGCCCACTTTGACAGCCCAATTAAAAAAGACTATTTGGCTTTGGCGCCGTTTGCCCAATTTATTCACCTAGTTAACTCTTCCCCGGCCATAGTAGCAACTGTCGCCAAAATCAGGGATAATTACCCTACCGCCCTTATCCGGGCCGGGTATATCTGGTCCCAGGGTCAAACTTGGGCCAAACTTGCTGACCAATATCAATCTTTATGGACTCTACCAAAGTAGCTGTTATCGCCACAGTATATAACGAATCTTCGGATATCACGGCTTTCCTGGACGCCCTGAAAAACCAGACTTTCACTCCCAAGGAAGTCATCATTGTTGACGGCGGATCTACAGACGGCACTTTCGATCTGCTTAAGAATTATGCCGCCGGCTGGAAGCTACTCAGGATATTCCAGCTGCCCGGTAACCGTTCCATGGGTCGCAATTTTGCTATGGCTCACACTGCCTGTCCCCTGATCGCCGTCACCGACGCCGGCTGTTTGCCCCACCCGGACTGGTTGTTCCGGATAATCAAGCCCTTTGCCGATAAAAACGTCCAGATAGTCAGCGGCTATTATGAAGGCCTGGCCAAAAATATTTTTCAATCCTGTCTCATTCCCTACGTCTTTGTTATGCCGGACCAAGCCGGTAAAACGGAGTTTTTTCCCTCCACCCGTTCCATGGCCCTGCGCCGGAGTGTCTTCTTGGCC
The DNA here is from genome assembly GCA_027331445.1 of Candidatus Amesbacteria bacterium. GTDB lineage: Bacteria > Patescibacteriota > Microgenomatia > CAZETR01 > Amesbacteraceae > DAHWUD01. The sequence goes on from DAHWUD010000001.1 coordinate 140,118, forward strand.
TCGGGTGGTTTTGACCCCCGCCTTTTTCATAATGAGGATTATGCCTACGCGGTAAAGCTCAAATGGCTGGGTTATAAGTTTACTTTTGCCAAAGACGCCGTGGTTTCCTGGCTGCCCCGGAAAAATCTTAAGTCAGCTGCCTGGATGTTTATGCGCTTTGCCATTGGTGATGTTCAGGCCCGCATCTTTCGTCCCCGGGTCAAAAAACTGGCCCTGCGCACCCTGGCTTTTATCTTCCTGATCTTTTTAGCGTTGCAGATGCCCGCCCTGCTGCCGCTTGTGTATCTGCTGCTTCTCCTTTATTTTATTCTGGCCATAGTCAAAAACTATCGCTATGTCCATGATCTCCGGGCCGTTTTTTGGCTTCCCGTCCTGCAGGTTACCGCCGACGCCAGCGTGTTGTTTGGGAGTCTGGTGGGCTTATTTTCCATCGTCGTATGAATTTTTTTCGCACCACATTTAAAAATCTCGGTTGGGCTTACGCCCTCCGCATCGGATTCCGTCTCATCGGCTTCGTCCGCATCGCCATTCTGGCCCGCTTGCTTTTTCCGGCCCAGTTCGGGGACTTTGGCATCGTCGCCATCACGCTGTCACTTCTGGAAATTCTTACCGAAACGGGCATTAATTCAATTTTGATCCAGCAAAAGGACCATTTTGAATCTTATATCGACACCGCCTGGCTCATTTCCATTCTGCGCGGCTTGGTGATCTCCGTCCTCATGGCCACAGCCGCACCTTTAATTTCCGGCTTCTTTCGCGCCCCGGCCGCCCTGCCCCTTTTGTATCTGTCCTCCCTTATTCCCTTTGTCCGGGGTTTTATCAACCCCGCTTCCATCAGGTTCCAAAAGGATCTCCGCTTTCACATCGAGTTTTTCTACCGCCAGGCTATTAACCTTTCCGAAGCCGTCGCGGTGGTCATCCTGGCGTTGGCTTTTCACTCCGCTTCCAGCCTGGTTCTTAGCCTGATCATCTCCGCTGCGGTTGAAGTCCTGCTTTCCCATCTGTTTATCCGCCCCCGTCCGGCCGTCAAATGGCAAGTCCCCATTGCTTGGGACATTTTTCACCGCGGCAAATGGATTACCGGCTTTGGCATCCTGGATTATATCTACACCACGGGGGACAATATCACCGTCGGCCGGGTTTTGGGCCAGGCCCCCTTGGGAATTTATCAAAATGCCTATTCTCTTTCCACCTTGCCGATATCAGAAATCTCCGACGTCTTCTACACGGTCACCTTTCCCGTCTACGTCCAGATGCGTGATTATCCCAAAAGGCTATGCCGGGCGGTTATCAAAGGCGCCGTTCTGCTCTCCGCCATTTTACTGGTGGCTAGCCTCGGCTTATATTTCTTAGCCGACCCGCTCATCCGTCTTCTCCTCGGCCCCCGCTGGCTGGCTGCCATCCCCGTCGTCAAAACCCTGGCCTTTTTGGGTTTTTTCCGGGGCACTGCCAATATTTTTAACTCCTTTTTCATGGCCGTGCAAAAGACCAAATACGTCACCTATATTACCCTGGCCAGTACTCTCGGCCTGTTGGCTACTATTTATCCTTTTACCCTGCATTATGGTATAGTCGGCGCAGCCACATCAGCCATGTTTGGAGCCATAATCGCCTTACCGTTCACCTTATATCTCGCATTCCGCACCTTGCAGCCCCTGTCTCATGACTAAACCCGGATCGGAATCTCCCGTCTGCCCGATTTGTCAAACACGCAAATTTCTCACCCCCTTTTACTCCGGAATAACCACTTGGGAGTACCCCGGTCAGTTTTCATACCTGCGCTGTTCCCGTTGCGGTTTGATCCTTCAGTCTCCCCGGGTGCCGTTGTCTCAAATCGGCAAATTTTATAAACCCTCCGCTTATTGGGGCCGGGATATCACCCGAAATTTCCGTTATCCCCATTATCTTTCCGAACGTCAAAAGCATTACGGTCCCGTCTACGAAGGCATCACACTTAGAAAATCTCCGGGTCGGATTTTGGATGTGGGTTCAGGCCTTGGTTTGTTTCTGTCCCTGTTTAAAGAAAAAGGCTGGGAAGTTCTGGGCACAGAAACCAATAAGGAGGTGGCCGTTTTTTCTCAAAAAACCTTCTCCGTCCCGGTTCGCCTTGGAGATTTGACCCGGATGGATTTACCAAAAAATTATTATGATGTTATAACATTTATAGGTGTTTTTGAACACATATACAATCCGGATGAAACTTTGGATAAAGTTCGTACTCTTTTACGACAGGACGGCCTTCTGATCATAGTTCCGCCCAACATTGAGAGCTTAGGCCACTTCATTTTCAAGAGCCGTTGGTATTCCCTGGAACCCGGTCGTCACCTGTATTTATATTCCCCCAAAACTCTCACCCGTCTGCTTCATGATCACGGATTTAAAGTCGAAACCATCAGTCATGCCCACTGGGTTTACAACACTTATAGCTTGTTTCTCAATCTCCGGTATTATTTTTCCCCCCGCCCTGCGGCTTCCTCAGTCCCGGCTTCCGCGGCCTCGGCCTCACCCAAATTTTCCCTCGTCAGGGAATTCGGCAAACCCCTGGCCCATTTATTGTCGTACCTGGGTGCCTTCATTGAGCCGCTCATTGGTCGGGGGGAATCGATGATTGTATATGCCCGCAAAACCTAGCCGCATCACCTTTTTTAATCAGACTTTTGCTTTAGGCGGGGCAGAAACTCTTTATCACGATCTCTTTTTTTGGCTCAAACAGCATGGGGTAGAAGTGGAAGTCTATACCACCTTTCCGCCTTTGGCTCAAAAGTTGAATTTTTTGGCCCGGGTTCACCATTTCCCTTTTGCCATCGACCTGATCGGGGATTGGAAAGGCTTTCTCAAGGGCTTGTTTTTTCTGCCTCTGGGGTTTTTCTACTACGGGATTTTAGTTGCCGCACATCGGCAGACCGACTTGATATTCGTCTCGGGTGTCACCGAAAAGATCCTGGTTACCTTTTGGGCCCGCATTTTCGGGCTGCCCGTCGTCTGGCTGGAACACGGGCCCCTTTCCCGGCTCCTGCAGAAATTCGGCGGTTTTTCCCGCCGGCTGTATCTGTCCGTTTCTTCCTATCCGTATAAAATCATTACCCCCAGCCGCTTTACCGCTGCTGATCTGGTCAAAAACCTGGGGATTTCTCCTACCCGGATTGAAATTATTCCCAATGGAGTTAATATCGCCACTTCCCCGTCCGCGCCGGTTCCTTACCGGGTTTGTTGTGTTTCCCGTCTCGAACCTGGGAAAGGTCAGGACTTGCTGATTCAGGCCTGGCCCGGGGTAATCTCACATGTTCCGCAGGCCAGGCTTTGCCTCGTCGGGGCAGGGGATTTCCGCCCCCGTCTTGAGTCGCTCGCCTCGTCATTGAATTTAAGCGCAGTTGAATTCACCGGTTGGGTTCCCGATGCCGGGGCCTATCAGGCTGCTTCTCAGATTTGTGTCTTTCCCACGCTTTGGCCGCTCGAAGGCTTCGGAATGGCAGGCGTTGAAGCCATGGCTCATTCTAAGCCCGTCATTGGCTTTAATTTTGGTCCTTTGCCGGAAATTATTACCCCGGCCACCGGCATTTTAGTTCCCCCCGGTGATGTTGCCGCTCTGGCCAGGGCCATTGTTAGTTTACTTAAAAATCCGTTCCTTTCCCGCCGTCTGGGTAACGCGGGTCGGCAGCGTTACCTAGCCAAATACACCATTTCCGTGATGGGTCCACGTTATCTGAAAGTTTTTTCCCGTGTCTGCTAAGCGCTCCTTAGTCTTTTTAAGTCTGATTTTTATCTTGGGCTTGTTTCTGCGCCTCTATCTGCTTTCCTCTACCATGCCGTTTATCGGTGACCAGGCCTGGTTTTTTCTGTCTGCTCGCGACGCTTTGTTGACCGGCCGTTTTCCCCTGCTGGGAATTACCAGCAGTGTGACCTGGCTGCATCAGGGTTCACTTTATACTTACCTGCTCATCCCCGAACTGGCCCTGTCTCATTTTCACCCGGTATCCGGGGCAATTTTCACGGCCTTCCTCAGTGCAGTCACAATTATTCTCTGCTATTTTTTGGGCCGGATTTGGTTTGACTCCCGCGGCGGCTTGACCGCAGCTTTCATTTTTGCCACCAGCCCTTTGGCTATCATCCATGCCCGGATGCCTTATCACACCTCGCCCATTCCATTCTTTATGGCTCTGCTGCTGCTTTTCCTCTCCCGCCGCAAATATTTCATTTCTTTCCTGGTGCTGGGCCTGCTGTATCAACTGGAGCTCGTGACTGTGGTCCTGTGGCCGGTTTTTATTTTCTTTTTGGTTAAAAATCGTTACTCTCCCCGCTTCCGGGATTTCATGGCTTTTGCTGTGGGCATCCTGCCCTTCCTGCTTTCCGGGCCGGTTTCCACAGTCGGCGTTTTTGTCTGGACCGCCTACCATTGGCTAACCGCCGCCTCGACTGGCCCGGCCACTGTCCCCTTTTATCTGGTTTTGTTGCAGCATTTTTTCCTCCCCGGCCTGCCCGCGCTGGCAGCGGTTATCTTGCTTGTCTCCGTGCTTTTTGCCCTTTGGCGTAAAAAATCTGAGCTTCTTTGGCTGCTGCTGCCCCTGGTCGTTATCTTTTTCAATAAAACCACCTCCGAAGCGTATTTTTCGCTCCTGCTTCTTCCCCTGGCTTTATTTTCCGGGTACTTCCTTTCCCGGTTGTTTGTAAAAAACACCTTGTTTATCCTTTTTTTAGGCTGGTGGCTGGTCAACATCCACTATCTGCTCATCCGTGATTATGCCCTGGACCCCGGCTCTTACGGAGCCGGCCTTTCCTCCCGCCTGGCCGTTTCCGATGCCATTCTGGCCGCCAGCGCCACCTCTGTTCCTCGTCTTACAGCTGTCGGCCCCGGCAGCCAGTTTGCCACCACCGTCGACCCCTACCGCTATTTAATTTGGTGGCGGGGCCTCACCCGGCCGCCGGGCGGGAAATATCTCAACTTTGTCATCGATGATGCTGCCCAAACCTGGCGGGTGCTACAATAAATTCGATGCTCACCGCCGTCGTTTTGAGCCATAACGAAGATGCCCATCTTTCCCGTTGTCTGTCCTCGCTCAAGTTTGCCGACCAGCTGTTGGTGATCGACGACAGTTCTACCGACGACACCCGAGCGGTTGCCGCCTCCTTTTCAGCCCGGGTCGTCTCCCATCCTCTCAATTCAAATTTTTCCGCCCAGCGCAATTTTGCCCTCAGTCAGATTCGCTCCGGCTGGGTGCTGTTTGTGGACGCCGATGAAGTCGTTTCCTCCCCCCTCCGTTTTGCGATCACTTCTGCCGTCGGGAAGCTGGGTATTAACGGCTACTTTATTCCCCGGGAAGACTTTCTCTGGGGCCGGGCCCTGACTCACGGAGACAATCGCGTTGAACTGCTGCGCTTGGCCAGAAAAGGCAGCGGCCACTGGTTTGGTAAGGTCCATGAATCCTGGCTGATCCGGGGTCCGGTTGGCCGCCTGTCTTTTCCGCTGCTGCACTACCCTCACCCCACCGTTGCCGAATTTGTCTCTCATATCGACCGTTACTCCACCATCCGGGCCGGTGAATTGCATCATGAAAGTGTTCGGGTAAATATTTTTTCGGTTATTCTTTTTCCGTTGGGGAAATTCCTTCACCTTTATTTAATTAAACTGGGGTTTTTAGACGGCATGCCCGGTCTTATCTCCGCCCTCATGATGTCTTTTTACTCATTTTTGGTCCGGGCCAAACTCTACCTGCTCTATCGCCATGTTTAACCTCGTTGCTGGCCTTTTTGCCGTGGCCCTGATTATTGGCAACACCCTAAGGCCCTCATTCATCAGCCCCGATGTTCACGTTTCCGTCCTGGATTTCACCGTCGTCATGGTCTGGCTGCTGGCCTTTATTCCCCTGGTTAAGTCCGGCTTTAAATCTATCTCTTCTCCGCTGGTCAAACCTATCCTGGCTTTTTTGGCGGTGGGTTTTATTTCGCTTTTAGTTTCCGGATCCCATTACGGCCACACTGCCATGTTGGTCGGGTTTCTTTATTTAGTTCGCTGGGGGGTTTACGCCCTGCTGTTTGTCCCGGTAGCCACGCTTCTGTCTTCATCTCAATCGGGCCGGCTCCAGAGATTCCTGGGCTTCGCCTTGGTCGCCGTCTGCCTGGCCCAATATCTGCTTGTGCCGGATATCCGGCCCTTGGCGGCCAATAATTGGGACCCGCATTATTTTCGGGTCGTGGGCTCGTTGTTAGACCCGGGATTTACCGGTATTTTACTAGTGTTTGTCCTTCTTGGACAAACCGGCGACCTCAGCCCTTTCCCCCTGTTTTACTCCCTTTCCTGGGCCGTCGCCTATTTCACCCTCGCTTTTACTTATTCCCGAAGCTCTTTTTTGGCCTTTTTGGCTGGATTCACTACCCATGCCGTCCGCAGGAAATCCCGGCGCTATTTTCTCTCGGCCCTGATTTTGGTCAGTCTGACTTTAATTCTCCTGCCCCGCACCTCCGACGGCGAAGGCGTCAAATTGGAGCGCACCAGTACTATTGAAGCCCGGCTCATCGGCTGGGGTCATACCCTGACTATTTTCAAGGACCATCCGCTAATCGGTGTCGGCTTTGATACTTATCGCTACGCTCAGGCGGCCTACGGGTACCTGGGAGTAAGAGATTGGCAGACCTCGCACGCCGGAGCCGGCGCCGACTCCTCGCTGCTCTTTGTCGCCGCTACTACCGGGGTTATCGGTCTGGCCGCTTATCTCTGGTATCTGCTCCGCTTGTGGACGGCTTCCCGGTCTCATTTTGCCTTTCGGGCCGGCCTGGTCGCCCTCTTTTTCCATAGCTGGTTTCTCAATTCCCAGTTTTATCCTTTTGTAATGGTCTGGATTAGTCTCTGGTTGGTATCCTCAGGGGTTAAAAGTCGCCACTAATTCTTTGCGTGTCTGGTTACCCGCGTCGTCCGTGGCCACGAATACCAGCGTATTATCTCCTGCGGACAGGTTCCATTTCAGGTCAAAACTGCCGTCGTCTCCCACGATTACCACCCGGTCATTGATCGTCAGACTATCGCCGGGGTCTACCGAACCGTTGATATCAATGCCGGAGTCGCCGCTGAAGGTCTGTCTGTCGGTTGGCGAGTTCACGTTCAGTTTGGGTTGCTGGTTTGAATAAGTCATATCCGCCTCTGCCGAAGGTTGGCTTTTATTACCGGCCTGGTCCACGGCAATTGCCAGAAGTGAATTCTTTCCCGAAGTCAGGGCGACATTATCGAAACTAAACCCGCCGTCCGTCCCCACCTTGATGCTTCCTACGGTTTTGCCGTTCAGCGTCAATATCACCTGGGACTGCGGTTCAGCAAACCCCGAAATTTTCTGGACGGCGCTATTTGTAGCGCTCCATTGCAGGTTAATGGTGGGCGGAGCCGGGGGAATCAAATCGTTTCCCGACCCGGATCCGGCCTTGCGTTCACCGATCACATACACCATTTTTACGATGGCCGGGATTCCCAGTGTTACCATACCTATTATCACTAAAATTATCCCGATGGAAAACATAATCACCTTGCGGATGTTCCGTTTTTCCTCCATTCGCACCAGCCGGCTGTTTATCATAGCCATAGCTTCATTTTACCCCCGCTGTTAAAATAATGCTGTGCCGGGGTAGCTCAGTGGTAGAGCGGCGGTATCGTAAACCGCGGGTCGGGAGTTCAAATCTCCCCCCCGGCTCAGGAACTTATTGTCACCCCCACCAGATCTATGAGGGGAAAGATTTTTCTCACTTCCTGTCTGAATTTCTCCGCCAGATTGGTAGAATAGTTTCCTCTTCCGCTGCCCTCCATCCGCGCGCACAACCTGTTTTCCGTCTCCTCAATCACCCGAACTATCTTTCTTCCCACTTCATCAAATTCCGCCTTCCCTGATTTTTGATCAGCGGCAAAGCATTTGTAAATAGGGTCAAACTCAGAAAACAATTCTTTATTTCTGTTTATCATTTCCGCTACCGCTTCTCTATACTTCACCATTGCCAAATTATATCCTATGATGACTTATGCCCGCTTCTTCAGAAAAAATTCTGGAGCAGATGGCCGGATCGCCGGCCGTAGCGCTGAACCGGACGGTAAAAATCGCCCGCGAATTTTCAGCCCAGGCCCCGGTGCGGAAGGCCAGACGATTTTGGCATGTTCTTGGTCCGGGATTAACCACCGGTGCCGCCGACGACGATCCATCGGGCATTGCCACCTATTCCCAACAGGGCGCGACCTACGGACTCCAGCTACTCTGGTTGGCCCCTTTTACCTTCCCGCTCATGGCCATCGTTCAGGAGATGTGCGCCCGCATCGGTCTGGTTACCGGTCGGGGATTGGCCGCCAATATTCGGCTGCATTTTCCCAAAACCCTGCTCTATCTGTGTACTCTCTTGCTCCTCTTCACCAACGTCCTGAATTTGGGCGCCGATCTGGGAGCCATGGCCAAGGCCACCCAGTTGGTCTTTCCGCAGTCCAGCTTTTTCCTTCTCGTCTTTGGCTTTACCATCGTCACCCTGCTTCTGCAGATTTTTACCAGTTACAAGGTTTACTCCCGATATCTCAAATATCTGGCCCTGACCCTGGTCGCCTATATTTTTTCCGCCCTGAACATCCCGCACCTCAATTGGGGTCACATCATGACCTCGGCTCTCATCCCGTCGCTCTCTTTTTCCAAAAACCAGTTAATCCTGATTACCGGCATTCTGGGGACTACCATTTCCCCCTACCTGTTTTTCTGGCAGCCGGCTCAGGAAGTAGAGGAGGAGATCCTTAAAGGTAAATCCACTCTTAAACTGCGCCAGGAAGAGTCCACTCCCCACGAGATCAGGAATATGCGCCTGGACGTGTGGAGCGGCATGTTTGTCTCCAATCTGGTGATGTTTTTTATCATCGTGGCTTGTGCCGCTACTCTCTACTCCGCGGGTATTACCAACATCAACACCGCGGCCGACGCCGCAGCTGCCCTGCGTCCCCTGGCCGGTGAAAACGCCTATTTGCTCTTTGCCTTGGGAGTCATCGGGGCGGGGCTGCTCGCCATCCCGGTTTTGGCCGGCTCTGCTTCCTACGCTATTTCCGAAGCTCTGGGCTGGAAATTTGGCCTGAACCGCAAACTGGGCGAAGCCTCCGCTTTTTACGGTATCATTATTATTGCCATGATTGTGGGTTTTGCCATCAACTTTATCGGCCTGGATCCCATTAAAGCCCTGATTTACTCAGCCATCGTCAACGGTTTGATCGCTCCGGTGATTTTGTTCTTCATCGTCTCCATCAGTAGTTCTGCCAAAATCATGGGCAAGTGGGCCAACCATCCCCTCGTTTCCGCTTTAGGTTGGTTTATCACAGCTATTATGTCCCTCTCAGCTGTCGCCACCCTTTACAGTTTCCTTCCCTGACGGGATTGTTATATCATTAAACTCATGGTGACCCCGGAACTTTCTAAATATGTGGCTGACCAGTTACGGGCCGGCTATTCTCCGGATGCCATTCGCTCCGCCTTAGTCAGCGGTGGCTGGAGTCCGGCCGATGCCGCTCAGGCCGTGGCTCCGGCTCCTCCGCCTCCCGCAGCTACAAATTCCCCGCCGCCCTCCAAAAAACAGCCTCTGCTGATGTTTTTGATTACGATTTTCATCGGCTTGGGCATCATCGCCGCCGTCTACGTTTTAAGAAAACCTGCTCCGGCCAGATTTTTGCCCCCTTCGGCTTATACCTCATCTTCTCCCGCCCCGTCCTCTCCTCCTTCTCCGACCAGTTTGTTCAAGGATCTGGGCCTCAGTTTTTCCTATGATTCTTCCTGGAAAAAAGTGGGTATGAATGGTCTTCTCACCGGCCAACCGGCAGCTTCCCCTTCCGCCGGATCGCTTCCTGAATCTCAATACCTGTTTTTTGCTCCGGATCATTACCGGCAGGTGGTAGCAGAGCTGCAAACCCTTAATTCCTCCGCTTCCGCGACTCCCGGTTTCGACTCTGCCTCTTCCCTCCTCGGCCAAATTAGTGCTCAAACAGATTTGAGTCTGACTCTCGTCAGCCGGCAAACCGCTCTGTCCTCTGCCCAGCAAGCCACCAAGTCCCGCTGCCAGGGGGCAAACCTTAGTTTTTCCACTTCAAATCCTGTAGACAATTCGCGCATCCGGACGGCTACCGTTGCAGGTGAAGCCGCCTACTATCTGCTTCCCGAGCCCGGCTGCAGTTCTCAGACCCTGACTCTGTTTTTTGACAATCCGCTCACTTCTTCCACACCCACTTCGCTCCCCGGTATAACTATCATCGGCGGACCTCCCTCTCAAAATAATAGTTACATTATTGCTTTTCCGGCCTCGGATTTAGCGCATCTCACCTCGGATCAGCAGCTCATCCTCCAAAGCCTTGAATTTCAATAACCTCGTCTGATATATTTGAGTCGTGCTCAAACCAAATCAGGAAAAATATCTATCCACCCTTCCCACCAATATCCCTGTGGTCATAAAGCCGTACGAGCCCAAATTAAAAGCAGTTGCGGAAGAGATCATCGGACTGGTTCATAAAATCGATCCTCATCTGGAAGTACTATTTATGGGTGCTGCCGGCCTGGGAATCTCCGGCCAGGGGGACTTGGACTTGTATATTTTATGTCTCCCCGGCAAATTCGCCGGCTATCTACCGGATTTAAAGGCATTATTTGGTGAACCAATAAAAGTAAAAGAGACTTTCATTGCCTGGGAATTTACCAGGAACGAAATTCCCGTGCAGCTGTACTTGACCGACCCCGGTGATGAAATTTATAACACCGGTATGAAAGAGCAGATTGATATATTTAACATATTAAAGAATAACCCGAGTTTACTAAGAGAGTACGCAGATCTGAAAGTTAGCCTTAATGGCCAGTCTTTAAGGGAATACCAAAGGCAAAAATATGAGTTTTATAATCGAGTGTTAAACGGAAAGCGAAGTTAAGATAACAAGTCTGCAGCAATCCTCTTTTCCCCCAAGAAGAAACTATAGGTCTGTTATAATAGCGTCTATCATGTCTAAAGAAATAGCCTGGGCGGAATGGAACCCTACCATGGTCTGCCCGGCCGCCTTTGCCGCCAAACAGCCTGAAATTATGGGTAAGTTTTCCGGCTGTACCTACTGTTACGCCGCTCCCGGTATGCCTCATACCCCCGAAGAAAGGCTCAGGTTCTCCCAGCAGGAGCTGTCTACCGCACAAGCGCTGAATCTATTAGACCGGTTAGCCGATAGGCACATCCCGAGGCTTTCATTTTTAGGCGGCGAACCCCAGTCCAGAAAAGATTTTGCCGCCTTAGTGGCTCATGCGGTGGAAAAATTTGAACTGGTTTCAGTCACCACCAATGGTATGGGTACTAAAAAGAACCAGGAAGCCCTAATGACAGCCTCTGTCGTTGAAGTCAGCTTAGACTCACATGACTTTGCCATCGCCTCCCAAACTCGCCCCCCGGCAGTAGTTAAATCGGCCTTAGACACAATCGATACCTTAAAAGACCACCCCTTTCTTTGTTTATCCTCAGTCGTCACCCCGGAATCGCTGGCCCAGCTACCGGAATTTATCAACTGGGCTTTTAAAAACAAGGGGATTAAGAGAATCAATCTCTACCCCCTCTTAGGCAGCTCAGAGGTCCCTGATCGGCTGGTGTTGTCTCCAAACCAAGCCCAAAACCTGCTTACCGACTTAGAATCTCAATATCCTACATATGGTGAAAGAGTCTGTAAAGCCGGTCAGCATGTCGTAGTCAATCACGATGGCTCAGTCTTACCCTGTGCCGCCTTTTTGGGTGGAACAATGGATAGCGAAACCACCTGGAAAACTATCGGGCAGTTCGCAGGACATGATTTCTCGCCCCTCGCTCCGGTCGACAAGCTGGAGCCGCCGGGATGTCCGGGAAAAAAACTTTATGACTCCGGCTGGTCACGGGAAGTGATTAAGACCGGTGAAGTAAAACCGGCAGTTCAGAACGGCAACTATTGCATGCGCTGTAATTTTCCCCACCATGCTGAAAACGGCAACTGCCGGCATTGCGGTTTTGACCATTTTGACCGGACAAACATCCTGATGATGTGTTCCGCCTTTACCGTCTACAACCCCGAATTTTTTCCCCAGGCCGGAATTATTTAAATCTCCCCAGTTCGCTGGTCTTATTGCATATTTCCGGTATCGTCATCTCTGTGGTAGCTATTTAGTACTCAGTACACAAAATTAATAGCACAACGTGTGCTCTCTGAGCGGGACAGCAGATGGTGGGACAACTATTACAGCTTTTAAAAGATGGTATGACTGAAACTAGATTTCTTTTTCAGCAATTATCTTCTTTTCCAACTCGTCCATGGATTCCATAAAGGTCTTTTCTAAATTTACTCCATACTTCTCTGCCAATACCATTACACACCACAAACAATCTGATAATTCATGGGCTAACTTTTTATCGACATCTTCAATTTTCCTAATACCAGATTTCCCCATTACAAGCTTCATCAGGTCACCCACATCTCCTACAAACCCTTCCATAATTTGTTCTCTATTCCATTCCTTTCCATACTTTTTTAATTCCATTTCAGAATACTTGCCTCGTATCTCAACTGCCCTATGTATAACCTTTTGGAAATCCATATCCGAAGTATATCAGCTTATACCAACTATAACACTCAGAGCGGGATAAGGGAATCGAACCCTCTTCTCATCCTTGGGAAGGATGCATTCTACCGGTGAACTAATCCCGCAGCACGAAGTGCAAGGGATATGGAAGAATCCTCGAGCGTCAGCGGGAGGTAAGTGTCTTCCATATCACGCAAACACCACAGATCTATTATATCTTACCGCACCGGACCTTAAGTACATTCCCGGGGTGGATGAGCCTGGGATTAGCCAGGCTATTGTCCGCAGCAATCTGCGTCCACACAAAACCACTGCCGCACAGCTTCACTCCGATGTTCCATAAATTATCTCCGGCCACGACCGTATAAGTCTGCGGTGTCGCAGCTGCCGCCGCCTCAATCTTGGGTAGGGTAATCTGCACTCCTGCATATACCAGGTTAGGATTGGAGATTTTATCCTTATTTTCGGTATAAACCTTTGACCACTCGTACCCGGACCCGTACACGGTTTGGGCAATCTTCCACAGAGAATCTCCCGGTTTTAGGATGTAATTCGTCGGCAAATCCGTGGTTTTGATCTCTCCCAGCGGTTTCGGCTGGGTCGACTGGGTGGCTTCCGTATTGGCCGATGAGTTAGAAATCTGCCCCTGGTTGACAGATTTAAAGTAACCCCACAACAGATAAACTACCAGCAAAACCGCCAAAACTCCCAAAACGCCGCTGATTGTGTCCTCGTTTAATTTAAATTTCTTGAGAAGGTCCTTCACGTCAGTCTTTCCGGGCAGAAAGAGCAATTTGTCCACAATATATACCCGGTATTTTCGATTTTCAACCCCCAAGTGTTATATTTATCACTGTGTCCAAAACTAAATCTTTGTCGCAAATCTCCTCTTTGTTAGCCAAACACCGGCGGCAAGCTCAAAGCATCGGCCTGATCACCGGTTGTTTTGACCTGCTTCATGCCGGCCATATCGGTTTGTTTCATTACGCCAAAAAACACGTGGATATTTTAGTCGTTGGCCTGGAAAACGACTCTACCATCGCCTTATCCAAAGGTCAGGGTCGGCCGGTTCACAACCTGAGGCAAAGAAGCGAGATATTGTCCGAGCTGACCAGTGTGGACTATATTTTTACCATTCCCATCGTCGTCAAATTCGGATCGGGCGCTGATATCCAAAAACAATATGTCGACCTGGTCGCCTCAATTCAGCCCGATTACCTCATCACTTCCCCCGCGGCCGACCGCTACTGGCAGCACAAAGAAGCCGGTCTCAGGCCTTTGGGCATCAGACTCCTAAAGTTTAACGCCCGCCTTCCCGTTTCCACCACCTCGCTTATCGGCCAGCTCCGGAAAGAAATCTAACCGCAATCCGCTTGCGGAGCCGACGGGGTTCGGACCCGCGACCTCTGCCTTGACAGGGCAGCGCTCTAACCAGCTGAGCTACGACTCCATGTTACGACTCTACTTCCCCAATTTTACTATATTTAGGCCAGATTTTATCTGCTACAATGATTTTGTGACCAAGCACCGGATCAGAGCCTCCGCCATTATCATAAAAGACGGTAATATAGCCCTTATTCATCGGCTTAATCACCACCAGGAATATTGGGTATTGCCCGGTGGCGGCATCGAACGGGGAGAAACTCCCCAACAAGCCGTCACCCGCGAAGTCAAAGAAGAAACCGGGCTGGACGTCATCAGTTGTACTCTGGCCTTTTATGTTAACCGCTTCTCGGAACCGGAAGTTGATCAGCCTTGCTTTTTCTGCGCCGCTTCAGGCGGAGAGCTAACTTTTACAGGCCCCGAAAACCAGCGTGACCCGCAAAATCTTTACTTTCCCGAGTGGGTCGATGTAAAAACCCTTCCGGGTATGGTAATTTATCCCGAGATGGCCAAAACACAGCTGCTTGAAATATTATGAAAACATCTAGGACCATGACTAATCAGCAGATTGCAGAGCTGCTGCGGTCCGTTGCCGCCGCCCTGGAACTGTCTTCCGGGGAGGACAATCGCTTCCGCATCATTGCCTACGAGCGGGCCGCCGACGCCGTCGAACATGCCACTTCCGAGATCAAGGACTTGTGGGACGACGGCAAGCTTCAGGATTTACCCGGAATCGGGGAGGGGATTGCCTCTTCCTTGGATGAATTATTCACGACCGGCCGGGTCCGCCATTTCAATGCCATACTCCAGCCCTTTTCTCCGGCCTTATTCACCTTGTTATCCGTCCCCGGCATCGGTCCCAAAACCGCCTACAAGCTCACCAAAGCCCTGGGTATCTCCCAGCCTCATTCAGCCATAGCCAGGCTGGAAAAAGCCGCTAAGGCCGGCCAGATCCGCCTTATTGAGGGGTTTGGCGCGGATTCCGAAGCCGATATTCTCAAAAGCATCGCCGAATTAAAAGGCCGTTCCACCCGCCTGCTGCTCCCGCTGGCCCAGGGCCTCGCCCAGTCTGTTCTGGACTGGCTGACCAAAATTCCCCAGGTCAAACGGGTCGATTTTCTGGGCAGCCTGCGCCGTCAGGCCTCCACGGTAGGGGATATTGACCTGGCTGTAGCCAGCGATGATGCCGCGGCGGTCATCCGGCACTTCACCGCCTATCCCAAAAAAATCCGCGTCCTGGAAGCCGGGGAACATACGGCATCTCTCATCCTTCCCAACGACATCCAGGTTGATCTGATGGTCCAGCCTCCGGCTTCCTACGGTTCACTCCTGCAGCATTTCACCGGATCCAAGCATCACAATATCGCCCTGCGTGAGTTGGCCCTTAAGCGCGGCTTGTCGCTCTCCGAATACGGCATCAAAGACAAAAATCGCCTGCGCCGATTTTCGTCCGAAGAAGATTTTTATAAGTTTTTAGGTTTTGACTGGATTCCGCCCGAACTTCGGGAAGACACCGGAGAGTTGGCTGCCGCCAAAATTCACCGCCTCCCTCGCCTGGTCGAACTGGCAGACATCAAAGGCGACCTCCAAATTCATAGTGACATTGATGTCGAACCCAGTCACGACTTAGGCGAAAGTTCCCTCACACAACTCGCCGCTGTCGCCCGTGATTTAGGCTATCAGTACATTGGACTGACCGAGCACAACCCCAGTATTTCCGGTCACACTTCTAACAAGATAATAGACCTGATAAAGCGAAAAACAAATATTATTGAACAATTTAAAACTAATATGAAAAATAATCATGAAAATAAACTTGAGATTTTCAACGGTTTGGAGATCGATATTCAGCCTGACGGCACCAGGGCCCTGCCGGATGCCGCACTGGACCTATTGGACTATGCCTGTGTTTCCCTGCACAGCAGTTTTCGTCTCTCCCGCGCCGATATGACCAAAAGAGTGTTAGCTGCTCTCGACCATCCCCGGGTCCTTTTCCTGGCCCACCCCACGGCGCGCCTGCTTAACGAACGGGAGGGAGTGGAATTGGACTGGGAAACAATTTTCGACTATTGTCTTAAAAACCATAAGTGGTTGGAAATTGACGCCTGGCCGAACCGCCTTGATCTGCCCGACTCCCTTGTCAGAACGGCCGTGAAACAAGGCGTGAAACTTATTATTGATACCGACAGCCATTCCGCTGACCATCTGTCCTTCATGCGCTTTGGCATCTCCGTAGCGCGTCGCGGCTGGGCGACCGCTGCTGATATAATAAACACATTGCCATTAACCCAATTTTCAAAACTCATTAAAGGAGGTGAATAATCAATGTTGTGGATTTTAATCATTTTAGCCATAGTTCTTCTCTACTTAGCCACGGTTTACAATAGCCTGGTCTCGCAAAAAACCCATATCAAAGCCTCGATCCAGGAAATTGGTAATCAGCTCAAACGCCAGGCTGACCTGATTCCCAATCTGGAATCGTCCGCCCAGGGCTATCTCAAGCACGAGAAGGATATCCTCCGGCTGCTGGCTGAAGCCAGAAAATCCGTCCAATCCGCTGTCAATTCAGGTAATCTCAAATCCCTCTCGGACGCGGGAGACAAAGTGGCCCAGCTGCTGCCCAAAATTCAGGTGGTCATGGAAAGCAACCCCCAGTTAAAAGGGGCTGATGTCATCACCAACCTCATGGATGAGTTGCGGGACACTTCAGATAAGGTCATGTACGCCAGGAGGACCCTGATCGATCTCACGGCCGATTACAATATCAAAATCTCCGTCTTCCCTTCCAACCTGGTAGCAAATTTGTTTCACTTTGGCCCGGAAGCCGGACTCCAGACCCCCACCGATGGCAATTTCCTGCAGGTATCAGACTCTGATACCCAAACCCCTAAGGTGGCGTTCAAAAGCTGAACTTCTTTCCCCTCTCCTACAAAGAGAGGGGATGGATGTCAGGTAGTAAAATATCACTATGGTCAATGTTTATGAGGCCGTATCTGCCAACAAACGCCGAAGCTGGGTGGTGATTGTTTGTTTTGTGGCCTTTATTCTGGGGGCTACCTATCTCATTACCAAAGGCTTTGCCGCTTATTACGGCTATCCTTCCTCCGGATTGGAATTCGCCGGTCTGGCCCTGATTATCTCCGGGATCAGCAGCTTCGTTTCCTACTACTACAGCGACAAAATCATCCTCTCCATGTCCCACGCCCGTCCGGCAGACAGACGCCGGGATTTTGATTTCTACACCGTCACGGAAAATTTGTCTCTGGCCGCCGGCATTCCTATGCCCAAGCTCTACGTCATCGACGATCCGGCCATGAATGCTTTTTCTACCGGTCGGGATCCGGCCCATGCAGCCGTTTGTGCCACCTCTGGCCTCCTCGCCCGCCTCAACCGCACCGAGCTGGAAGGCGTCATTGGCCACGAATTGACTCATATCACCGACTATGACACCCGCCTCATGTCCATTGTCGTCGTTCTCGTGGGTTTGATTACCCTTCTGGGCGATTGGCTCATTCGCTCTGCCTGGTGGGGTGGCGGCCGCCGCAGCCGGGATTCCGAGGGCGAGAGCGGCTTGTTTATCATCATTGGCTTCGTCCTGGCCATCCTTTCACCGATTATTGCGCAGCTTATCCAGCTAGCCATCTCCCGCCGCCGCGAATACCTGGCCGACGCCGGCAGCGTTAACCTCACCCGTCAGCCCAGCGGCCTAATCAGTGCCCTCAAAAAACTGTCCGCTGATAACGAGCCGTTGGATGTGGCCAACAAAGCGACGGCTCATCTGTACATCGTCAACCCCCTGAAAGGCCACACGGGAGCCGTCTCCTGGTTCGCCAACCTCTTTAATACCCACCCGCCCATTGCCGACCGCATCGCCGCACTACAGGCTATGTCTTAGCGCCCATGGAACCCCAGAACTTCACCACCGCTGCCCAGTCCGCCCTCGAATTTGCCCTTCAAAGTGCTTCCCAAAACCACCACCCGAAAGTAACTTCCCTCCACCTGGGTCTGGCCCTGTTATCTGATCCGGATTCGCTGATCGCCACCGCCCTTTCCCGTTTTAATCTCCGGGTTTCGGACATTACCGGCCGGATAAATGACCAAATATCCCGACTTCCCCGGGTTTCAACCGATCAAATGCCGAAAATTAGTCCTGAACTTACCTCTGTCCTGCACCAAGCCGCCCGGGAAGCAAAAAATCTCAATGATACCTACATAAGCAGGGAACACCTATTCCTAGCACTTCTCTTGACAGAGTGCCAAATATCCTCTATTCTAAAAAACAGCAGTTTAAATTATGCTTCTGCTAAACAAATTATCATGAGTGAACGCGGAGCGCAAGCAGCAACTGACCCCGAAGCCGAAAGTCGTTATCAGGCCTTGGCCAAATACACCCTTAATCTTACAAATCAGGCCAAAGACGGTCGGCTTGACCCGGTTATCGGCCGGGATGATGAGGTTCGCCGGGTGATGCAGATCCTCTCCCGCCGGACCAAGAACAACCCTGTACTTATAGGTGATCCGGGCGTCGGTAAAACCGCCATTGTTGAGGGTTTGGCCCAGCGTATTGTCGCCGGTGATGTCCCGGAGACCCTCAAGGGTAAAGAGCTTCTGTCTCTGGACCTGGCGGCTCTTCTGGCCGGGGCCAAATTCCGGGGGGAGTTTGAAGACCGCCTCAAAGCCGTGCTTAAGGAAATCGAAGCCGGCAGCGGTCGGTATCTGCTGTTCATGGATGAATTGCATACTTTGGTAGGTGCGGGAGCTGCCGAAGGCGCCGTCGACGCGGCCAATATCCTCAAGCCCGCCCTGGCCAGGGGGCTACTCCACGCTATCGGGGCCACCACTATCCGGGAATATCGCCAATACATAGAAAAAGACGCCGCCCTGGAACGGCGTTTTCAGCCCGTTTTGGTCGGGGAGCCGTCTATCGAGGATAGCATTGCCATACTGCGTGGTCTCAAGGAAAAATATGAACTCCACCACGGAGTCCGCATTACCGACGATGCCATTATCGCTGCCGTCACCCTTTCCACCCGCTACATTCCCGATCGTTTTCTGCCCGACAAAGCCATAGATCTAATCGACGAGGCCACCAGCAGCCTCAGAATGGATATTGACTCTCAGCCCTCCGAGCTGGACGCTCTTAAACGGCGGGCCACTCAGATCGAAATCGAGTTAGCGGCTCTCAAACGCGAGCGTGAAGAGACCGTGAAAACTCGCCGGGCCGATTTGCAGCGCCAGCTGGCCGATCTAAAAGAATCCATTTCTTCCTGGACTTCCCGCTGGCAGCGGGAAAAGGACCTCATCCAAAAGATTCGGGAACTGAGCCGGACCCAGGATCGCCTCCGTCAGGAGTTGGAAACTGCCGAACGCCAGATTCAGCTTGAAAAAGCCGCCGAAATCAAATACGGTCAGCTGCCGGCCCTGCAAAAACAACAGCAGGATCTGCAAAACCGATTAGCCGCCATTCCCCAGGAAGACCGCGTCCTGCGGGAAGAAGTCACCGAAGACGACATCGCCAAAGTCGTCGCCCGCTGGACCGGCATCCCGGTTTCCCGCCTCGTATCTTCCGAAAAAAACCGTCTCACCGACCTGGAAAAAGAACTCTCAAAACTCATCGTCGGTCAGGAAGAGGCGGTTACCCAGGTAGCCAAAGCCATTCGGCGTTCCCGCGCCGGCATTGCCGATGTTAACCGCCCCATTGCCTCCTTTATCTTTTTAGGTCCTACCGGCGTAGGTAAAACCGAACTCGCCAAAGCTTTGGCCCAAACCCTTTTTTCCGACGAAAACGCCTTGATCAGGATTGATCTCTCCGAATATCAGGAGCCGCATTCTGTTGCCCGGTTGATCGGGGCTCCTCCCGGTTATGTGGGATTTGAAGAAGGGGGTCAGCTCACCGAATCCGTGCGCCGCCGGCCTTATTCGGTTATTCTTTTCGATGAAATTGAAAAAGCCCATCGGGATATCTTCAATGTCTTTCTTCAGATTTTGGACGACGGCCGGCTCACCGACGGTAAGGGCCGGGTCATCAATTTCAAAAACACCATCATTATCATGACCAGCAATTTGGGTTCCGATCTGGTCCGGGAAAATCCTCCGGACCTTCCTCAAAAACTCAACGCCCTGTTGCATCAGACCTTCCGTCCGGAGTTTCTCAATCGTGTAGATCAAATCATTGTCTTCGACGCTCTGACTCCGGCTCAGTTGGAAAAAATTGTCGATTTACAGATTCAATTGGTCTCGCAAAGATTGTCAGGCCAGAATATTTCCTTGTCCGTTACTTCGGCCGCTAAAAAATTGCTATCCCGCATCGGCTATGACCCAGATTATGGAGCCCGGCCGCTCAAACGGGCTATCCAGGACACTATTTTGGACGAGCTGGCCCTGCGGATTATCGAGAACCAAATAAAACCGGGTGACACCGTCAAAGTTGATGCCAAAGGCGAGAAAATTATGCTAAACTGAGCCATATGGATGTCGCGCATATTGCCCTCTTGGCCAATCTGTCCGTCACTCCCGAAGAAGCCAAAAGATTTGCCGGCCAGTTTGCCGACACCCTAAAAACCGTCGATTTGATTAATGAACTTGACACCTCCCGGGCTTCTGCCACCCCCCAGGTGATTGGCCTGGAAAATGTCTCCCGTCCGGATAAAGTTACCCCTCAAACGGTTTTAACCGTGAAGGCCGCCCTCTCCAACGCTCCCCATACGGATCGCAATTATTTTGTAGTACCGGCCATTTTCGATGACTAAATCCCTTTCCGACCTGACTATCTTTGCGGCCAGGACCGGTCTGACTTCCCGGGCCTTCAGCAGTTTTGACTTAGTAACGGCCTGTCTCGACCGCATTAAACAGCTCAACCCTGAATTCCATGCCTTTTTAGCCCTTAACGACTCGGCCTTGACCGAAGCCAAGGCTGCCGACCTAAAAATCTCTGCCGGAGAAGACTTGCCCCTGCTGGGCGTCCCCATAGCCGTTAAGGATAATTTTCTTACTCAGGGAATTGTAACCACTGCCGCATCAAAGGTATTGGATAATTATTTACCTCAGTATGACGCCACGGTTGTGAAAAAGATGAAAAATGCCGGAGCCATTGTTCTTGGTAAAACCAATATGGACGCCTGGGCTCACGGATCTTCCACCGAAACCTCCGACTTTGGCCCCACCCTGAATCCCTGGAACTCCAATTATCTCCCGGGGGGCTCTTCTGGTGGATCCGCCTCCGCGGTTGCAGCGGGCATGTGTCCGGCCGCCATCGGCAGTGAAACCGCCGGATCAATCCGCCAGCCGGCCGCCTGGTGCGGGGTCACCGGTTTTAAACCCACATATGGCCGCGCCAGTCGTTATGGAGTAATTGCCATGGCCTCATCCACCGACTCCCCCGGTCCGATTACTAAAACCGTAGCCGACGCCCGGCTTCTGGCCGGTGTGCTGGCCGGCCCCGATCCTCTGGATGCTACTTCCTCTCCCCGGCCCGCCGAGGAAATTCTGGCCCCCGGCCCGGACCTGAAACACCTAAAAATCGGCCTGCCCGCATCCTATCTCCTGCCTCAAATGCGGTCGGATGTCAAACAACTTATCCTCGATGCCGCCCTCCAGTTTGAGAAATTAGGGGCCACCGTTACCGAGATTTCCCTTCTTGACCCCAAATATTCTATCGGCGTTTATACAATTATCCAGAGAAGCGAGGTCTCCTCGAACCTGGCCCGTTTTGACGGCATTCGCTATGGCCACGATCGGTCAGCCTTTGGGCCGGAGGCCAAACGCCGGATTATGCTAGGAACTTTTGCTCTTTCCTCCGGCTATTATGACCGATACTACCACAAAGCCGAACAGGTACGCACCCTGGTCATTCGGGATTTTGCCCGCGCCTTCACCGATGTGGATTTGATTATCGGCCCCACCTCCCCCGGACCCGCCCTGCCGGTGGGAGCTAGTTTAAATCAGCCCATGTTCGGAGAAATGGAAGATATCCTGGTCGAGCCCAGCAGTATTGCCGGTCTGACCGGGATCAATGTTCCCTGCGGATTCGTCGATTCCCTGCCCATCGGTTTGCAAATTATTGGCCCGCAATTTGGGGAAGCGGTTGTCCTGTCCGCCGCCGCCGCTTACCAAAATTCCACTCCCTGGCATGAACACGTCCCCGTCCTTTAAAGAGCTTTTGGCTCTTCCCAACTTCAGAAAGCTCTGGACTTCCCAGCTGCTCTCCCAACTCACCATCAATTTGGTTAATTTTTCCATTCTTATCCATATTTATGCTTATACCCGTTCTTCCATCGCCGTTTCTCTCCTTTGGGTAGCCTACTCCCTGCCATCGCTGTTCTTAGCGCCTTTTTCCGGAGTGATCGTTGACCGCTTCAGCCTGAAGCGTATGATGCTCGTCACCAATATTCTGCAGGGGTTGACCGTCCTCACTTTTTTGGCCTTCACCCGCCATATCTTCCTTCTCTATTCCCTGGTTTTTATCTATTCTTTTCTGGATCAATTTTATGTCCCGGCTCAACAGTCCAGTGTCCCCTGGCTGGTTCCTCCTCAGCTGCTGACCGCAGCTAACGGGATTTTCTTTCTTACCCAGCAGGCCTCATTTCTCCTGGGGTTTGGTTTGGCCGGATTACTTATCCAATTTATCGGCCAGACGCCCACCATTATCCTGGCCGCCTCGTTTTTGTTTATCGCCGCCGCCGCCGTATTTCTGTTGCCCGCGGACACAGAAAGAATTCGTGTAGAAAAATATGCCCTGACCCGGTTTTTGGAGGACTTTAAGTCGGGCTATGAGTTTGTTAAAAACCACCATCAAATCCGCTTCCCGGTTTATCTGTCCGTTGCCGCTCAGATTATGCTGACGGTGATCACCATTACCATGCCGTCATATACGCGGGAAGTTCTGGGGGTAAATTTAAGCCGGGCCAGTTTGCTTTTGATTATTCCCGCCGGCCTGGCAGCCGTTATTTTTACCTACCTGTTGCCCCGCCTCCTGAAAAATCGCCGTAAAATTCACATCGTCAAATTCGGGACTCTCTCCGCAGCGATTTCCCTCATGCTCCTGGCCTGGCTCGGGTTTACCGGTGGCTACCGTTTTGTCCTGTCTATCCTCACCGCCATTGGTTTGGGTATCTCTTTTGCCGCCGTGATTACCCCGGCTCAGACTGCCATTCAGGAACACACCCCGCCCGAATACCGCGGCCGGATTTATAGCTTTCTCGGTTTGCTTATGACTATCTTTACCCTGATCCCGCTTCTGGCCGCTGCGACTCTGGCCGATCTGATCGGAATTGCACCTATTATGGGCGCCTTTTCTTTGCTAATATTTATCGGTTATCTGATGATTCACTACAAAGGAGACTATGTCCTGGCAAATGGTTTTGGGTTTTGAAGTTCACGTTGAACTCGCCACCGCCTCCAAAATGTTCTGCGGCTGCCCGGCCGACCACTTCGGTAAACCTCCCAATTCTCAAACCTGTCCGGTCTGCCTGGGCCTTCCCGGAGCTCTTCCGGTTCCCAACGCCAAGGCGATCGAATGGTGTATTAAACTGGGTCTGGCTTTGGATTGCCGGGTCAACCTCTTCTCCAAATTTGACCGCAAGAATTATTTTTACCCGGATTTGCCGAAAGGTTATCAAATCAGCCAATACGACCTGCCGTTTTGCCATCACGGGCAGGTAGTTTTGAGTAACGGCAAAACTATTCGCATCACCCGGGTGCACATGGAAGAAGACACCGGCAAGCTGCAGCATGCCACCGTGGACGGCAAAAAGGTTTCCCTCATTGATTTCAACAGAAGCGGCGTGCCTTTGGTGGAAATTGTCACCGAACCGGACTTTGACAATACCGCCGATGCCATAGAATATTTAAAAGAAATCCACTCCCTGGTGCGTTTTCTCGGTATTTCTTCAGCCGATATGGAAAAGGGGACTATGCGCTTGGAAGCCAATATTTCCGTGCGCCCATCCGGCCAAACCGCTTTGCCCGACTACAAAGTTGAAGTCAAAAATGTCAATTCTTTCAGGTTTATCAAAAAAGCCATCGAATTTGAAGTTGCCCGCCAAATTAAATTACTTGAATCCGGGACCCGGCCCCTTCAGGAAACCCGGGGTTTTTCCGAGAGTCGGGGAGAGACCGTTTCCCAGCGCACTAAAGAAGAAGCCAAAGATTACCGTTATTTCCCCGAACCGGATATTCCTCCGTTTCGGTTTACCCAAACTCAGGTTGGCGATTGGCAAAAACAGCTTCCGCTCCTGCCGGCCGGCATCCGCGCGGAACTGATTTCCCGTGGCATATTACCAGCCAAAGCTGCCCAGGTAGCTTCCGATCCTGGCCGCTATCACATGTTCACAAAACTTACTCAATCTGGCTTCGATACCGTCAAGGCCGTAGATATAATTAACAACATACCGCCGGATATTTCTAATGATTTGGATAAAATCATTATCTGGGCAAAATCCAAGTCCGCAACCGGAACTACCAATCCCGCTCAACTGCGCGTGCTGGCTCAGAAAGTTATCGCCGCAAATCCCAAAGTCATCACCGATATTAAGTCCGGTAAAACCCAGGCCCTCTTCTTTCTGATCGGCCAAATGCGCCGGGAATTTCCCGACCTCGACGTCCCCTCAGCCCAATCCCTTCTCAAGGACCTTGTCGGGTAGTTGCATTCTCATCTCCAAACCTTTAAAGTAACTTCACCTGGAAACTGCGGTTAACCCGCTGCCAACGACGGCGCATATGACCGACTTCGTTCACCTTCACGCTCACACCGAATATTCGCTTCTGGACGGGCTCCCGAAGATCAAAAAAGCTATCACCCAGGTGAGAGAACTTGGCATGACTTCTTTGGCCATCACCGATCATGGGGTCATGTACGGCGTCATTGAGTTTTACAAAACCTGTTTGGCCGAAGGGATCAAACCTATTCTGGGTATGGAAGGTTATGTCGTCAACGGTGATCACCGTCATAAAGCCGGCCGCCAGGACAAGGAAAACAACCATTTAGTCCTGCTGGCTAAAAACTATCAGGGCTACAAAAACCTGATGCAGATCAGTACTATCGCCCACACCGAAGGCTTTTATTACCGCCCCCGCATCAGTAAGTCAGAATTGGCCAAATACTCGAAGGGTCTGATCTGTCTGTCCGCCTGCCCCAAAGGCGAAATCGCCGAGTTGCTCATCGACGGCCATTACGATCAGGCCAAAAATGCCCTCGCCTGGTACCAGTCTACTTTCGGCGCCGGGAATTATTATCTGGAAGTCCAGCGCCATTTTTACAAAGATTATTATGATACGGCCAGGGACAACCCCAAACTCTCCGACAGCCTGCATAAAATGCAGCAGAATGAAGATATTTGGGTCAAAGAAATCACTAAACTAAGCCGGGAAACCGGAGTCCCGTTGGTCGCTACCAACGATGTTCATTATATCAACCAGACCGATGCCCAGGCCCAGGACGCCCTGGTGTGTATCGCCACGGGCAAAAATGTCTCCGAAACCGACAGGCTGCGCTATGTGGATACGCCAACCTTTTTTCTGCGTTCAGGCGACGATATGGCCCGCATTTTTGCCGACCTTCCCGATGCCGTCGCCAATACCGCCAGCATCGCCGCCGCCTGCGACATCAAAATAGAATTGGGTAAATGGCATTTTCCCCAAATCGAGATCCCTTCCGCTAAAACCGCTCCCGACTACCTGCAAGAACTGGCCCATGCCCGATTGTCCGATCACTATTCTCATCCTGACGCCGCTCTCATCGGCCGCCTGGAGTTTGAACTTAAAGTGATTATTACCAAGGGTTACGCGCCGTACTTTCTCATGATGCAGGATATGGTCAACTGGTGCACCCAAAGCGGAATTATTACCAACACCCGGGGATCGGCCGCCGGCTCCATCGTCTCCTTTGTCCTGGGTATCACCACCGTCGACCCCATCCGCTATCAGCTGCCATTTGAACGGTTTTTGAACCCCATGCGCCCCAAACCTCCGGATATCGATTTGGATATTGCCGACGACCGCCGGGAAGAGCTCATTGCCCATATCACTTCCCAATACGGGGCCGACAAAGTCGCCCAGATCTGCACTTTCGGCCGTATGCTGGCCCGGGCGGCCATCCGCGACGTCGGCCGGGTATTGGGTTTTCCCTATGCCTTTCCCGACAAAATTGCCAAACTTGTTCCCCTGGGTTCCCAGGGCTTTCCCATGACTTTGGAACACGCCCTGGCCGTCTCCCCCGAACTCAAAGTTTTATACGATTCCGACCCCAATGCTAAACGGGTGATTGATTTGGCCCGGGAGATTGAAGGCAATGCCCGCCATGCCTCGGTCCACGCCGCGGGCACCGTGGTTTCCCCGACCGCCATGACCGACTTTACCCCTCTGCAGCTGGAACCCAACGGTACCAAAATTATCACCCAATATGAAATGCACGCCTGCGAAGACGTAGGCTTGGTTAAATTCGATATTCTGGGCATCCGCAACCTCTCTATCTTAGGGGCCGCCCGCGACATCATCGAAGCCACCCGCCGGATCAAGCTCGATCTCAATCATTTACCACTGGATGATAAAAAAACCTACACCATGCTCTCCAAGGGCGAAACCATGGGCGTGTTTCAGCTGGGCGGTTCCGGCATGACCAAATGGCTTAGAGAACTCAAGCCCAACCGTATAGAAGATATCATGGTCATGATTGCCCTGTTCCGCCCCGGGCCCATGGCCAATATTCCTGAATATATTGCCCGCAAAAACGGCCGCAGCCCGGTGACCTACCTGCACCCCAAAATGGCCAATTTCCTGGACAAGTCCTACGGCATTCTGGTTTATCAGGAAGACATTCTCTTCACCGCTTTGGAGCTAGCCGGCTACGACTGGGGCAGTGTTGACGCCCTCCGTCAGGCCATCGGCAAGAAAAAACCCAAGGAAATGGCCCAGCAGCACGACATCTTTGTCGTCGGCTGCCGGACCCATTCCCGCATGAGCGAGGCCGACGCGGAAAAGATCTGGGAATTGTTCGTTCCTTTTCAGGGTTACGGCTTTAACAAGGCCCACGCCGCCAGCTACGGCATCGTGTCCTACCAGACCGCCTACCTCAAAGCTCATTATCCGGTGGAATATATGACCGCCCTCCTGACGGCCGAATCCGGTAATACGGAAAAAGTCGTGGAGGCCGTCGATGAATGCCGGCGCATGAAAATCCGGGTCCTGTCTCCGCACATCAACGCCTCTCAAACCCGCTTTACCATCGAGACCGATACCGCCTCGCTGGACAACCGGGCTATCCGTTTCGGTTTTTCCGCCATCAAAAATGTGGGTGAAGCCGCCACTACTTCCATCCTGGCCGCGCGGGCTGATAAACCCTTTGTGTCTCTGACCGATTTTATCCTGCGGGTCGATAACCAGAAAGTCAACCGCAAGGTCCTGGAAAGCCTGATTAAAGCCGGGGCCATGGATACCTTCGGCACCCGCGCCGCCATGTTGGCCGCTTTGGATAAAATCCGGGAAATGGGTACCAGCCTGAGCAAGCTCAAAAGCCTGGGCCAGGTCAGCCTGTTTGTGGGCGAAGAACCGACCGACCCCACTGACGATTTTCCCGACCTTCCGGAATTTGCCAAGCCCGAAAAGCTAACTATGGAAAAAGGATTACTGGGCTTTTATCTTACCGAGCATCCCCACCAGGAA
The DNA here is from genome assembly GCA_027331445.1 of Candidatus Amesbacteria bacterium. GTDB lineage: Bacteria > Patescibacteriota > Microgenomatia > CAZETR01 > Amesbacteraceae > DAHWUD01. Next base: position 167,717 of record DAHWUD010000001.1, read on the forward strand.
CAATTAGAACAGCTCCGTCAAAAAACCGATCACACCTTGTCCCAATTGTGGGAAGAGGACCTGCACGGCCGGCAGGTGACGATCGGCGGGATTATTGAAACCTGCCGCAATGTCGTCACCAAGACCAACAATCAGCCCATGTGTTTTGCCAAGCTTACCGACACAGTCAAAAACGTGGAAGTCGTAGTCTTCCCGCGGGTCTATGCCGCCACCCAGGCTCTTTGGCAGCCAGACAACCTGGTGCTTTTGTCCGGCAAAGTAGAGTCCAAAACCAGCGGCGACTTTAATGAAGACACCGGCGAAGTCGCCCGTGAAGTCACCGTCATCGTCGATTCCGCCACCGCCTTCACCGGACCGGACACCGTTTTACCTTCACCAGTTAGGGGAAATACCGGTGGAAATGGTAATGGCAGCGGAAACGATCATTATTCCTCTCCGCCGGCACCGGCTGTCTCCGTCCCCGTCTCCCTGTATATCCCCAAAAGTTTGCCCCAGGCCAAATTGGTGACCCTCAACAACTTCCTTCAGGCCCACAAGGGTCCTACCCCCATCGAACTGGTCTTTACCAATGGCACCGGCAGCAAAGTCATCCCTCTGCCCTACGGCTTGGCTTGGTCCGCCTCCCTCAAATCCGAAATCGACAATCTCCTGAACGCTTAATAAAATTTAAAGCCGTGTCTAGGACGCTATACATTTCGGAATGAGTAATCATTTCGATGCCATCAGATTTCCACAAAATCAGGTATATTCTTCCGAAGTATAACTGGGAGCAGTATCATGCCCTGATGCGGTCATGGGCTAACTTAAATGGGTTTGAAAACAATGATATTGCCCAATTCAGGTTTACTGTTTTGAAACACTGTTATGAGTTTGGTTGGCA
>DAHWUD010000020.1 GCA_027331445.1 Candidatus Amesbacteria bacterium
TGTAACACTCACTACAAACTTTAAACCGTTTCCCCTTTGTTCCGGCGATCTCCCCGATATGCGCTCAGTCATCGCGACAGTCAGAGCGTCAATGTCATCTTTTAAATTTGGACGAACCCTTGACAGTGTTCCCTTAATGCCCACTCCGCGATCCGCCAACACAATTATACGCTTATTGGTGTCATAGACAAAAAATACGCCGGGAACGTCAGGCCAGTTTCCCAAGTTGTGATCAAAGGAATTGTTGCCGATTTCTCCCGCCACAGCTGTTAAAATCGGGACGGCTTCGGATACCCCGGATTTTTGGCTGGCAAGTATTGCCATATGTTCAAGCCGAGCGCGAAAGCGATCCTGAGTTTCACAGTAGTAATCTTTTGGAATATCGGGGGCTGTCTCGCTGCCCGCCCATGTTCTCGCCAAGCCAAAAATATCCTCGCGAAACCGCTCAAGCGCTTCGCGTTCATAATATCGGTGGCCGCTGGGCTTTTTGAGCGCCGGCAGTTTTCCGGAAGCATCCCAACGCCTGAGGGTCATAACCGATACCTCCAGGAAATCAGCTGCTTCTCCGATCGGCATCAATTTTTTGTTATTTTTCATATTGTATAGATATACTATCAAAAACTATACAAAATGTCAAATATCTATACAAAAACTCAAGCATCTATACAGAATTTTAACAAGGACTGTCCTTGTAAAAGCAAGCAAGCGGTTGCTTGCCTACTGCATTACCTGATAATTGTAGGTGTAGGCGGTTGAAGCCGTCGGTGCCGTACCGCTAGATAAGGTAAATGTTGTGGTTGTGGATCCGACATAATATTGCAGAGTTGCGCCATTTGCGCCGGTTGGTGTCAAAACCACTCTTGGTGCCGAGCCATAGGTACCGGCAAATGTAATAGTTGCCAAAGTTCCCGCAGCCGGGCCGGTTCCAGTCGTCACTGTGATAGTCCCCGAAGTGTCGTTTCCACTGATTGTTGCCGTGGCTCCCGTTCCTGCATTAGCTCCGGCGGCAATCGTCGTCGAACCGATTGAGTTTCCGGTAATAATATGACCGTTCATAGTCAATGTGCCGGTGAAGGTTGCGCTTTTAGCCGCCAAGTTACCCGAGTTGTCAATCTTAAATAACACGGCTCCTAGTGAACTTTGCGCCTGGATCAAGTCAGCAGTTTGCGAAGTATAACCTTGCACTACTAAACCTTTGTTCGAAGCCACAGTTGGCGTAATTATCGTGGTTGCCAGCGTGTCAGCCGTAACAGGAGCATTAACGCTAAGCTTGTTTTGAGAATTAATTACCCCAACCCCAACGTTATTGGCGCTTGAGAAGTTTTTGTAATTCGCATTTGTCCCAGTCCCTGTTGATAAAATATTAATTTCATTACTTGCTGCGGGACTGCCTGCAAGAGCGGTTTCTCCCGTATGTGTCGAAACTGTGGCTGTTAAGTTGTTGTTGGCATCTCCGGCATTAGCCCAATTGATCATGGTTCCGGTCGGGCTGCTTCCGGTATATCCTACAATCCTGGCAGAAATCATACTGCCGGTAAACGCCGACCCTGAGCTACCAACATTAATGCCATGCGAATTCTGTCCTAAACTGATCACTGCATTATCTATATAGGCATTTCCTCCGCTTTGCAGATCAATACCCACTGCACTTGAAGAATTCGAAGAGATCGAAATTGTGGCACCGGTTATTCGGACGGACCAAGCGCTATAAATGACAATATTAGCTTTAGTAATAGTAGACAAAGTAATTCCTGTAATCTCATTATTTCCGCCCGGCGACACTCCGCTTATGTAAACTCCTGTTTCACAAGCATAGACTTGGAGGCCGTTTGCCAAGATGGCTCCGCCGGAATCCACATAAATGCCGATTCCGCCAGTACCGGTTGCCCCTTCGACAATATCATTGTCAAGATTTATACTCGTTTTAATCCACAAACCATAACCTGTTGATGAATTGCCCCAAATGTGGGAATTCTTCAGCTGGGTACCATTGGCAACCCCCCCGGATGCATTCTCAAAATTGATCCCATTGCCACTGTTGCTACTTACAATAAAGTTGTCGAGCACGCTATCATGAGGGCCGTTCCAGGTCATACCGCTGCCGGAATTAACAGTAAGCATAATATTAGTCCAATGATCTTCCATTGAATCAGCCACAAGAGGAGCGCCCCCATAGCTACCCCACTCAGAATAGACTCCGTCCTGAGCGCAGTTTTTAATGACAACGTCATGAACATTCCATTGGCCTCCGTATTTTCTGACACCGTAACCCGCGGTATTGTTTCCTGCATTTCCGTCGATGGTTATGTCATCGAGTGTAACTCTATTAACACCATCTCTGTTGGTTGTGTTGCCGGTCAAGCTGGCGAAATCTTTGGAGGCAATCACATCCGTATTTGCGCCGTTCGGAAGTTTCAGTATGGTTGCGTTGATACCGGCACCTTCAACATGGACATTTGACTTTAGGGTTACGTGGCCGAGAAATGTTCCGGATGGGAAATAAAGAGTGCCGCCCTGATCAGGGAGACTGTCTTCCGCCGCCTGGATGGCCGCCGTATTGTCGGTCTTCCCGTCTCCTTTTGCGCCATAAGCTCTGACGTCAACTTTCGGCCCTCCTTTGGTAATGATATCCTGAACAGTAATAGTGCCGTTCTGAACCGGAGTAACGGAAATATTTGAAAGAGTAAAGACAGCATCATGTGATGGAACAAATGAAATGATGTTAGCGTTGGGCTTGCCAATTAAATACTGGGTATAGGTCCCATTGGCCGTAATGGGCGACCCGCCGACACCACCGAGATTGGCGGAGAGCGATCCGGCTGTCATGCCCGAGACAGCGAAACTAACTTTGTATGACTGAGTTTGCGATTCTCCGAACTGAGCGCCGGTAACCAGTTGAGCCGACACGTTATCAATGGTGGTGCCAACCGATGTCGAATCAAAATATAGATAATATGGCCAGCCACCCGTCTCAGGAGTGGTGCCGACTGTGAAATAGAAAGTATGTTGGCCGTTACCTGATACGACTGCTGCATCTTCACTTATCCCTCCACTGGATAAAGCAACTTTTAGTTGCCCGCCAGCAGGCATTCCCGATGTTGAGAATTGAACTTTGTACAGTCCGGCTGTAAGGCTTGTTCCGAGATCATCGCCGAAATACGCTCCTCCGGCATTAGTCATAGCGGTGTTGTTTACCCAATGCCAGCCGGCATCCATCCAATCCCATCCGTTAGTTGCAGGATTGAGAGAAAAGTTGCTGTCTGTAATGATATTTGATCCGTATGTTTCTCCCGCCGTATTTGAAATGTCCTGATATAAGGCATCAGTGTTGTTTGTTCCAGAAGCATGAGAAACACTGTTTGAGCCGTAAGACCAACCGGATGCCGGAACTGAGTTTGGCGTATCAGCCGTATTACAGGCAGTGGAACCGCTGGAATAATCGGTGCAGGAAACCAGCCAGTTGTTGGCACTGCCGTTAAAGTTTCCATTTGTCGTTAGCTCAGAGCCAAAGTCCGGGTTCACTGAAATATTACCGCCAACTGTTGAATCCCCTGTTCCTGTAATATCCAGTGTTCCCGATGATGTGATGTTGCCGGAAGTGATCGTACCAACCGTGATATTAGGTGAACCCGTTAACCCGCTAGCATTTCCTTGAATATCTCCGGTAATCTTTGAACCGGCAAGACCTTGTAGCCAAGAAGGATCAGAATATGAGCCGGTGTTGACTAGAATGTTTGCCGTAGTTACGCCGTTGACAGCCGTTGACGAAAGCGTTCCACCCTGGACAGTACCGCCTGAGACATTTCCGCCGGAAAGTGTGCCTCCGGAGATTGTAGCTCCGTTAATGGTACCGCCAGCCGTAATAGTTCCTGTAAAGTTAGCGCTGGAAGAAATAGTTTGGCCGTTAATTGCGCCTGATGTGATAGCGCCTGAACCAAGATTTAAGGACGTGCCTTGGAGAGCTGTACCGGTAATAGAACCGGCCGCGTTGATTGCACCAGCGTTCCAGGTTCCGGAAGTGACGGTTCCTAAAATGGCAACTTGGTTTGATCCCGTCCATGTCGAAAGAGCTGTATTCTCGACATTTCCAAGACCGACAGCAGAAGAATTTAAGGTCTGCCAGGATTTATCGCCGCGGTAGTATTGGCCTGTTGTTCCCGGCTGGATAGATTCACCTGTTGTAGTGTTTGTAATATTGTTTACGGTTGTTTTGGTTAATT
>DAHWUD010000021.1 GCA_027331445.1 Candidatus Amesbacteria bacterium
ATTAATAAAATGATGGATATTTTGCAGTAGGATGCGATATTAAAAGATACGGCCCCTTGGATTAAACCTTGGGGCCGTATTTTATGGGTGAGGACACTATGCACCAAGCGAAGCCAGTGTTTATGCTAGGGATTGGCTAAACCCTCAAAAATATTATACATACTTTATGGCTTAGGCGCAATAGGGGGAACAGAATCAATAGGTGTGCCACTTATAGTACTGGTGGCAGATTTGGCAAGTTTATGGCCTATTCCTATTGCCCCAAGACTTGCTAGTATTAATATCCAGTTTTGGTCTAGCGGAAGGCCCTTAATAAAGCCTAGAATAGCGCCAAAGTTATGTTGAGCCTCTACCTTCATAAACTCGTCTAAAAGACCACCTAAGCCCGTTAAAAGGCCAGCAGTAGCCGCTATATAGGTCTTTGCGCCATCAAGTTTAGCCCATATCCATCCGAATCCGCTATATTTAGCCACAATGTTAATAATCCAGTTCATATATTCTCCTTTATTGCCAACTAATTGATGCGCCTAAAAACCAAGTTAAATGAGTAGCACAATGGGAAATGTCTTTAAAAGTAAGTGCTTCCATAGGACCAACAAATATGGTAGCGGATGGCGCAGAAGGAGCAAGTGCTATTTTAAGGCCATTAAGTTGTCCTTCCTTTGATATCCCATTAATAAGGCTATAAAGAGAAGCCTGTGCTATCGGCAATAGATTGACACCTGTTCCCATAGCAACCGAAGGGCCAAAAGCGCCATTCCCTAAAGTGCCACCTAGGCTAATAGGCTCCCAAGCATTGATTACGGCCCCTAGGATGCCCATAGGGACACTTTTATACGTTACTAGGCCGATTGTGCCCCCTGCCGCACTTGACCCCGCTTTAGCATCAATAAATGTCCCTATGCTGGTTACAGGTGCCTTTACATCAATAAAATGAAAATTGGAGGCCATAACGGGGACCCCCATGCTAGTTACTAAAATAGTAGAAATTATTAAATTTTTCATATTTTGATATTTTAGCATATTTTATCCTTTATCCAATTAAATATTTTTCTTATTGTGGGGAACAATACCCCGTCTTGATATAGTGTTACTGTTACGAATGAACCGTTCATGAACTTGCTTAATATTCTTTGGGGTTTCATCTTTTTTCCAAATCTCTACTTTTTCCATCGCTATTTCCCAAGGTTTTCCACAAAATTTCCAAAGATATGCCTTCATATTCGCACCTATATCCCAAGAATTTATTAATTATGTATAAAGACCTCCTAAACCGCTCAATATTAGCCAACATTACGATATTACCATATAATAGGTAGGAGGGTCAGCAAATGCATAATTAACTCCAAATACAGCATTTTTGGCTCCTACATTAGAGCATACTGGTACTTGAACTCCCCACTTACCCGATGTTTCAAGGGATTGATTGGGATAAATCGGGCATATATGGCCATGTGCTTCTCCTTGTTGTGCTGCATAAACCAGATATCCCTTATTCGCAATATCCCAAGCCGCTAGATGGTCAGTAAATTTACTAAATCTTACCGGCGTTGAATCCATATAATCATACATCTCATTCGCAAGCATTACCCTATTTTCTTTTTCATTCCAGAATAAATTTAACACTAAAGATTGTGCGACATGAAAAGCATTTTCATTACAAAAAGTAATTAATACCCCATTCTTATCTCTAGTCGGCAAATATGCCGGGTTATTTCTTACCAAATCCATTATTTCTTTTAATTTGTTTACGTCAAAAATCATTTCCCACCTCTAAATCCGTGTGTGATTACTCCGATTGCAAATATAAGAGTAGCGACAACAGCACTTACATAAGTTTTAAAATGTTCAAGTGCGGCTATCCTATTCTCATATTTCTCATGGATAGAGTTTTTTATATCCTCTCCGGTAAGACGTATTTCCATGAGTAAATATTCGTGCCGTTTCCTTTCTTCTTCATCTTTATTAGACATATTTTTATAATTTTATATATTCTTAATAAAATTCTTCAATCATCACCAGCCCCGCCGCGCCCGCGCCGCCAGCAGTCGCGCCGCCAGCAGTCGCGCCGGATCCGCCTCCGCCTCCGCCGTATATGTGCCCAGCGAGCCCAGCCCCGACGCTCGTACCGCCTCCGCCTCCGCCAAGGGTTGACCCTCCGCCGGTCCCTCCAGGCTGCGCTATGACATTGGCAGTACCTCCGGCAGCAGTTCCTCCGTCGTTGCCATAAATATTAAAGGTACAGCCTACCCCCGTTCCTCCGATACCACCTACCGAACCACTCGTCGAAGTGCAGCCTTGACCACCGGCCCCTCCGGTTGCATAACAGGTAGCGGTGAAGCTGCTTATCCCGCCAGTACCTCCTGTTCCTCCCCCGCTAGAACCAGCAGCGCCGCCGGAGCCTACCGCATAAGCGTAAGAGCCCGAGGGGTTATTAATCCAATATATCCCCGTCCCACCGCCACCGCCGCCGCCAGCGCCGCCGGAGCCATTAACACCAAGATTACCGCCACCGCCGCCACCGCCGCCGACTACTGTAACCCTTAATTTGCGGACTCCGGCAGGAGCCGTGTAGTTGCCGGACCCAGAAGTGTAGTACACTACGTTCACCGGAACTATGCCGGAGAGATAGGGAATGGTGCTTGTTACGGTCCCTACGAATGTCGTAGACGACTGAAAAGTATTACTCCCTGTCCAGGTCTGAGTAGACGATAGAAGCGAAGTGGCACCTGTCCCTACGACACCCGTAAGCCCCGAGCCGTCTCCGATGAATCCCGAGGCCCGCACATTACCGTTCACGTCAAGTTTATAAGCGGCATTGGGCGCGGCGGTATTTATGCCGACGCTGCCGAACGAAGACACGAATATGTCGGGGTTCAGCGTGGCGCTACCGGTTATGCGGACCTTAGAAGCCGTGCCCGACGGGGAACCGAGCTGTAATTCCTGGGGATACGTCGCGTTGGTATCACCATATGCTGATATTTGGTGCTTTATAGTCCCAAGTTGCAAAAAGTCTATTTCGGCAAGATTATGTGTAGAAGCAGAAGCATTTGTATCATCCAATTTAATTGAATGTTTATTCGCACCATTAATAATAAAATTATAATCTAATAACCCGCTAGATATTGTTAAAGATGAGCCATTTACAGTTAATTGTCCTGTCATGGTATCACCGGCTTTTAATACCTTTGTTGTATCGTTTACATTTGTAAGATTAGAACCATCTAGATTAGCGATATAAGTGCTTGTTAAAGCGGGGATGCGGCCATCAGAGCCAATAATGTTTACACCACCAGAACCATCTATACCGCTGGCACCAGCGCGTATCCCCGATGATATCACAAGGCCATATTGGTCAAAATTAAGTCTGCTATGATTATTAACTCCTGCCGTATAATAATATGCGGTTAATGCGCCTGTAGAGGCATTAATCCAGTTATAAGCATACCCAGGAGAACTATTAATCTCTATGCCGGGATAAAGCAAAGTATTGTGGTATGAAGTCCCGTCATACGACATGATTGACGGTTGCGCCGAACTTAATTGTATTTCTGTCATGTATGATTTAGCATCAGCAGTTATGCCATTTTTAAAATCGTTTGTCCCTGTCCAGGTATTAAGCCCGGATAATGTCGGGATTCCTGTTAAATTTGAACCATCACCATAATATGCGCCACCAGAAAATTTAGTGGCACTTATAAGCGGGGTATTTATCCCGTTATTTGCTACTATTGTGCCGTTAAAAGTGGAAGTGCTATAAAATGTTT
>DAHWUD010000022.1 GCA_027331445.1 Candidatus Amesbacteria bacterium
CTGTACACCCTGTTGCCTCTCCTTTGCCTGTCATTATCGTATATACGTAATTTGGCGTATTTAATTTACCTGTCTGTAAAGATTCACAAACAGTTGTTAAATAATTTTTACATTTTTCTTTGCTTTTTAAAAAACTTCCCTTAAAAAACGGGGGGCTTTCTTTGGCACGCAAATTGCGGTTTATTTTTAAGGAATTATCCATTTTTAGCAAATTTAAGATAATGCACGCGGGAGATAAAGTCAATTTACAAACAGGGTGTACAGGGTGTGGTCTCAAAAAACCACTGAACTTCCGGGGCTAAAGGGGGAACATCAATGAGAAGAATATTTTTATTGCTGGCAAGTCTTTTCCTGGCCGTTTCGCTGGCGGGATGCGGAAGCGGTGGGGTTTCTCAACCAGGAAGCAGCGCCGGTGCGGTATCGAAAGCGCAGGTTGTCACCGGCCCCACGGTCGTATCGGCAAGCATCGTAAACGGCGCAACCAATGTCAATACCGGGCTCCTTGTTTACCCCGGCATAACCGTTACCTTCAGCCAGCCGATGAACCCCGGTACGTTCTATGACTGGCACTTTAACGACCCCAACGGTCAGTGGAACCCGGTATATTACACATGGAACGCCGACAACACTGCCGTAACCTTTTACTCAAGTAATAACTTCATGAACTACGGCACCAATTACACTTTAACGATCAATAACACCCGGCTGCTGGCAGCCGACGGCACGCCCCTGGCCGCACCCTTCTCCGTGAGCTTCACCACCATCCCCGCGCCTGTGGTAAACAACATTGATGACGGCATATCAGGGCCCACAGGTCTAGCGATAGACAACTCTTCAGGCGATTTATGGCTGGCGGATTTTACTAATTATCCCATCCCCGGTTCCAGCACCAACTGGGCCGTTACAAAGTTAACCCCCACCGGCGGGTTAATTGGCAATTACCTGTGGTGGGCTAATCTGGAAGGTTATCTTAATGTGGACGAGGTCGGCCCGAGTCCACTCGTGACAGACTACTCAGGCGACGTATGGACGGCAGCCAGTGGAATGTATTCGGAATTCGACCCCGCCGGCAATATGATAAATTGGTTTTGCGGCGGTTCCAACAATCCATATTACGCCAAAAATTGCTGGGGGGGCACGCCCAGCGGCATGGCGATAGACCCCTCCGGTAACATTTGGGCGGCGATCTCGGGTAATGGCAACGTGGGCACGGATTTGCAACACGGCGACAGTTGTGTCCTGGAGCTGAGCCCTACCGGCTCACCAATCGGGGTCTACGCTGCGGGCGGCTACCCAAGCGCCATCGCTATAGACCCTCACTCAGGAAACATATGGGTGACAAACAAGGCCACCGGCCCCTGGGGCGACTCCGGCTCCCCCAACGTCATGGAGCTAAACCACAGCGGCACGGTAATAGCCACTTATCCCACTGGGCCCGGACCCGATGCCATCGCTATAGACAAATCGGGCAATATATGGGTGGCAAACTATTACTGGACCACGGATACCTTCGGGGAGCATAGCAGCGTCACGGAGCTGGTCTCTTCCGGCGGCACATATACATCCAAAACCTATTGGGACTATGACAGACCCGTGTCCATAGCCATAGACTCTTCAGGCAACGTGTGGCTGCTTAACAATGCCGGCGGTGGCGGCATCCCCGGCGACCCTATTACGGAGCTAAGCCCTTCCGGGGAGTTCATCAATGCCTATTGGCCGACGAATGGATATTTAAATCCAAGCTCCGACTCCGGACACGGCACCATCGCCATAGACTCCGCCGGCAATGTATGGGTGACAAACGCGGGAGAATCAGATCCCGAGCAGAATCCCGGTAACTACGGCCTTATGGAATTCGTGGGCATAGCCAGCAAGACGGCCACCGTGACGCTTTCAAACTTGAACCAGTACTATAGCGGCACGCCAAGGCCCGCGACCGTCACCACCAACCCCTCCGGCCTCGCGGTGAATGTCACCTATAACGGAAGCACGACGCCCCCAACCGCGGTTGGCAGCTATGCCGTGGTAGCCACGGTGACGGCCCCCGGCTATGCCGGAAGCGCAACGGGCACGCTTACGATAAGCGTAAAGCCAAGCCCGGTGAGCCTCGTTGTGACATCGTCGCTTTCCGCCGTGTCCGGCGGCTACCAGGCGGCGGTAAAGGTGACCAACAACGGCGGAAGCGCGGCCGATAACACGACTCTTACGCTTGCGACTTTGGGATCGGCCGTCGGCTCGACGCTTCCGCAGTCATTGGGCAACATTGCCGGCGGCGGCTTTGCCACTGCCATTGTGACGTTCCCGACCAGCGCTGGCGCATCCGGGACTTTGACGGTTTTAAGATTGGGCGGGACATATACCGGCGGCACGTTCTCATCCGGCAAGCGGGTGACGTTGCCCTAGGAAATATAGAAATATATGAGGAGGATTTGTGAGATGCGGAAAATATGGTTTTACCTGATGCCTTTGGTTGCCGTCGCCATTATATGCATGGGCCGTACGGCAACAGCGGACACAATCACCCTGACCCTGACGAATCCGGGGCAGTCGGTAAATTTCAACAACATAACAGATCAGACGGTGTCGTTTAACGCAAGTGCAATGGCCCCGGGTTCGAACACCGACATACTTGATCTCGGAGACTCGCCCAGTATTGACTCTCCGCTTACCCTCGATGACAGCCCATTTTGGAATAATTGGCCTGTCTCGCTTAATCCCGACGACAGCGTAACCGATCAGTTGTTATTTGACGTGGACGTCCCCGCCGGAACGCCGGCCGGACTTTATGCGGGTTCGTTTACCCTCCAGGGTTTTGGTGAAAATACAGGGGAATATGTTAGTGACACCGCCGACTTTGATGTGTCCGTACTTGCGCCTCCCTCCTCGGTCCCAGAGCCGCCGACCTTTCTTCTTTTAAGCCTCGGCCTTGCGGCGATGGCTGTGTTAGGCGTGAAAAAATTCGGGACGGCTTAAATGCCCCAAAAAGGTATTCGATGTTTTAGGGCCCGGCGCAGGCCGGGCCTTCCTTTTGGAGAATAAAAATATGAACCGGTGTTGCCATCACGCAATCCACTATGCGGTCATATTCCACAACACAGAGCAAGTTTTGAATGAAAATTGACAGTCGTGGGATGGGTTTACGGCGCAGACTTCAGGGCATAACATGCCAAAAATGTTAGCGCCGCTTACATCATAGGTGTCAACTATGCACAGTCCTCCTCAAAATAGACCTTTTGAGAAAGCAGGGCAAAGATAACCCGAAGTAGCTTATGAGCCGTTGCGCAAACCGCTTTTTTGTAGCACTGGCCTGCCTCTCTCTTTTTCGTGTAATATGCCCTGAATGTGTCATTGTGCTGAATTGCACATGTCGTCATGATCCAGATAACTCTTCTCATATGGCGATTGCCGCGTTTTGAAATTCTGCTCTTGCCATCGAATTTCCCTGATTGATAAACGGTCGGCTCAATACCAGCAAAGGCAATAAGTTTTTTATGCGAGTCGAAATTGTCGATGTTTCCCAACTCCGCAAGGAAAGTGGTCGCGGTGCCTTTGTCTATGCCTTTAATCGAGGTGATGATGTTCAAATCCTCCAGAATGGC
>DAHWUD010000023.1 GCA_027331445.1 Candidatus Amesbacteria bacterium
CCACCAGCCCTCTTCAAAGCTAAGCTTCTAAGCCTGCCCGCTTAGAAAGCTTGTGCAACAAAAGGAGTACTTGACAACTCTGAGTGAGCTGGAAGCTTACCGGGGACGATGGGGGTTGGGGATCGAGCGTGACCTCTACTGGGTCGAAAAACCCGTCAGCCAGGTGATATCCGGATTTACCGGATTTAAGTCATAACCTTTCACGGCCTAAAGCTCTCTTTCTTGGCTTTGGCCGTGAAAGCTTAATTTGAGGGGTACCGGCCCGTGATATAATCACCCCGAGTCAACCAGAGTATAAACAAGTGTCTGCCAGCTCAGACCCATTTAATTAATCCCACCTGGAGGGATTTCTTAACCGTCGTGTCATTCAAGGAAGACTTGGAAAATGTGGCCAGGGTTATCAAGGCCGATCTGTCCAAAAAACCCGGTTTTGATCCCGGCCGGAGAGAAGCTCTCCGTAAAGCCTTTAATTACGGATTGGCTTTAGTCGGATTAGCAGCTTTAACGGACGCCTGCGAAAAACCCAACTCTCCGGTAACCTTGATCACAGCCCCACCGGAAGTCTCAGCCACGGCTCCAGCCACACGTACACCTGCAGAAACCCTTGCTCCGGTCACGCTTACTCCCCCTAAACAGGAAACCCCCACCGCGGTTCCCACCGCAACCATACTTAAGTCGGAAACCCCCCCGCCAGCCACACCCATCAAGGAACTTGAGCTCCCCGAGCCGCAAAAAGACCAGATGGTCGGCATTCCTGAATTCATGGATGGAATGGAAATCATTGACCCCCAAAGCATGCAAGACACCATCATCGAAATCATGGTCAACAACCCCGTAAACAATACCTATTTTCGGGAACTGATGAAATCAAATTCCATTCCCACACTCGATCAGAAAGTCGCTTATGTCAAAAAAACCGGCTCGCTGCCGGCCCAATCACCAAGGGGCACCCCCCTCAAGCTATTGAGTGGATCAAGAAGAGCTCCGGGGTTCGCCAGTTATACTGATTTTGATCCAGAAAAACTCGGTTTAGACAAAATTTATCTCGACTCCTCGTACTGCACTATATTTTCCAGAGATCAATACCTTACCCCCCCCTTAAAGCCGTTCATTGACAACTTGCTCTCCTACAACATCAATGCCGGTCTTTACCCCCTCGCCGCCTGGCATGATGGGGCGGCTATCCCAGTTGGAGTCTTTAGTCTACAACTCCTGCCCAGCGGAAGGATGATTTTCGTCAACGGGGACGTCCACGATTTACCTGATGTCGATGACCCATATTATTATCGTTTTTTCATCAATGGAAACAATGGCGACAAACCCAGAAACACCGATATCCATAGGGTTACCGCCGCCTTGGCAGATATTAAATTTTTAAGCTCACACTGGGATTACGGCCGACCCGAGAAATATAGTGCCTGTCCCTGGATGGCCGATGACATCCCCTCCATCATCTCCGGGCCGACCATGGATGACGATCAAATCATAAATAATCCAGTGGTATCAATAATTTCCCCGTAACTTAATCCCGGTTAAGTCCCGGCCAGGATTTTCGTCTGTATTAATCCCCATATTTCTGCTCGCACTCCACTTGACACCAGGTTACATAGATGCCATCGTAGGTTTAATGAAGCCAAAAAGGTTAGTGGTCCTCTCAATCTGTGCCTTTTTTGTCATAATCCTGGTCTTGCTGGGCGCCTATCAGTACCGCCGTTCGGGTACGCTTGTCTTAAATCACCTGAAAAACAGTCAAATCCAATTATCCTCTAAGACTTCGTTACTCAAATATTCTTCATACCTGAGATCCACAAATCCCAGTCACCCTTTCATCATCTTTAATTTTAAAACCGGCCAAATTCCCCCCCCAGGATCAATTGGTAGCCTTCAACAACCCCCTTCAGTTTCATAATTTGATTTTCACCGGGTGTACCCACCCCAAAAGTTATATTTTCGGGCTCGTCAACTCCATTGATTTATATATAGACCCCGTTGAGTTTCCGCTGGAACCAAATGACATCAAAAGAATTAATTATATCTTCATGGACTGCGGGTTGCTCTTCGCCGATCAATCCAGCGCCAACTCCATGCTAAATTATATGGATCCGATTCTCAACACAGACGGATTAATCTTTTCGGCCAAACAGTGAAAAAAATCCTGTACCTTTCAGCCATCTCCGTTTTAGTCTACATCGTGTTTTTTTTCTCCGTACACACCCGTGTTCAAGCCGGTTGGGTCTGCTCGGGCTCGATCTGTTGCGTGAATGTAGATAGGTATGGCAATTGCTTGACTACCAGTACGAGAGCCTCCTGTTCCTATGATACCTATGGTTATTGCACTGCAGCCTGTGGCGGTTGCGGGACTGAAAGATGCAGCGGTTCTGGCTGCACATCAAACTGTTTTAGTGACTGTAGCTGCGCCTCCAGCACCTGTAAAGGCAAAACCTGTTCTGATACTTGTGGCGGGACTTGCAGTGGCACCAAAACCTGTTGTACCCCCAACTGTAACGGTAAAACCTGTGGGGGAAACGGTTGTGGCGGCAGCTGTGGTACCTGCGCCAGTGGAGATTCCTGTATTAATTCCAATTGTGCTACCCCGACTCCGACTCCGGTCCCAGTTATTTGCTCCGGCAAATCTCTGGTCTGCAGTCCGGGGTCGCTGGTTGTGGGCGGGCCGGGGGCGACCTGTACGGCCGAATTTACCGTGACCGGGCCGGGAGGGATGAGTAAAGGCACCTGGACGCTGACCACTACGGCTACAGGAACCAGTATTTCGCCGTCGGGAACGGTCACCATCAGTGGTACGTCGGCGTCGACCACCATGACTCCCAGTACGACCGCCTTGGGGACGGCCAGTGTCAGTATCAAAGGCATCACCTCTGACGGCCATACCTGTTCGGAAAACAGTAATATCGTCAGCATTATTCCCCCCACGGTCTCCTGGTACCAGGCGGGAGGCGGGGGAGACGTGGTGGCTGCCGGGGCCGGCGGGACCATCAAGTCCCTGGTGCCTTCCCTGCCCCAGCAGCAGTATTTCCTGACTCAGGTGGCCGGCATCAACCCCACCCTGACCGGGGTGGCCTTTGCCAGCGGGTTTACCGGGGTAACCTCGAGTAATGTGAACGTCAACGGCTGGTGGGACAATCTCACCGGGACGGACTGGACGGGGGTCCTGGGTAAGCCGGAAAACACCTACAACTATATGCTGCAGAGATTGCTGGCCGAGGCCCCCAATGCGGTGGCCTTAAATCCCAACACCATTACCGGGTCAACCCTGTCTACCTTGGTCTCTGCTCCTCCCGCCGGCAGTACCATCAGCACCGCGGCCGGCCCGGTGGTGGTAGTCCACCGGGCAGGGGATCTGGATCTAAGCGGGGACCTAGGGACCACCCGGGT
>DAHWUD010000024.1 GCA_027331445.1 Candidatus Amesbacteria bacterium
AACCAGATAAACGGAAGTAAAAGAAGAAAGAACATGGAATTGAGTTTATATTAGCACAAAGGTTTTTGGCTAGGGAGGGGGGGAAGAACTGACAGGGTGGAAAATGTCGAGGCGGGCGACTTTCCAGAGACCGTGGTCCTGAATGAGAGTAAAAAACAGGTGGCAGGAGGGAGGCCGGAGGTGATATGGACCCAGACGTAGGCGGCAGCATTTTGGGGAGCTGTAGAACTGGAGGTGATCTGGTAGGTAAACTGCGAGCCAAAAGGAAGAGGGAAGTAAACGGAAGCGTCGGCGGTAGGAGTTATCAGCAGAGAGAGGTGGTTGCAATCCGAAGCTTTGACGGATTGGGAATAATCACGGAGTTGATGGTATCTTGGAGGGGGTTTCGGAAGCTATTTTTACACAAGGGTTTTTAAACCCTGCCGTACAACCGGGAATGAGGGAGTTTTTTATCAGAGCTTCATTAAAAGAATTGAGGATGCCGGATTAGGTGCAACCTTGGTGCGGAACTGATCGGTGTTGGTACACACAACATCACAACTTATGCCAGTAGTGTAGAAATGGGTCCTAGGAGTTTAACCTGGGACGGTTAGAAGGGGTGGTCTATTTTATTTTTGACAAGCACAATATCCCCAGTCGGTCTTATGGGATTCAGAGCCGTTTGAACATGTGGCGGAAGAACCTAGCATTTGAGTGTTAGTATCTGACGGGTAGGCTTGGCAGTTCCCCAAATAAGTGCCATAACTGTAGCCGTTTGTTGCAGAAGAATCGTACCCAACGCTGACTGCAACCTGTCCTTGGTTTGCGCAAACGGACCTGCAACTTAAACCCGTGGCTGAGTTAAGAACTATTTGGGTTGATGTGGTTGGTGTACAAAAGTGGTATAGGGCATTTAGTTGATTGGCGGTGAGGGCGTAATTGTATAGCCTAGCTTCATCAATAAGACCTATGAATCCATCATAAAAACTGTCACTGATACCAACAGTAACGGTGCGGCCATCGCAGTATATGTCCGGCGGGGACATGGTGGTTGATCCATCCGGTACCCCATTGATATAAATTGTGGCGGTGCTGGTTACAGCATCGTAGGTAACTGCCACGTGAGTCCAGGTGTGGTCGGGAATAGACTGGCTGGACGTAATTTCAGCAGAATGCATAAAACCATTCAGGCAGTTAACTCCCGGAATATTGTCCCACGAGGCAGTAAATTTCAATCGGTGGGTGTATGGATACAAATAAAAATTAAGCGGTCTGTCGACGTCAATGATATACCCAAACCGACTTGATAGGTCGGCTTTTTGAGTGGGGTTGATCCAGGCGGCATAAGTAAAAGAGGGGGAATTAAAATCTCCATTAGATGTCTGGGCGGGTGCTTGGACGTATCCTTTTGAGGTGCCATCAAAAAATACCGCACCCCCACAACCTTGTTGGGTAGTATATTGAGCCGAACTCCCTAATGTGCCTGTCAGGCCATTGCCTGAAGAATCGACAGCTGTATTACCACTGCCATCATTAAAAGCGTAATACAGAATTTCTTTAGGAGGTGAAGCGTAACAGGTGGCACCGAGATCGGTACAGCTATTAGTTCCGGCTCCGGCGACTTCGTTACAGATTCCAGTGGAACTGGAACATTCGAGATGAGAGGTGCTGTTGCTACAACTACTTGAAAGGGGGAAACAACTGTTGGGGCCGGGACCCGGTGCAATCAGACACGTGTTTCCTAGGCAAGCAAGATGTTTATCGGGCCCGATACAGTCGTTGTTGACGCCGCATTGGCTGATACCGGCTCCGGCGACAGTTTGGCACTGATTACTGTTATCACATATGGTATGGGTTGGTGTGGGGGTGGGGGCAGGAGCGCAGCGGAGGGAAGTGCTGCAGTAGCCACTGCAGCAGGAGGAATTATTGTAGCAAGCCTGGGTGTCGGCAAGACAGTTGTTGTTGCAGACGCCGCAGGTAATGGGGGTGCTGCAGGCGCTGGGGTAGGGGTAGGTGGTGGGGTTTAGTTGGACCCAACCGGAAGTGCCGGAGCAGGTGTAACAAGCGTCGGCACCCTGAGCGGTGACACCATCCTGGGCAAAGGCACCGGTAGCGTTGCCGCCGCAGGGGCAGCTGTGGTTGATCGGGCAAAGGGCACCGATATTCGGATTGCCGCCGGGAGCGATGGCAGGGAGGGTCGGCAGGGGGACAATGGGGCAGGTATCACCCAAGGCGGGAATACAGATGTGGAAGAGGTTTTCATTGAAAGCAATACTTAAGAGACGGAGGAGCATGAAGATGGAGAAGGCGATGACCAAACCGGTTAAGGCCCCGGAGATGATTTTGGAAGCCCCGGCCAACTTGTCCTTGTCTCCCTGGGAGAAGATCCATTTGAGACCGCCATACAGAATGAAACCTAAAAAGACGACGCCGATGATGACCAGACTGTCCTGGACGAAAGTTGAGACCAGGTTTTGAAACGAGAACTGGGTGAGACGGACATAACTGGAACTAACGCTATTGAGATTTAAAATCTGGGCGGAGACGGGAGGGGGAGAAAACAACCAGATAAACGGAAGTAAAAGAAGAAAGAACATGGAATTGAGTTTATATTAGCACAAAGGTTTTTGGCTAGGGAG
>DAHWUD010000025.1 GCA_027331445.1 Candidatus Amesbacteria bacterium
GTCTGACACTCCATAGCTTTTAGCCCGTGCCAAGACCGGCTCTCCGGCCTTGACCTTGGCCAGGATCTCTTGTTTGACTTCTGTGGCAATAACAGGTTTTGGCGAAATAATCACCCCCTAAATGCGGTTTCTAATTATATAGAAACTTAGTGCATTTTAAGGGGTACCCGTCCTTGATGAGTTGAAGGTTGATCCTGGCGAGTCTCAAAATTATCGATGGATAAAACCGGATGACCCGGTGGTTGAGACCTCCAAAGGGATGAAATTGAGCTTTGAAAAGCTGGGTTTGATAAAATCGGTGCATGAAGATTAGATTAGGAACTCGGGATGACGTTGTGGAAGTAGTGGGGTATCTAAAGGAAATGTGGTTGATGCATTGCAAAAAGGAGCCAGAATTTGTAAGTGAGGAAAAAATTGGAGGTTGTATACTGGACCCCAAAATTTAGACAGTGACCTAAGGTAGAATTTAGGGACAAAACATGGATGAAAACAAGGGGGTCAGACGGAACCATCCGCCGGCATTCAGAGCCAAAGTGGCCATTGATGCCATTAAGGGAGAAAAGACCATCACTCAGCTCTCAGCCATTTATGGAGTCCATTCATCCCTGGTAACCAAATGGAAAGCTATGGCTTATTCCATTCTGGAACAAGGGTTTGCGGGAAAACGGGAAATAGTCCAGAAAGACCATGAAGAACTGGAGTCTGAACTGTACCGGCAGATTGGTCAGTTGAAGGTGCAAATTGACTGGCTAAAAAAAAAGATTGGCCTTATCGAGTCTTGAATCAGGCCTAACGGTACGCGGTAAGGTGTCGCTGACCGGTACCCGCTAAAGTAGACACATTATTCTATATAATTTGTGCTAATTTATGGGGTGATTTATTTGAAAGCAGCAATTGCAGCGGAAGTTAAGGAAGAAATTTTAAGTAGGGTGAAGACAGGGGAAGTGGTATCTAGCTTGGCCAAGCAGTATGGGATTTCAGACAGGACTATTTATAATTGGTTGAGAAAAAAGGCCGTCGGTACAGTAAGTCTTTTGGAGTTCAACCATCTTAAAAAGGAGAATCAGATGCTAAAGGAGATTGTGGGGGTGTTAACCGTGGAACTCGAGAAGGTAAAAAAAAAGAGCCGAACTTAGTTATCTGGTCCGGGAACAGTTACCCGAGTACGGGAAAGCGGTCATCTCCCGGACTCTGGGTGTATCCCGGGCTGACTTCTACAGACCCCGGGAGAAAAGGAAAAACCAGGATGAGCTTCTGAAAGAACAAATCCTCCAGGTATTATCATTTAATCCCGGTTACGGCCACCGTCGGGTGGCTTTGGCCTTGGGAACAGGTAAACGGAGGGTAAGACGGGTGATGAAGCTCTGTGGCATCAGGCCCTACAAAAGAAAGGCTAGATGGAGTAAGCGTCGGGATTTAGGTAGGCTGGAAACCAAATATCCCAATCTCATTAAAGGCAGCTGGCCCATCAAACCAGGAATTATCCTAGTGGGAGATTTCACCCGAATTCCATACCGGGAAGGGGTAGTTTACCTGGCTACTTTTATGGACCTGTTTACCCGGGAAATTGTCGGTTGGCATGTATCTACCAGACACGCACAAGGGCTAGTTACAGAAGCCTTCTTTGATGCTGTAAAAACTCTGGGTAAGATTCCCAAGGTAGTACACACCGACCAGGGGGCTGAATATACCAGCGGGGAATACACAAAACTTTTGGAGAAACTGGGAGTCAGGGTTTCCATGAGCCGGAAGAGGTCTCCATGGGAGAATGGTTACCAGGAATCCTTTTACAACAACTTCAAGACCGATTTGGGACTGGAGTTTGACCGGTTCAACTCTTTGGGAGAGTTAGTCGAAGCAGTTCATCAAACCATTAACTACTACAACCGGCAGAGAATCCATCTGGCCCTGAAGATGTCACCCACCCAATACAAGCACCTTTACAATTCAGCGGCTTAGAAAGAAGTGATTCCTAAACCGTATACTTGACAGAACGTATGCCGAGAGTGCCGCAAGCGAGAGAATGATATTTGGTATCGCAAGCACAAAGAAGAGCATAAGGAAAACGTTAAAACCAAAAAATCGGAAAACCGCATAGCTGCGCGGGACTTCGTCTGGGATTATCTGTTAAAGCACCCGTGTGAGATATGTGGAGAATCCGATCCCACGGTCTTGGAGTTTCATCACCTGTATGGGAAGGATAAAGCCCTGTCCCAATTGATTGCAGAAGGCGCCACAGTAGAAAAAATTAAAAGCGAGATAGAAAAATGTCAGGTATTGTGCTGCAATTGTCACAGGCGCGTAACGTCAAAAGAACAAGGGTGGTTTAAAAAATAAGCTAATTGATCACAGAAGGAAGAGAATGATTTTTTTAAGTGGCACCCACATATCCCAGTCCACTCATGTCCCGGCGCCTACGGATTAATCAATTCCTGGTATATTTTGTGCCGTAATCCCAGCTGGGTCAGGGTGAAGGTCATCTCCGGGCGGAAGTTGAAGTACTCCATGGCGTATGA
>DAHWUD010000026.1 GCA_027331445.1 Candidatus Amesbacteria bacterium
ACTTCCCCTGTCTTCACCCTACTTAAAATTTCTTCCTTAACTTCCGCTGCAATTGCTGCTTTCAAATAAATCACCCCATAAATTAGCACAAATTATATAGAATAATGTGTCTACTTTAGCGGGTACCGGTCAACCGCTTAAGCTCCCGTATGTTGATCTCCACCTTTATACGGACGATGGCCGACATGTGGGGATGAATTATGCAATTGGACAATTTGAAAATCAGAACTTGATCGCTGACGCCTCGGGCAATCAAATTAACGGGCAAGAGTGGATTGTGACCCCAGTTTCAACACCTGGTAGTCATTTTATTGTGAGCGATTTACCTGCGGTGCAATTTCTTCAAACATACCCGAGTCTTCAATCAGCTCTTGGAACATCGGATACTGTCGAGATTGTTGGAGTGGGCGCGCCAGCCGGAGGAGCCCCCGTATATACTAGTCCTACTACAGTGAACATGGTAACTGGAAGCTTCTTAGAAGTACCTGTAAGTGTGCTCCAAAATCCCGATGGTTCAATTAACCTTATACTCGGACAAGCAACTGTAACCATAGATTCATTAATCTCAGAACTAGATTCCTACAATGGAATTGGTGCTATTAAAACAACTGACCCATATCAAGGGCTCAGAGATAAACTCGTTTCTGCTAAAAATTCGATCAAGCAAGGGATGAATAATACTGCTCGAAACCAGCTCCATGCTTATCAGAATCAACTAAGCGCAGATAATCTAGTGACTCCATATGCACGGACTGCTATGCTTGACGATTCTCAATCGCTGATCGATTCCATATCCAGATAGGTATAACTGTCTGGGCTTATTGGCCAACCACGAATTTAGGGGCAATAACTTCATTCCTATCTAGATAGACATCAGTTGATAAAGACCCAAAGGATACCAGACTTGGTTTATGTCTAGGACGCTATACATTTCGGAATGAGTAATCATTTCGATGCCATCAGATTTCCACAAAATCAGGTATATTC
>DAHWUD010000027.1 GCA_027331445.1 Candidatus Amesbacteria bacterium
ACGTCTCGACCCACACGCAGCCCCAACAACTACGGGGAGACCCTAGCAAGAGCGAACAGCTAGAACCATGACACCCATTAACGGACTTGCCACCTATCCGGATTATGGCAACACAGGGACTAATCAGGCGCAGCCGGATATAGATAACACGGAACTTGCTACCAGACTCGGATCAGAATTTACTTTTTTTCGTTCTGGAAAAGTTATATACCTAGATGATTGTATAAATTTATGGGCGTGGAGCGTGACTCCTTTTACAACGTACGCTAACCCGGTCATTTATCCCTCAACCCCTCATGGAGTAGCTATCCATATTAACCCCCCCCACCCGGACTATGTATATCTGACACGTTATATACCTATACAGGAATACAATACAATCGGCCTATCGGCCTTGGCTATTCCATATAATCTTCCAGGCAATGCTTGCCCGATAACATTTACAATCGCATTTTATACAGGGACGTATGAATATCTCTATCAGGTAAGTATACAATCTCAAACCGGGCAAGTATATATTAATAATGGCGGTAATATTCTAGTCGTTTATACAATCACGCCATTTGCACCCTCAGCGGGTAACATGCCTGTAATTATAAAACTTGTTATCGACAAAACTAATTTAAGATACTATAAATTATTTATAGGCGATCAAATAATTGATTTACAGGCATATTCACCGCAGATAGTGAGTATAAGTTTTATTCCCATTATTGCTATACAGATATCGGCGAACGCAAGCGCGGCACAGCCAGCCGCAACGGATGAATGGTATATCAGCGATATTATTATCACGTCCGATGAACCTTGAGGAACCATGAAAACCTTAACTGTAAAAATTCACACCTATCACACCCTTAAAATCGATGAAATTTC
>DAHWUD010000028.1 GCA_027331445.1 Candidatus Amesbacteria bacterium
GTGGTCTTCGTGTATTGTACCAGGTTAAATAATGAATAAGTTTTTGGTTTAACTTGTCCCAATCTTGGATATACAATTCATCAGAGCGGCTTAAAAATTCATCCTGGATAGTTCGATTAAACCGTTCCACTACTCCGTTGATTTTGGGTGATCTTAGATAGATAAACTGATGCGGAATGTTCCGGCCCGCTAAGTACTGATCAAACTCAGCTAAGAACTCGTGTCCATTGTCAGTTTGTATCACCCTGATCTGAGGCGAATACTGTTTGATAAACTCCCGTAAAGCCAATTTGGTTTGAGCAGACGAAAGTTTGAAAGTCAATTTCACCCAGGCGAAGCGGGTAACCACATCAATTATGGTGATAAAGTATAACTTCTTGCCAGACAGCCAAATAGTCACCGCGTCCATCTCCAAGTAACCCGGAAGTATTTCTTTAGGATGGCTTTTTAGCCTCACTTTGAATATTCTGTGCTTCTGTCTAGGTGGAGGATCAAAGAAGTAATGGTTTCTCTTAATGATCTTGGCAATCTTTTGATACCCATACCCAGGTATTCCTAGGACTTTAGAGTACTCATCCAAAAATACCCTGAGTTTGTATTTGGAAACTCGGCCGTATTCCTCCCGGATGGACCTGATAAACTCAACCATCCGGGGATCGGTGACCATCAGCCTGGTCTTTTTGGGACGGGTAGACACCGGAACTAAGGAGTTTAACTTCTTGCCGGATTTCTCGTAAGCCTTCTTCCAGTCAAACAAAGTGCTTTTAGGCACCTTGAAAGCTGAAACGGCAGCTTGCCAACCAAACTCATAACAGTGTTTCAAAACAGTAAACCTGAATTGGGCAATATCATTGTTTTCAAACCCATTTAA
>DAHWUD010000029.1 GCA_027331445.1 Candidatus Amesbacteria bacterium
AAATCTGGGTGAGACACCCAATGAAATAGAACCTGAAACTGTTTGCGGACAAACCGACAGAGCCGTCGTAAGGCGGTGATGTCGTGCCTATTGAAGAATGAGCCGGCGAGTTTTCTGTATCAATTGTTTAACCCCATTTTGGGGGGAGGCATAGTGAAAGCGAGCGTGAATAGCGCGAATATAATTGATCCAGGAAGACCCGAAACCAGGTGAGCTAACCATGAGCAGGGTGAATGTCGCAGAAATGCGACAAGAGGCCCGAACCCGTTGTCGTTGCAATGACATGGGACGACTTGTGGTTAGTGGCAATATACCTAACGAACCTGGAGATAGCTGGTTCTCCCCGAAAGGTCTATGGGGACCGTGTCATGTAAAGTTCTGCTGGTTGTAGAGCACTGGATGGGCTGGAGAGCGCAAGCAATTCAACTCAATCAAACTCCGAATGCTAGCGTGAATTATCATGATAGAAAGCCGCATCGGGCTAAGCTGATGCGACGAAAGGGAAACAACCCATGACTCTCAGTTAAGGCCTCTAAATTACATCTAAGTTTGAAAGGAAGTTTCTTTTCTTAAACAGCCAGGAGGTTGGCTCAGAAGCAGCCACCCTTTAAAGATAGCGTAACAGCTCACTGGTCGATGGGAGGGAGCGCCCAAGATTTATCGAGGATAAGATGTATGCCGAAGCTAGAGAACTCGTGCGAAGCACGAGAATAACAATTTCAAATAACCCAATCTGCAAATAACCCAATAAATGTAAAAATAATTTAATTCATTAATACATTTAATAATTGGTTTATTTATTTGCTTATTGGTTTATTGGATTATTTGTCATTCTCCTGCTTTGCAGGAGC